>CAZKVF010000306.1:0-9786 GCA_964556085.1 uncultured Solibacteraceae bacterium
GCGGCGTCCGATGCACATGCAAACAGCCGGTACCTATCCTACTCTATTCGCGGACCGGCGACTAGCGCAGGGCTACTGGGCTACTTCCGGGGTGGGCTTGGAGAGCCCGGCGTTTTTCTCGAGGCCTTCCTGGAACACCGAGGAAAAGAACTCCCGCGCGGTGGGTGCGCAGCCGATGTGGATATTTTTGGGCCCGTCGTCAACGAAGCCGAGGTAGCCTTCCCAACCCAGATCGTCCAGGATGAACCGAAGTGCTTCCAACTCCTTCGGCGGCAGGTTCGTATACTCGATATCGAAAACCTGTCCAGAGGTGTGGGATGCTGCTTCCGCCAGGTTGGACTGGCGGGCGCGGTCTTCGGGCTCGACTAAGGCCGAAACGGCGAGGGGCTGGAAGCTTTCCGTTCCGGGTTTGGACTCCTCCCATACGCGGCGGGTTTCGTAGGCGATGTACATGAGGGTTCCCAGTGCGGCCGGCGCGGCGTGGGAATATTTCACGAGGCTCTCGGGCTGATCCGGGGTGAGATGCACCGTGTAGCCGAAATAAACGGGCTGGTCGAAAGCGCGCGCCAGCCTGGTGCCGATGGCGGCCTGGATATCCTCATCATTGTGGAACACCATATCGTCGCGCTTGAGCCAGACGGTAAGGCGGTGGGGCGCTCGCGGTCCTACAGCGAACTCGCTCTTGTATTCTTCGGCCAGCTTTGCGAAGCCCCCCGGATCACGGCGATAGAGACTCAGTAACTGCTGGGCGCGTTCGATACGGAACCAGTAAGTGGGTGAGTAGTCGCGCTGCATTTCACTCTGCACCGCCAGATAGAGTTCGCGGTTCCACACCGGTGTGCAGGAGAAGAACATGCGCGCCACGGTGACCTGGTCCGGGGGAATCCCTCGCGAGCGCCGCGTCAGATCTTGCATTTGCGAGACGCAGCCTTCTCCGCAGTGATATGCGAAGACTGCCCAATCGCGACCGCCGAACTTCCGCTCCAATCCCGCAAGGTAATTGGCTGCGGCGGGGATGGCTCGCTCCGGACTGAGGCGTTCGTCGCGCGACGCCACCACGTAGGCCACCTTGTGGCGCACGGTTTTGGTAACCAGCTTGTTCTTTTTGTTGCGAACCTGGACCGTCTCTTTAACGGTGCGGTAGCGCGTAGTGGCTATCACCCGCAGACCCATAACGCGCGCGGTGCCCTGAGAGACCTGCATGATACCGCGGGGGCCGGAAGGACTTTCGGCTTTAGCTTCGCCCCAGCTTTCAACGTAGGCGATGGCCTCGAGCAGTTCCGCGGGCAGTCCGCTGTGCTCGGAAGCGGAGTGAAACAGCGACTGCAGCTTCCGGTCGGCGGTGATGCGCCGGGCGCCTGGAACGGCCTGGGGATCACGCATGATCGAGAAGGTCTGCGATTGAATCATCAGGTCGGTCCGCGCGGTAAGCAGATCGTTCGAAAGGTCGTCGCGATCGACGCCAAAACCGGCTAACCTGTGTGCGGGAACGAAATAATCCGTTGGCGCTGCCCCTTCCGATGACGCCAGGCATAGGAGGAGCAGGAGGGTGAATCTCATGGCGCTACTTCACAGTGTATCCCGGTGCAGGCCAAATGGGCCTTCCCAATTTAACCCCACCGAGCAATTCGCTGGTGCACTGGAAGACATAGAGTGTGGGCCAGGCGCGTTCGCCTGGCAACCGTAGGCAGAAGGCTTATCCCTCGCCGGGCGGCAAAGGCGGGCCGGCGTTACAGCGGTACTTACGGTTTCCCGCTTGAGCCCAATGAACCTTCCAACGCCATCCTGACGAGCTGGCTGCGGGTACGGACGTGCGTCTTCTGAAAGAGCTGCTGCAGGCCCGACTTGACCGCGCCTTCCGTGATTCCCAGGCGAGCGGCAATTTCCTTGTTACCCAGGCCCTCAAAAACGCCTTGAAGGACCTGCCGTTCCCGCTCCGTAAGGGTGAGATGTGTGGGGCCCTCTTCGGGAATCTGATGGACCTCGTCCGCCATGAGTTGCACGATCTTGGGGTCGAGCCAGAGTTCGCCGGATGCCACGCGGCGGATGGCCGTGGCCAGCGAGCCGGGAGGATTGTGCTTCAGGATAATTCCGGATACGCCCAGCTTCAGAACGCCGGATGACTCCTTGGCGCTCATTCCGGCGGTTACCATCAGAATTTTGCCTGTAAAACCGGCGCGATGGGCGGCCGCGATCAAATGGGCGCCGCGGTCCTGGTTGAGGTCGTAATCCAGAAGAACGACATCCACCTTGGCGCCTTTTAGAACCTGCAAAGCTTCCGCGGCGCTGCCGCAGGCGCCGACGATTTCGCAATCCGGCTCCGATGCCAGAAGGCGGCTGAGACCCTCTCGAAACAGAACGTGATCGTCAACCAGCAAAAGTCTTGTGCGCGCCATTCTGTTCCAACTCTTGCCCGACATCGGCGGAACCGGCAACCGTGAGCTCGATCAAAAAGCAGCAACCCGGGACGGTGGGGTCGTGGCGAAGATCGCCATGCAGCGACCGCATAAAGGCTCGTGAAAGATACAAGCCGAGGCCCGTCGCGTCGGCGCCTTGCTGGAAGGGGTGAAACAGCTTCTCCGCCGAACTGATTCCCGGGCCCATATCCGTGAACCGGATGCACACATGGCCGTCTTCGCAGCGAGCGGAAATATCGATTCTTTTCACCTCGGCGTTTTCCATGGCCCGTTTGCTGTTTTTGGCAAGATTGAGCAGTACCTGCAGTAATTTCTGCCGGTCGGCCCAGACCCGTGGCAGGCCGTCAGGAATGTCCCAGTGAATTGCGATCTCCGCCTCCTGACAATAGGGATCCACGACGAGCCGGAGATCGCCGAGAGTTTCTACAAGATCGACTCCGCACAACTGAGGCTCGCGCGAACTCTGTTTCAGTTCGAGCGAGGCGATCTTGTTCAGCGTCTCGACGATGGCTCCCAGCGCCTCCAGGTCCTTGTTTCCATCCGGATTTCCCTGGCGTATGAGATTTTCGTAGATGACTGCCACGGCACCGCACACGTTGCGCACTTCGTGAGACACCGCTCCCACCAGGATGCGGGAAGCGGCCAGGAGTTGTTCCAGGTTCAATTCTTCGCGTTCTACCAGTTCGTCGGAAGCGTTTAGAACCACGGCTGCGAGGCGAGGGCCCAGAGCGGTTTCGTAAGTGGAAAACAGCACGTTTGCCAAAAAGAAATCCCCCTGCTCTTTCTCGGCCCGGCATTGCATCTCGGTACGGAAGTTCTGGCGCCAATCGCCGCCGAATTCGATCTTTCCGAGGGATGGTAGATAGCGGCGAATGCTCTTGCCGGCCAATTCTCCGACCGGCGCTCCGAACAGGCGGTGGGCCGCGGCATTGGCGCGCAGAATCTGGTGGTCTGCTCCCATAGTAAGGATGGCGGCCGGGCTGGTTTCGACCAGAAATTCCAACTGCTCTTCCGCGCTCCGCCGCGCGGCTGCCTCGATTTCAACGGCCATGAGGTGTTTCTTTTCGCGCTCGCGATTCCTGGCGACCTCGTGCGAATACAATCCCGTTCCGGCCAGGGATGTGAATACCAGAATGTCCTGCGGTAATCCGACGGACCAAGTGAAGACAAACGGGTCAAAGGCATCGGCCAGCACGGTGCAAACGAGAGCCGTCAACATCACGCCCCAGAGCGGCAACACGGTCCCCATCAACATGACGGGGAGGAGATAGAGAAAGCCAAACGCGATATTAGCCTGGACGCGCCAATCGATGGTTGCAATCACCGCGATCAGAGCACCGGCGAGCAAGGCCCGAGGAGCTCGCTGCAGGTAGCCGAGAGCCATGTAGCACGCTTGCCATATTTTAGAAGCCGCCGCTCTTTCCGATAAGGCGTTCTGCCGAAAGATAGGCTGGCTTTTACCGAAAGATAGATTGGCAGAGCCTCGCTTCCCAGACAGCCCGTTTATTTTCGACGGATTGTCACCGTCCGCGGCAGGCGGCGGATTCGAAGTGAGTTCCGTATGTCTCCTAAATGCGGTGTCGTATTTTCCGCAGGTGAAACGCTGAAGGATAGATGGCCGGCGCCGAAAGATCGCGATTCTGGTTCCACTCAGCGCGCCACTACATTCAGTCTACAGAACGAAGGCCGGCGGCGTCGCCCGGCGCAGCGCCGAATACCGCTGCCGCGGTCCGCCTCCGGTCAAAAATTTCCTAATGGTCTTCACCAAGCGTCTCCGGGAAGGGGTTCGACGGGGAGAAATCACGTGCAGTGTCCGGTTCTGGACTCGGCCACACGTAAGAGTAGGGTGCCGATACCCGATGGAAGAAGGTGAGATCGAAGTGGATTCGATTGAGCCGATCGGTTTTCCGGACATCACTCCGCAATTGGCGCGAGCGTCAGGCTTTCTCGGCGTGATCGATCTTCTGAAAGTAGCGAAGCACGGTAAGGGAGAGAACATTTATCTGGTCCAGTTCCATTACGTGCCGCCTCGTTCGCGGCGTTCCAACCGGCGCAAGCTTCTCTGAGGAAGGTCGGCCGCCGAGCCAAGCGGCGGTGTTGTTCCGGCAGATCAATGGCAGATGCGGCTGCAGCCTAAGCCGGCCGATGCGCCTTGAGGAAGGAATGAATCTGGCGGACCGCCAGGGGAATTCGCTCCTTGGGTTCTTTCCAGGGGAACATGCTGACTTCAGCTTTGGGCGCGAGCATCGCGCACTCCATGGCGACGGCATATGGGTGCGCGGGCACCTCGTCCGGCAGGACCAGAACCGGATTTTGGCAACTCCGTACGAAATCGCGGGTGACCGTGAAGACGAAGTCGGGGTCGGTTTCGAACATCCTGATGGTAAATTGGTCCGCCGTCTGCATCGGGATCTCGGGACGCTTGGCGGTCAGCTGCGAAGGCCAGCTTTTCCAAAATGTGCCCGGGTACTTCGGGTCGCGCATCTCCGGACGCCAGCCCACGGGCTGCGCCAGAACGGCTCCGGCGATACGATTGGGTGCGCGCTTCAAAAGACTCCAGATGAAGGGGCCGCCAATGCAGAAACCCATCACCGCGAACTTATCGATGCCCAGATGATCCATCAGGCCGAGCTGGTCGTCGGCGTAGGATTCCCACGGCCGGTTCGCCTCGACAGGGCCGGTGGACTGGCCGCTGGGGGCGTTGCGCAGGTCAGCGGTGATGCACCGATACTCTCCCTTGAACTCCTCAACGGCGTTGAAAGGCGAGTTGCCGGTGAAGAAGGCAATGGTCGAGTTCAATCCGCCGCCCGGGATCAGCATCAGCGGGAAGCCGGAACCGGCCTCCTCATAATAGATGCGAACAGAGCCTTTTTCGTAAAATTTCCCGGTTCCCTTGTTGCCCTGCTGAGCGAATACGCGCGGCATGGCGGTGCTTGCGGCTACGGCCGCACCCGCCGTCAAGATGGTGCGTCTGGTCGAACCCATAATCGGCGTTCTCCTTAACTGTTGACTCGTTCCGCTATTACGTGGTCCCGAGGTTCCAGGCAGATCGATAGCTGCCTATTGATTAATACCTTCTTTGATGTGGCCCTCGTAAAGATCCTTGTTATTTTCCTCGCAAGAGTATTCCATGATCTCCCATTCCGGGTGCAAGGTCCAGGTCCGGATACTATCCCATTTACGGGTATAAGTCTTGGGATCGTCGATGGTCAGGACGTAATCGATGTGCCCCAGATCGCGGCGCGTATACCGCTCGATCGTGTGTAATTGATCGCTGACAGGATGACCGATGGTATCGATGCGCGTCTTGCCGTTGAAGCCGATGGTGTCGACTACCAGCGTGTCACCTTCCCAGTGGGCGACTGAGTTGCCGAACCAGGTGGGATCAGGGTCTTTGGGGTGAGGCCGGCCATCGGTGGGTGTCACATGGAACCAGGTATTCTGCTCCCACAGAAATGCGATGTATTTATCGTTCTGCACGATCTGGACGGGATGCGGTCCGCCGACAGATCGTAGAAGGCCAAAAGGCAGACAGGTTCCGGCATAATCGCCTTTCGCGGCATCGTAGTTGTCCCATTGTTGCTTACCCCAAGCGGTGAAGGGAAGGTCACCGGATCCCTTGCAGCAGGCCATGTTCTTGGTGACATCCGCCATGCGCGGAGGCTGCCACACGCCGCTGAAGTCGGGCTTTCCACTGGCGAGTCGCGGAACGGGTCCTGTAGGGGCCTTATATCCGGGCATCTCATCGGCTGCGGCGGAGTGCGTAAAGACCTGCATAGCCAGCAGGACGCCGGCTGAAAATCCGATGCTTGTCCAAATTTTTCTCATCCCGAGTAAGCCCTCCTCATTTGCGGTCATTCTATCCGCATCGTGTTGGTGGTGTCCAGCCCACACCGGTTTAGCCGAACTGCTGCCCAGTCCAGCCTAACGGTGCTTCCGCGTGATCCTGAGTATCCGGACCGGCGGTGTCAGACGCTGCCTGGTGTCCGATGGCGCAGATTGAATCCGCCGCACAACGTCCATTCCTCGCACAACCCGTCCAAAAGCCGCAAACCCCTGACCGTCCGGATTCCGCTTCCCGCCAAAATCGAGAGAAGGCTGATCGCCGATGCATATAAAGAAATCCGAGTCAGCAGTGTCCGGTCCATCCCGGGCCATAGAAATCGTCCCGTCGCGGTGAGAAAGCCTCGTAAGCGAGGTGCGCTCCAGGGGTATTGCCGCGAAGCCCTTGGCGCCAGGCACGCGGCCGGCCTGAATCACTTCAATCTTGACCTGATTCCGCGGCTGATTGTCGAGTTTAACGGTGCGGTGAAAGGCACCGCCATTGTAAAGCCCCGCGTCGACATAGCGGAGGAAGTTAGCTGCCGTGACGGGTGCATGAGGGGTATCGATATCCACCTCGATGTTGCCAAGCTCCGTCTCTATCGCGACAGTGACGACGCCCGTTTGCGCGGCCGCGGCCGCGAACAACGGCAGCAGAAGCAGAACCATTCTCATGCAGAATCCCACCTATGGCTTCGCCCAGTATCGGCGGCGCACTTCGACCACCAGACCTTTTTTCCTGACCGTCAGTTGAATTGCGCGAAACTCGGAAATTGTGACCGGCTTGTCGGAAACATAGCCGAGGCTGTATTGGCTGCGCAGTTGCTGTTGCAAAATCTCGAAGATCTCGTCCAGGCTGCGCTTCTTCGAAACCTCGAAGAAAGTACCGCCGGTTTCGCCGGCGAGGCGTTCGAGGACATGTTTGCCGTCGTGCCCGCCGAGAAAGCCATAGGCGCCGGGATCGGAGTAGAGGATGGAATAGATGAGGGTCTCGGCCCGTTGAGCCGCCGCCACGCCATCCTCGAGCGTGCCGTCGCTGCCGAAATCAACACCGTCCGACAGCACAATCAGAGCCTTGCGTCCGGTCAGGCTTCGCATCACTTCGTCGGAGGCTTGAACCACCGCGTCGTACAGCAGCGTGCCTCCGCCGCCCTGTATCTGTAACTGGCGGCGGGTCTCGGTATCAACGAAGGCGAGGGCATCCTCCAGCTTGCCCACCGAAGAGGTGAGAGGCTGCTTTATCCGCACATGGCTATCGAACTGCATCAGAAAAACCCGATCCTTAGCTTCGCGAACTACGGCGTCGAGGAACCGCAGGGTTGCGCCGCGCTCCGCGTCCATTACACGGCGCTGGCTGGCGCTGGTATCCACGGCCAGCCCGAGCGTCAGCGGCAGATCGGTCTCGCGCGAGAAATAACGGATGGTTTGTGGCCGGCCGTCTTCAGCGAGGACGAAATCCTCCTTCCCAAGACCGGTGATCAGCGCGCCGCTCGCGTCCCGTACCGTTGCCAGGACATTTACGACCTTAACCTCGGTTGAAAAGACCGGCCCGTCCTGCGCGCCTCCGCGTCGAGTTGCACAATAAGCGCCGGCGGCCAGCAGGGCCTCGCGTCTCGTGAAAACAGTAGCCATCCCCTATCCATCACTCTACTGTATGCAGGGAGCTGACGGACCAGCACGCGGGAGGAGCAAGGTTACTTGCCGGCGGCAGGAGAACTGCTATAGGCCCGCCGAACTCACGGGCTAACGGCCGGCGATGGCGATCCCCGGCTCTTCGGCCACCTTCTTGACGCGCGGTCTCGCGACACGCCGTGTCTGCTCAGTTCGTTGAGCTTCCTTTGCTCGAATAATCTGGTGAACCTGGCCTTGCGAGAGCGAGTCTCTTTCTATCAGGGCAGCGGCGACCGCTTCGACCATGCACCAGTGATCGCTAAGGTCGAATAGAATGCTTCGCAAGGACGATGACCAGATCATCTTATCCACGAGTTCCTCGCCGACCGCGGCGTTCAGGTGCTTCACCTCACTGGCCAGAGCATCCAGGACGGCGAGATCCTCGGCGCCCTTCAGGTGCGCATCATTAGCTCGTGAATGCGTTTCCGGAGCGCCCTTTCCCGGTGCAAACCCTCCGACGTAAAGAGCGTGGGCAAAGGGTCCAGCCAGGCCAATCTCGATTCGGCGGGTATCTACATAAGACTGCGTTGCGGCCGGCCCCAGGTTGTTAGGTACCGACGATTCATAATTACATCCACATATGCCACACGCATAGCGGCCGTCTTGCAAAATGGTTACACTTTCGAAATCGACACTTTTCAGGTACGCCATGACTGCGTGACCGGCCTCGTGATAGCTAGCGGCTTCGCGCTTAGTCATTGCCCACCCCGCCGCGTTTCGACGCAGTTACCGATAGTAATCATATCCGCGCACCCGAGCCTGCTTGAGGAGCCGTATATCTGCCGATAAATAGTAATGAGAGGGATTACGGGCTGAGCAATCGGATTACCAGGCAACACCTTCGAAGTGGCGCTGAATTGCCGTTTGCAGCCGACAGGAGTCACGATAAGAGTTACACCCTAGCAGGTAAATCTTGCCTTAAAAGATCCCCTCCTGGAAGATCGAGTTACACGGCGTGTTCGCCGGCGGAACAAAATCCAACGTCCTGCTTGATACAAATTTCGTTGCCGACGTAGTCTTGCGACATGGCAGCGACAATGGCCAGCCAGCCAAAACCAGAGGCGGCGAAAAACCGGTGACACCGTGGGTCGGGACAGCCCGGAAGGGTTGCCCCCACTGGAAGGGCTCGAGCCAGCAAATACCTTCTCTTATTGTCGGCAAGCGGAAGCGCCTGCCCCACCCAGGCGCTCCCTTACGGTCGCGGCTCCGATTGGGCAAGGCCAGGGCCTGCCCCACCTTGTTCCATGGCCCATTCGTGGAACAGATCGGGTTCGATGTCGATGGCGCGCACCTCGATTTGTTCGAGCGTAAATTCGAACCCGAGCGCCTTGGCGTCATACTCTTCCTGGCGGTTTTGATGCACCGCATTGATATAAAGCTTGGCGGCCTCGTTCAGACGAGCTTGGGTTGCCTGGAGCCGGGGTTGCTGCAGAGCCTGGAGGGCGGCAAGATCCTTCGCGGCCTGGCGGCGCAGGCGGCCTTCCTGAATGCCGAGATTGACGAGCTGGCGCTGGTAGGCCAGAAAGGTCTTAGCCTCGATCAATATCTTGCGAGAGCCTTCATCGTACTCGGGGAACAGATCGGCGAATTCCAAGCGGCCGAGGGCATAAATGCCCATTTCGAGGGAGGGAATACGCGCGATGCGCCAGTGCGTATCGGCGAGGGACTGGACGAGTGCCAGCTCCTGATCGCCGACGGGCTGATACTGTTCGCGGAATCGGGCGAGATGGGCCTCATAGAGCGCGGCATCTTCGGAGGGCAGCAGGACGGTGCGTCCGGTGAGCCCGGTTTTGAGGGCGTTGAGAGAAGAAGTGGCCTTACCTTCGTCGGAGGTGGGGCCGTGAGATAGGGCGCCGTTGATGCGGCTGGCAGTTAC
>CAZKVF010000307.1:0-13400 GCA_964556085.1 uncultured Solibacteraceae bacterium
GCCATCGCCATGCTCAGCTCGGCCGGTCTGCCGCTCCTCAACGGCTTCATCGGCGAGTTCACGATTCTGCAAGGCGCGTTTGAAGCCAACCGGGCCTGGGCGGCATTCGCTGTAACGGGCGTGATCTTCGGCGCGGCCTACCTGTTGTGGCTTTATCAGCGGACCATGTTGGGCGAAGTGACCAACGCCAGGAACCTCGGCTTGCCCGACCTCAGCCTGCGCGAGCTGGCGATATTTCTGCCGCTGATCGGCTGGGCATTGTGGATTGGCGTATATCCCAAGCCATATTTCGACGTGCTGCGGCAGCCGGTGAACCAGATCGTGGAGCGCGTCCGACCCGACTACTTCCACTCACAAGCTGCAGATGTGGGGCGGACCCCCCGGTCCGCGGCCGGCCCCATGGCCGGCCTCCCCTCGGAGGCCCGATGAGCCAGTTCTACACCGCCACCGACCACTTCTCCATCCTGCCCGCGCTTATTCTGGCGCTGTTCGGCTGCGCCATCCTGCTGTTCGATTGCTGGCTCTTCTCCGGGCCGCGCCAGCGCAAATGGCTGCTGATTTTCGTGGTCCTGGGCGAAACCCTGGCCGGTTACGCATTGTGGCGCCAGCAGGCGTGGCTCGCAGGCAGCGCCTCCATGCAATTGCTCGGCTTTCACGGCGCGGTAACCGTCGACGGCTTCGCGGTCTTCTTTAACTGGATCTTCCTGGTGGCTGCGGTCATCGTGGCCGCGGTCTCGTACAAGTACCTCGAAATCGCCGGCGAGCATCACGGTGAATATTACGGCCTGATCCTGTTCGCGCAGGCGGGCATGTACTTCCTGGCCGCCGGCACCGACCTCATCACCCTGTTCATGGGCCTGGAACTGATGGCTCTCAGCTTCTACGTGATGGTCGGTTTCCTGAAGAGCGAGAGGCGGTCGAACGAGGCCGCGCTGAAATATCTTCTACTGGGCGCCTTTGCCACCGGTTTCCTGGCGTATGGTTTCTCGGTCATGTATGGCATCTCGGGTTCGACCAGGCTGGCCGACATCGCCGCGGCGATCTCGGCTCGGTCGGCCTGGGACCCGGTGGTCCTGCTGGCGCTCGCCACAACCGCCGTAGGGCTGCTTTTTAAAATTTCCGCCGTACCGTTCCACATGTGGGCGCCGGATGCTTACGAAGGCGCGCCCACCACAGTCACTGCTTACCTCGCGGTGGCGTCCAAGGCCGCTGGCATGGCGTTTTTACTACGCATCTTCACCGGACCCCTGGCCTCGGCCCGGGCGGCCTGGGAACCGGTGTTGGCGCTGGTGGCCGTAGCTACGCTCACGCTCGGCAACCTCGCCGCCATCAACCAGACGAATATTAAGCGGCTGTTGGCCTACAGCTCCATCTCGCACGCCGGTTACATGCTGCTCGGCCTGATCGCCGGGAATCAAACAGGCCTCAACGGCGTTGCGGTTTACGTGATGGTCTACACGTTCATGAACCTGGGCGCCTTTCTCGTGCTGGTGGCGCTGCGGCGCGAGGACATTATCGGCGACCGTCTCGAAGACATCGACGGGCTCATGCATAAGAGCCCCGGATATGCGGTGCTCATGCTCATCTTTCTGCTTTCGCTTGCCGGCATCCCGCCCACCGCAGGCTTCCTGGGTAAGTATTACATCTTCCTCTCGTTGATCCAGAGCGGCCACTACGTGCTGGCCGTCATCGCCACGCTCTATGTCGCGGTGGCGATCTATTACTACTTCAGAATCGTGCGCGCCATGTTCGTGCGGGAATCTGTGGAACCAGCCCCGCTGGCTCTGAGCGCCGGCCTGCGCATGGCGCTAGGCATAAGCGGCCTGGCGACTCTGGCCATCGGCGTCTATCCGGAACCGTTCCTGCGGCTGGCCGCTATTTCGCTGCTGCGCTGAGGATGATATGGAAGCACTGCTCTCACAACCCTGGTTCCGGCCGCTCTTGCTGAGTATCGCGCTGGTCGCCGCCGTGCCGCTGGCCGCGCTCTACTTCAGCCTGGTGGAGCGCAAGGTCCTGGCCGATCTTCAAGTGCGCCTGGGGCCGATGCGCGTTGGGCCGCACGGCCTGCTCCAGCCTCTCGCCGACGCGATCAAGCTGCTGCTGAAAGAGGACATAATTCCGGCCGAAGCCGACCACTGGATCTTCTGGATGGCGCCCGTGATTTCGACCTTCACGGCGTTGACGGCGTTCGCGGTGGTGCCGCTGGCTTCCGATCTTTACGTGGCTGACGTGAACGTCGGCATCCTGGTCATCTCCGCTACATCCGCAGTCGGCATTCTGGGTATCATCCTGGGCGGCTGGGCGTCCAACAGCCACTACCCGCTGCTGGGCGCGCTGCGCAGCGCGGCGCAACTGGTCAGCTACGAAGTCGCCCTGGCCTTCGCCTTGCTTTCCGGCCTGATGATGGCAGGCACTCTCAGCCTGACGGGAATCGTCCAGGCACAGCTCGCGAGGCACACCTGGTTTCTGTTTGGAAACTACGGCTTCATGATCGTGCCCTTCGGCATTTACATGGTGGCGGCCGTGGCCGAGACCAACCGCGCCCCATTCGACCTCCCCGAAGCCGAATCGGAACTGGTGGCCGGCTTTCATACCGAATACAGCGGCATGCGCTGGGCGCTCTATTTTTTGGCTGAGTATGCCAACATGTTCGTGGTGGCCTCGGTGGCGGCCACGCTTTTCCTCGGCGGCTGGCTGCGCCCATTCCCGAATGTTGCCTGGCTCGCGCTCCCTCTGAATTTCATCTTCCCAATGGTGCTGTTCGGCGGCTCGGCGTTGCTGACTTATCGCATGGTTGGCAGGCTGGTCGATGCGGGGCAGCAGAAAATACTGCTCGCCGTCGTGCTGCTGCTTGTGCTTGTGGCCCTGTTGTTCGCGGTTCCCGCGGTAAACGCGGCGGTCATCGGACCGTTCTGGTTCCTGCTGAAAGTCGTCTATCTGCTGTACCTGATGATCTGGTTCCGCGGCACATTCCCCCGCTACCGCTACGACCAGCTCATGAACATCGGCTGGAAGGTGATGATCCCCCTGGGCATGGCCGCCGTGCTGATCAACGCCGTGCTGGGGATGACGCGAGCGGCATAAGATAGCGCCGCGCGCAGTTGGTCAGAACACCTGGCATCGCTGTCCCGGTAAGTTTCACGCACAGTCAGTATCAGGCGTCGGGCAACAAGTGTCACCGGGCGCGGTCCCCAGCTTTCGCTTTTCGACCACCGAACTGCCGGAAACCCGGCACACGCCGAAGCTGTTTTGGCGCTTCGGCAGCCCCGAAGCCAAGGTGCAGTGATAATGCTGGACTTGTGCAGCCGGGCGAGTTGGAACGGCGGGTGCGCTAGTAGGCGCGAACGCCCATTCGGTGTTCGGAATCGAAAGTTAAGAGGAGCGAAAAAATGTTTCGGAAAAGGTTAATGACGATTTTGATGGCAGGTGCGGCTTCGATCGCGCTGCCCGCCTATGCCCAAGAAGAGACGGCCCGACAAGATGCCGCGGTCCAGGCGTTCGGCAGCTTCGTCACGACGACTAGCCACAACGGAATCGACAACGGCGCGACTAACAGCGGCGGCGTGCTGGCCACCTATCGTTATTTCTTCAGCAAGCATCACGGCATTGAGGGCAACTACGGTTATGCGCTCAACACGCAGAACTACACCTCAGGTTCCGGGGTCTTCGGCGTTAAGACCAATTCACACGAGGTCTCAGGCGCGTACGTCTTCCGCATGCCGTTCGGCAAGGTCACGCCCTTCGCGCTGGCCGGCGTTGGCGCTCTGGTCTTCGACCCGAAGGATTTCGCGGGCGCCAGTACGCAGACCCGCGCGGCGTTCGTCTATGGAGCCGGCGCCGATCTCAACCTTACGAACCATATTTTCATGCGGGCGCAGTATCGGGGCTTCGTCTACAACTCCCCGACGTACGATCTGCCGGCGCTTGCTGGCCTGGACCGCACGACGCACCGGGCGGAGCCTTCTATCGGCTTTGGCTATAGGTTCTAACACCGCCCTATGACCCGACTTTAACCGGCCGCCGGGCTTCGAAAACCTGACGGCCGGAGTTTCAGTTAACTTGGAGCCGCACAAACCGCATCTGGAGGATAGGGAGATGTTGAGGCAACTTCAATCGAGGATCGGAGTCACTTGGTGCAGGCTTACGCATGAATCGCTGACGTGGCCGGTACATGGCCATTACGCGTGCCGTACCTGCGGACGGCGCTACCCGGCCTTTCCGGAAGCGCCAGTAGAGCTTAAGGAAGCCGTTTCGAGGCGCGCGTCGCTGGTGCCTCGGAGAATCGGCAGTGCGACGGCCCGGTTGAGTCGCGCTTAACCTAGGCCTGCAGGAGCGGCCTCAGCTCCCTAATGTCGTTGGTTCTTTCGAGCTCCAGCACCCGGGCGATCAGCTTGCCCGCGCCGGAAGCGCCCACGACCGGCGCCATAAGGTCGCGGCACTTCGCTACCACTTCGTCGCGTGTCATTGGATTTTCCGCCGTGCCCCGCACGGCACTCACGCGCTCGGTGAGTCTGGTGCCTTCGGTAAGGGTCACTTCCACGACCGTCTCGCGGCGCGGATAGAGGCGCTCCAGCTTTTCGTCGGGAATCAATTGCACTTTCGCCTTCTCGCGCTGAACGGCCGCATCCTGCATCCGCGGTTTGTCATGAGCGGCAGCGAAAGAGGCGGTTTTATCGAGCAGCATGACCGCCACCATGTACTGCAGCGAGATGTCGGGCATCTCGCGGTCGTTTACGGTTTTGGCTTCGCTCGTGGCAAGGCGCACCTCAACCCGCTGCACGCCTGCAGCGTCGAACGGATGCCGCTTCCGCAAATTTTCCAGGGCATCCAGCGGGGCCTGAATGGGCGAGCCGACCGTCCATTTCTTGATGTTGGTGCGAGTCACTTCGTAGCGCTCGCCGAGCTTATCGATCAAGCGCGCCGGATCGGCCTGTGGCGCAAAGCTCAGCAGGAAGTTATCCGCCCCCGAGAAGATGTCATCCACGCCGGTACCTCCCAGTTGAATCAGGAGGGCCGCGCTGACACCATTGCGGGCGGGCATGCCCGCGAACACTAAAGATTTTTCGATGTGCTCGGTATCGCGCTGCCAGGCGGCGATGCCGGAGGCCTGCTGGCCGGCGTAATCGAGGAGCCAGCGCATCTGCTGGGCGGAGAGCCCGGCGGCCGATCCCGCGGCCGCGGCGGCTCCGAACGTCCCGGCAATGCTGTGGGCGCTGCGGTGCGATTCCATTTGCCAGGGCAGACCGCCTAGCGTGGTTGTGACGCGCGGGCCCACATCGTAGCCCAGGGCAACGGCGCGCAAGAAGCGCCCGCCATCGATCGCGAACTGCTCTCCCGCCGCCAAGGCCGCGGGCACGACAGCGCAGCCGGGGTGCGAATGCGAAGGCGCGTGGGAGTCGTCGGTTTCGTCGGAATGGGCCAGCATCCCGTTGACCATGGCAGCTTCAATAGGTCCGCAGAGCACCTTAGAAGCGGCGACCGTCGCAGTTTGTTCGCCGGCGTGGGCGCGCGCAAACTGCAGCGCCACCCGGCCTGGAGCCAGGCCCGCTCCGGAAATCATGGCAGCCAGTGTGTCCAGGACGTGGTGCTTGGTTTTTTCGAGAACTTCGTCGGGAAGCGCGTGGATGCCGGCCTCGCTCATGTAAGCGCTCAGCCTGGTGATGACCGGTCCGACGGCCGCGGCATGTGCGGCGGGCCGCAGACCCAAGGCCGCCAGGGTTCCGCCAGCCGTGCGCAAGAGAGCGCGCCGGGTTGGCCTTCGAGTCATATCAGATCTCCTATTTGAGTTCGTTGCGGAAAATCATCCCGCCCTTCATCACAAAGCGCACGCGCTCCATCTCAGTGATGTCGTTGAGCGGATCCCCGGCCACTGCCACGAGATCGGCATATTTTCCCGGCTCCACGAAACCAACCTGTTTGCGCAGCTCGAAGTTCAGGCTTGCGGCGGCGTTACTGGTGGCCATTTGTAGAGCCTGCGCGGGGCTCATGCCCCATTTGACGTAGTAGCCGAATTGAAATGCCTGGACTCCGTGGCCGACGGTATAAGCGCCGCTGCCGAACACCTCTGTCACGCCTGCGGCCATTAGCCTTTTGAAGCTCATCTCCGTCAGCTTGATGCGGCTGGTCTTCCCGCCGGTGGCTTTGAGATCGCGCTCCTCCAGATCGCCGATCAGATCCCAGAGGGTCTGCATTACCGGCCGCATGGTGCCATCAGTCAGGGGTTTCTTGAACAGGCGGATGGTCTCGTCATCGAGGCCCGCGGCCCCGGTCACGCCGACGATAACGTGCATCGGCATGTCTACACCCGCCTCCAGGCAATTGCGCAGACCTTCGCCGCCGTAAGCGTGACAGGCAACTTTCAGGCCGTGGCGGTGCGCTTCGTCCACGATGGCCTGGTCCTCTTCGAGCGAGAGCGACGGGACGTTGATCATCTTGCCATCGGGCGTGAATGCGCCCGAACCAGCCGGGTCGGGGTATCCCCCGCCCTCGTAGTCCTCAGTGTCGTAAACTTTAACCCAATCGACCCCGTAGTGGGCATGTTCGCGCACAGCCGCACGTGCCAGCCAGGGCGAGTTGACGTCTGCGGTGAGTTGCCACGAGGGAGTTCCCGGCCCGTGGCCGAAGGGCGTGGGCACGGAGGGCGCCGGGTAATAGCCCGCAGCGCGAGGATTGAGCTGCGGCCCGGCAACCTGAAGCCGTGGCCCAGGGACCAGGCCCCGATTGATCGCTTCACGCAGCTCCACGGTGGCGTAAGAGTAGGCCGATCCCATGTCCTGAAGCGTGGTGAAGCCCGCGTTCAGGTCCTGCAGAGCATAGTTGAGCCCGATGAAAGAAGCGCGGGAATCGTTGATCTGCACGTCTTGTATGAGATGGACATGGCGGTCGATCAAACCTGGCAGCACCGTCGCCCTGCTGAGGTCGATGACTCTGGCGCCATCCGGAACTTTGATGCTGGCCGCCGGACCGACTTGACTGATGCGATCGCCCTGGATCACGATTACCTGATCGCGCAGGTTCGTGCCCGACTTGGGATCGAAGAGCCGGCCCGCGCGGACAGCCACGCCTTGGGGCGGTGGCGTCTCTATGTGGAGTTGCGAGGCGCGGAACGGCCCGGTCTCAGGGCGCGCGCTTTGGGACCAGCACACAAGCGGCGACAGTGCGGCGAGAGCCGCGCAGAGCGCAGATTTGGTCGGCATCGGTTGCTGACAGTATATACCGACGCCGGATGCCTGGCCCGCCTCCAGTTTAGAAGGTCACGCGTGCACTAACTTGCAAGCGGCGGGCCTGCGTGCCATCGGGGAAGCCGCCATCCTGCGTGCCTACCCCATACGCGGTCGGAGTGAGCGTGAGCACACCTTTCGCCTCGACAAATTGCTGGGTGGTCAGGCTGGTGGGCGTCCAACTGTTGCTGATGTTGAAGGCTTCGAAATTCAGAAAGAGATGGAGGCGCTCTTTGATGGGGATGTTCTTGGTCAGGCGGAAATCCTCGCGGTAGAACGGCGGCGTATAAAGACTGTCGAACGGTTCGAAAGGAACGCGCTGATTGCCGCCGAATCCGTTCAGGGTGCTGTTGAAGAGCATGCCCGTAACGGGAGTATCGCTCATGCGGACGGTGACCGGCCCGGCCTGGCGGCCGCTGGCGAGGGTGGTGATGCTGGAAAGCTGCCAGTTGTTGACCACGTACCTGGAGAAAGCGTCGCTGCGGTGGGTGAAGGTCGGGGTCCACACGAAGGAGTAGACCAGACGATGGCGTTGATCGATGAAGCCGCTGCCCTTGTCAAATCCGTAGTTGCCGTTATAGGTCCACGGGCTCACGCTGCTCAGGAAGACCGCCTGGGTGCTGGTGTTCTGGCCGTCGTCGATTTCGTGGGACCAAGTGTAAGACGTAAGGAACTGAATTCCGTGGGAGAAGCGCTTTTCGAACGTGACTGCAAGCCCATCGTAGTAGCTGCTGACGCCGTTGGTGACCTCGAGGACGGAGCCGTAGTGGGTGTTGGGGCGCGGATTCAGATACACCGGCGTGGTGAAGGTGCCGACCTGGTTCCCGTTGGCATCGTCGATTTTGTAGGTGAAGTTGGGGCCGAGCGGAGGAGCGTTAAGGTCGGTGACGCCATAGAGATTCACGCCGTGGCTCCACATGCCGGAGACGGTGAGGACCATATCACGGCCGATTTGGCGCTCGACGGCGATGTTGCCCTGCTCGGTGTAGGGGGTTTTCAGGTTGGGTGCGGTGAACTGGAGGTTGGATGCGGCCACGCTCGCGCCGGCGGGCGGAGCGGACAAAGCATTGGGGAAAACCGGGCCGGCGGCGAGTTGCGTGGCATTGGTGCCAGATAGGGTGATGGAGGTCTGGTAGAGACCGTTGCCGGTGAGCACATCATCGACCAGGCCGCCGACCAGCCGCGCGAAGAAGGTGCCGAATCCCGCGCGAACGACCGTTTTATCGTTGACGCGATAGGCGAGGCCGATCCGGGGGGCGAGGTCCAGCGGGCCGGTGTGGATCTGATCGGTTTGCGGCCAGTCGGGGTTGGTCGTGATGGGCGAAGGCGCAAAGGATCGGTCATAGCGGGCGCCCAAAGTGACGGTCAGTTTTGGCGTGGCGCGCCACTGGTCTTCGAGGTAAAACGCAAGCTCGCGGATGGTGTAACTGACAATTGGATTGCCAAACGTCTGGGAGTAAGTTGACCAGCTCTTGGCTCCGGTTGTGTTGCCCGTATAGTCCTGGGCGAAACTCGTAACCGAGGAATAGGTATAAGAACCGAACCGGGTATTCAGCGAATTTACGGTATCGCCCACGTTGGCAAAGTTGACGCCGAACTTAAGGGTGTGAGTTCCCTTGGTCCACGTGGCGTCGTCGGCGATTTCGTTGCGGGTTTCGAGCGGCTGGACGCGCGGGAGATAGTTGGCTGGCCCAAGCTGGACGCCGGTGGAAGAGGTGCCGCCGACAGCCACATCCAGGTAGCCAAGGCCACCGCCGAGCTCGGCTTGATCGAACGTGTCGGCCTGGCGGTCGGTATCGAGGCCGTAGCGGAACTGATTGACGAAGCTGTTGGTGGGAACGCTGGTCCAGGTGAATTTGCCGTTGCGGACAAACACGGAATCGTCCCCGTTACCTGTGATCGCCGCGCCTGTGGTCGAAGAGAGGCCGGTCTGAATGCCGTTGGGGGAAAGCCACCGCAGGTAATTGAAGCTGGCGCTGAGGGTGTTGCGATCGGTGAGGCGATAGTCCACACGGCCGAAGTACAGATCATTGCTGGCCGTGCGAGGGATCTGGCCATAGAAACGGGGCAGCAACCCGTTGATCGCCTGGCACTGCGCGGCCAAGGCAGTGCAGCCGACCCAGACCTGGTTTACGGAATCGACGACGCCGACCTTGATCCAACTGTCAGTCATGGGAAAATTGCGGCGGGTGATATCAGTGCTGAGGAAGAAGAACAGTTTGTCTTTGACAATTGGCCCGCCCACTGTGCCGCCCGTCTGAATGCGGTGTTCGGTGGGAGTAAACACAGCGTAGGGATCGCGGGCATCGAAGCCGGTACTGCGGAGAAAGTAGAAAGCGCCGCCGTGAAATTCGTTCGTGCCACTCTTGGTGACGGTGTTGACCACGCCGCCCATGGCGCGGCCATATTCGGCGGAAAAGTTGGAGGAAACCACCTGGAACTCCTGCACCGCATCAGCGGAGATCTGGGAAGCAATGCGGGTGCGTCCGGCGTTTTCGTCGTAGAACTGCTCGGTGTTGTCGTTACCGTCGAGCAGGAACGAGTTGTTGCCTTCCACGCCGCGGAAGGTAAGGAGCCCGAAGGTCCCGTCGTTGGTGACGCCGGGGGTGTTGAGAACGAAGGAGTCGACGCGGCGGCCGTTGATGGGGAGGTTCATGATGGACTGGTTGTTGACCACCTGGGAGACATCCGTCTTGCTGTCTTCGACAAGCTGCGCGGCGGCGTTCACTTCAACCGTGGTCGCGGTTTCCCCAACTGTCAGCGCTACGTTTAAATCCAGATTTTGTCCGACTTGCAACACAAGGTCCTTCGCGTCGTATTGGGCAAAGCCGGGGGCAGTTATGGTGAGTTCGTATCCAGGCCCGGGATTGAGGGCCGGAGCGGTAAATACACCCGATTCGTTAGTTATGGTCGAGCGCAACTGCCCTTGAGAAGCACTGCCGATAACGACCTTGGCACCTGGCACAACGCCCCCGGATGTGTCGCGCACGGTTCCCGAAATCCCCGCCACGCCAGCAACTGACTGCGCCATCACGGCTGAGGGCGCAAGTAACATCGCGCCCAACAAGGCACACAGATACAGTCGTTTCATCAAGCCTCCTGATCAAGCCCTGAACTTTAGAGAATAAGGTATCAGGATTCGAATACAGTTTGATGACAAACAGAGGTTAGAAGGGTCGCCCAAGCCGCCCGTTCAGCGGCTTGGCGCGTAAATGGAAGGGTTTAGACGGGGCGGGCTCGATACCCGCCCTGGAAGATTTTACTTTCCGGCTTCAGGCGCGCCTTCGGCGCCTCCCTGATTGCCGAGGAAGAGCTTGCGGCCGTCCGGGAAGGTCAGGTCGCGGCCGTTGCAACGGAAGGACCCGTCTTTCGCCTGATAGCCGTCCACCACGATTTCGGTTCCGACCGGCAGAGAATCCTTGGTGAGACCGCGCCGGAACAGTGTGTTGGGCGTGCCGGCTTCCACCATCCACTCTTGGCTAGTGCCATCGGCGTTTTTGGCATCGATGTGGATCCAGGCATGCGGATTGATCCATTCCACCCTGGTTACCTTGCCCTGCAACTTAACCGGCTTCTTGGCATCGAATTCGGCCGCGAAAGCATGATGCGCCCAAGCGGGCGCGGCGGCCAGCAGCAGCGCGCAGCCGGCTACGATTCCAGCGAGTTTCGTAGACATATGAGTTAGCGTTCTCCTTTTTGGTTTCTCTTCTCGTCGGCGCGCGCCCCCGCGAGCACGCCCCGCAATGCGTAGTTGCCTTCGTGGCAAGCGTATTCGAAGATCTGTTCTTCGGTTCTTCTCATCGGAATCTGCGCGCTCCACGGCTTGGTGAAGGCAGTGGGATCGCTTACCGTGAACTCATAGATAATTGTATCCGGATCGGTGCGCCGGAATCGCTCCAGCAGCTTCAGGTTTTCGTCGGCTCCCCGAAAGCGCGATTTATCGTTGAAATTCGTGGTCTCGACGACCAGTGTGTCGCCTTCCCAGTGTCCGCGCGAATCTCCCAGCCATTGGCGAACCGGTTCCGGAGCATGCGGGCGGCCGTCGAGCGGGATGATGCGGGCATCGTGAATCATTTCCACAACGATCATCAGGTATCCGGGCGCCTGCACGATCTGATAGTTGTTGTTGTAGAAACTGGGGAGCATTGGCGGGCCGGCGGTAGGCCACAGCAGGCAGCGTTCCGGAAGCGGGCGATACTCGGGCCCATCGGTAGCGTGCGTTTGGAGTCCATCCCGCCATACAGCCATTTGTTTCTGCCGTTCGGGAGTGAGCGGCGGAATCCTGCCATCCGGCGGATCGATGACCAGGGACGATCTCAGCGTCGGAACGACGTGAGTACCGCGATCATACCAGGCATCGTTGTAGGCGCGGCCGAGGTCAGCGTCCACGCCCCCGTCCCGGCGATCGGCATTGTTATTTTCGAGCGTACGCTTCTCATACTCCGCTGCCTCCGTTTTTGTCAGGAACGGCTTGTTCGCGACCTCGGGAGGCCGCTCCATCGGCGTCATAGTGACGTTGGTCCAGGTTCCCTGGAGGTCGGGTTGGCCATCGGGAGTGCGTGGAGGAGTCCAGGATTTCTGAGCGATTGCAACTGATAGTTCACCGCAGAGACATAGAGACACGGAGAACACCAAAAACCTTTTGAGAGCACGGAGAAAATCAGTCGCAGGCCACGCGCCGCAACTAGCCACTGTTTTTTTCTGTGCCCTCTGCCCGCTCTGTGCCCTCAAGTCTTTTCCTTTTGTCTTCTCTGTGTCTCCGAGTCTCTGTGGTGAACTCAACTTACTTCCCGGCGGCCTCTTTCTCGGCGGACCGTTGTCCGCTCAGATTGTTCCGCATGCCGTAATTCCCCTCCTGGCAGGCGTACTCGTATATCAATCCGTTGGCCTTGGACATGGGGATCTCGGCACTCCAAGGCTTATCCCATGTCGCCGGGTCGGAGACCGTGAACTGATAGGTGATCGCATCATCGGCGGTGCGCGTGAACCGCTCGACGACTTTCAAATTCTGCGAGGAGCCGCGGAAGTTCGTCCGGTCGGTGAAGTTGGTGGTCTCGACGACCAGCGTGTCTCCCTCCCAGTGGCCGCGCGAGTCTCCCATCAATTCCTTGATGGCGGGGGACACGTGCGGACGGCCGTCGGTAGGGATGATGCGCGTGTCGTGAATCATCTCCTGCAGGATGGCCACGTAGCCAGGCCCCTGCACAATCTGGAGGTTGCTATTGTATCCCGCGGCCGTCATGGGAGGCCCTTCATTCGGCCACAGAATGCAACGCTCGCCCAGAGGCCGGCTGTCCGGACCATCCCACTGGTGGGCCCGGTTGTAGGCCGCACGGTCGCCATTTCTTTTCTGCGCTTCCGGCAACTGCGGTGGGATCCGGCCTTCCGGCCCGGTTATGAGCGAAGTGCGCAAGCTCGGCGCTACCTTCGACTGGCTCCGGTCCAGGCCAAACTGCGCCAGGTCGTAATGTACATCGGCAACGGTTCCAGGCTCCGTTTGCCGGCCCTCGAGGCGCTTGGCCGCCTCTTCCTGCTCGCGTTTTTGCCGCGCGGCAAGTTCCTCGGGGGTGAAGAATTGCTTGGTCCCCAGTTCCTTCGGCCGCTCGAACGGAGTGTCGGTGAGATTCGTCCACACTCCCTGAAGATCGGGCACCCCCTCGGGTGTGCGGGGCGGCGTCCACGTCTTAGAGGCGACACCGGCGGGCTTGGCGGCTGCCTGGCTTTGGGCGCTACAGGGAAGAGCCACCACAAGAGCTGCGAGCGTAACGCCAGCTACTATGAAATGGGTGCGGAAGGAAACCGAGGGACCGCTCATTCCAATCTCCTTATTTTAGGTTGCCCGTACGCGGGTTCTTGCGCAAGTGGCCGTACAGAACCTCTTCGGCGAATTCCGGACATTTGTATTCCAGAAGTTGCGCGTTCGGTTCCACATGCCGGTAAAGCGGCATGCTGATCTTCCACGGTTTTGAAAAGGTCTTCGGATCCTCGATAGTGGCTTCGTAATTCAGCACCTCGGGGCTGCGGCGGGTATACCGCTCAACGACGTGCAGGGCATCGCTGTGAAAATCTCCGGCACGGTCGAACCAGGTCTGGTCGTTTTGGCTCGTCACGTCCACCACCAAAGTCTCGCCTTCCCAATGGCCGTTCGACCATCCCATCCAGCTATCCGCGGGGGCCTTG
>CAZKVF010000308.1:0-17945 GCA_964556085.1 uncultured Solibacteraceae bacterium
ACATGCGGCGGGTTTCCATCTGCCTCATTTTACTACCGGTTGGCCTGAGAAACCGTGCAAATACATTCTGCTACAATCGAATGACCCGCGATGCAAAAGAGCGAGCGCGACCACCGCGACGACGTCATCCAGATCGGCCAGTTGATGTTTCAGAAGGGCTGGATAGCGTCAAACGATGGGAATATCAGTATCCGCCTCGATCCCGAACGCATTCTCTCGACACCCACCGGCGTCTCGAAGGGCATGATGCATCCCGACGACTTGATCGTACTCGACCGGCACGGAAACAAGATCTCGGGCCGCCGCGAGCGTACCACCGAAATCGACATGCACCTGGCGATTTACGACCTGCGCCCCGACATCAGCGCCGTGGTGCATGCGCATCCTCCCGTGGCCACCGGATTCGCAACCGCCGGCCGCGCGCTCAATCTGGCGCTTCTGCCGGAAGTGATCATCTCGTTCGGGTGCGTGCCCATCGCGGGATATGGTTTGCCGGGGACCGCCGAACTGACCGAGCCGATGCGTCCCTTGATTCCCAAGCACAACGCGCTGCTCATGGCCAATCACGGCGCCGTCTGCTACGGCGAGGATGTTTTTCAAGCCTATTTCCGCATGGAGACGGTGGAGCATAGCGCGCGCATTCAGTTCGTGGCCGAAATGCTGGGCGGTCCCAATGTTCTGCCTCGTAACGAAGTGGCCAAGCTGCTCGATTCCCGTTCGCGGTACGGCATCAAATCGGCGCCAAGCGGCGAGCCGGAATGCCCGGTAGTGGCCGAGGACCTGTGCGTGCCGGGCGAGGAGCGGATTGTAGTCACGCGCGGTGAGTTGATCGGCCTCGTGGACGAGGCGCTGCGGACTCGCGGGTTGGCCTGATCCCGCGCCGTCCGGATTGGGATTGTGAAGACTTGCTTGGCTGGTCAGGCGGGCACGGGACAAGGCTTAGTGGAGAAAAGGAATGGGTGAAGCGTTAGGAATGATCGAGACGCGCGGCCTGGTGGCCATGATCGAGGCCGCCGACGCCATGGTGAAGGCGGCGAAGGTAACCCTGGTGGGCTGGGAGAAGATTGGCTCCGGATACGTTACGGCGCTGGTACGCGGCGACGTCGCCGCCGTGCGCGCGGCCACTGATGCCGGTGCCGCCGCTGCGCGCCGCGTGGGCGAACTGATCGCCGTGCACGTGATCCCCCGGCCGCACCAGAGTCTGGAAGACGTGCTGCCGATCGGAAAATCGCAGCCGAGCCAGAGCGCGGCCGCCCTCAAGTAGGGTCACGCCCATGATGCTGGCGCGCGTGGTGGGCACGGTCGTCGCCACCCGAAAAGATCCCCGCCTGGAAGGCAAGAAACTGCTCATCCTCAAACCGGTATCGCCGGAGGGCAAGGATGAAGCCGGATACGTAGTGGCCGTGGATACCGTCAGCGCCGGATACCGCGAGAGGGTGCTCGCCGTCTCTGGCAGCTCGGCCCGCATGGCCGAGGGCTGTAAGGACACGCCCGTCGATACCGCCATCGTGGGCATCGTTGACGACGTGCGTCTGGACTAACCGTGTTCCTGGGACGCGTAGTCGGTTGTCTCTGGGCTACGGCCAAAAATCCGCAGATGGAGGGCATGCGTTTTCTGGTCGTGCAGCCGGTGACACCCGAACTCCAGCCCACCGGCAAGCGCCTGATTTGCGCGGATGCGGCCGGCGCGGGTGCGGGGGAACTGGTCTATTGGGTTCGGGGTAGGGAAGCCTGCTTCCCGTTTCTTCCCAAGGAAGTCGCCTCGGACGCAACCATTGTGGGAATCGTAGATGAAATCCACGTCGAGGGGCCCGCACAGCGCCCCGCTAAATCGGCGAGGAGAAATCGCTGATGCTGATCGCCCGTGTCATCGGGGAACTCGTGGCTACCCAAAAGCACCCCAGTCACTCAGGAGCCAAGGTGCTGTTGGTGCAACCGCTAAACCTCGACGGTACGGATCGTGGCGATGCGGTCGTGGCGCTCGATTCCGTAGATGCCGGCGTGGGCGACCGGGTCCTGCTCACCACCGACGGCTATGCGGCGTCTTCCGCCGTGGGTCGCCCGCAATCGCCCATCGACATGGCGGTGATTGGCTTTATCGACGCGGTAGAGATTCTGCCGGGGGTGTCGTGACGAAGTAGGTGGGGCAGGCGCTTTCGCCTGCCAACGTTGACGATGACCCGCCGGTCCAGCGCCCGGGCCCCATTCACAGTAGCAGCTAGGCCTCCGCCCGCGCCGCCGCTTCTTCGTCCAGCACGCAGATATCATCCAGATTGCGGTACTTCTCCGCGTAGTCCAGCCCGAAGCCGACCACAAACTCGTCCGGAATCCGGAAGCCGACGTACGTCGTGCTTACCGGCCGCTGGCGGCGCTCGGGTTTGTCGAGCAGCGTCGCGATCCTGAGCGATTTGGGCTTCCTCTGTTCGAGCAGATTGATCAGGTAGTTCAATGTCACACCGCTGTCCACGATGTCTTCCACGATCACCACGTGCGCCCCCTCCACCGAAGTATCCAGGTCCTTAGTCACCCGCACTTCTCCCGACGTGTTGCGCCCCTTGCCATAAGTCGAGATCCCCATGAATTCAATCGACACCGGCCGACGCACGGCGCGCGCCAGATCCGTCAAAAAAAAACAGGCGCCCTTGAGTATGCAGACGAAGTAGAGTTCCCCGTCCGGATAGTCCGCTGAAATCTGCTCCCCCATCTCGCGAATGCGCTGCTGGATGTCGCGGGAGGAGATGAGAACCCGCAGTTTCGGGTCGGTCATGAGTCTCTTAGCGCGCGCCCATCGAAGTTCATTGTGGACCTACATTGTAGTACGATGCTGGTAGGGAGACGTGCAGCGCGTCCTGTGCGCCTCCAGGAGCATATTTGCGAACGGCACATAGCGCCGATCTTGAAGAAGTCCGGCCCGCCTCAGCTACCTGGCTGATTGCCGTGCGTGCTGCCGAATCCAAAAAAGCGACCGATATAAAGGTTCTGGATCTTACTGGAATCACTTCCTTCGCGGACTACTTCGTCATCTGCACCGGCGCCAACCAGCGCCAGATCCAGGCGGTGGCCGACGAGGTGGGACTCCAATTGAAGCAGCAAGCGCATGAGCTCCCGCTCAGCCTGGAAGGTTACACTCAGGCCGAATGGGTGCTGGCCGATTATGGCGACCTTCTGGTCCATATCTTTAGTCCCAAAGCGCGCGAGTATTATGATCTCGAACGGCTCTGGCGAAGCGCTAAAACCGTGGAAATTCCCGCGGCGTAGGTAGAAGCAGTTGACAGGCTGAAAGCCTGTCCCACCCAGTGTGAAGATCTACCTTTATTTTATTGGCCGCCCCAAGGACCCGCATACCAATGCCGTTGCAGCCGATTTCGTTGCCCGAGTTTCTCATTACGCCCCCGCCGAAATGCGTGAGATTCGCCCCGAACGCTTAGACCCCTGGGCGCGCCATCCCGCCGCGCGCAAGATTCTCTGCGATCCCGCCGGCAAGCCGGTCGATTCGCTTGGTTTCAGTTCGCTCATCGCCGCTGCCGAAAGAGATGGCCGCGATCTCGTTTTCCTGGTCGGCGGCCATGACGGACTGCCGCCGGAATGGAGGAAGCGCGACGGCCTTCTGCTCTCGCTCTCACCCCTGACCTTCCCCCACGAGCTGGCGCGGGCCGTGCTCGCCGAACAGATCTATCGCGCGTTTACGACATTGCGAGGTCATCCCTACCCGCGGTAACGTTGTCTTTGCATGTCGTGGTTCAAGCGCGATAGACCCGCCCCCAGCCCTCCCCAGATCGCAGAGGGCGAACGCCATGTGCGCACCGAGGGGCTATGGTACAAGTGCGAAGGCTGCCGCCAGATTATCTGGAAGAAAGACTTCGATACCAATTGGAATGTGTGTCCCAAGTGCGGGACGCATTCGCGGATCGACGCCGCCACGCGCCTCAAGCTGCTGCTTGACGGCGGCGAATACGAGCAGTTGGATTCGGGCCTGGCTTCCTCTGACCCTTTGGGCTTTGTGGACAGCAAACCGTACCGCGAGCGGCTGGAGAGCATGCGCCAGACCACTAACCTCTCCGACGCGCTGATCTCCGCGGTCGGCAAGCTTGATGGCCGTCCCGTCCACATCTGTGCCATGGAGCCGCGTTTCATCGGCGGTAGCATGGGCTCAGTGGTAGGTGAGAAGATTACGCGCTCCATCGAACGCGCCATCGCCCGGCAGACGGCGCTCATCATCATCTCGGCGTCCGGCGGTGCGCGCATGCAGGAAGGCGCTATCAGCCTGATGCAGATGGCTAAAATCTCGGCTGCCCTCATGCGCCTCGACGAAGCCCGCCTGCCGTATATCAGCGTCTTGACCGACCCGACCACCGGCGGCGTCACCGCCAGTTACGCCATGCTGGGCGACCTCAATATCGCCGAGCCGGGCGCACTCATCGGCTTCGCCGGGCCGCGCGTCATCGAGCAGACCATTCGCCAGAAGCTTCCCGAAGGTTTCCAGCGCAGCGAATTCCTGCTCAAACACGGAATGCTGGATGCCGTTGTCCCGCGCATGGAGCTGAAGCCCTTCATCGCTAAGGCGCTACGATTTTTCCTGGCCTGAACCTCAGTGAACTATCCCGATTCCGTTCACTTCCTCTACGCTCTCGGCAATGAAATCAAAACCGCCAAGTTCGGCCTTGAGCGCATCCGCACGGTCCTGGAAGCTTTGGGCAATCCACAGGATCGGTGCCGCTTCGTGCACGTGGCCGGAACCAATGGCAAAGGTTCCACCTGCGCCATGATCGAATCGGGGTTGCGCGCGGCCGGCCAGCGCACCGGCATGTTCATTTCGCCCCATTTGACCGAACCCACGGAACGCATTTCAATCAACGGGCGGCCGGTCACCGTGGCAGCGTTTACGGACGCATTCAATCGCGTGCATGGAACCGTCGAAGAACTGCTCGACCGCGGAGCCATCGACTTTCACACTTCCTACTTTGAAACCGTGACGGCCATGGCGTTCCTGATCTTCGCCGCGGCGCAGACCACCATGGTTGCGCTCGAGACCGGGTTGGGCGGCCGGCTTGACGCCACCAACGTCGTGCACCCGGACTTGTGTGTGATCACGCCGATCGATTTCGATCATGAGGCTTACCTCGGGCGCAGCCTGGAAGCGATTGCCGGAGAGAAGGCCGGAATTCTCAAGCCGGGAGTCCCCGCGGTCTTCTCGCGGCAGCGCCCGGAGGCTGAGCAAGTGCTGGAACGCCGTGCGGCCGAACTGGGAATCCAGGTTCTGCGTGCGGCCGAATGGTGTGTTTGCGATCTCGAGTTAAACGCTCGCGGAAGCAGGTTCACCCTCCAAGCGCCTGAAGCGGGGCAGACCCCCGGGTCTGCGCGGGTTCCCCTGGACCCGCCACTCATGCCATTGCAGCTTACCTGCCCGCTCGCCGGCGAGCACCAGGTGGAAAACGCGGTCACCGCTGCCCTTGCCCTCCTCCAGCTTGGCGTGCCGCAAACGGCCATCCACGAAGGCATCGCGCGCACCCATTGGCCGGGGCGCCTGGAGCGCATTTCCGAAGACCCGGAAATCTTGATCGACGGCGCGCACAACCCCGCCGGAGCCCGCGCCCTGGCGGCTTTTCTAGACCGCTTCTACACCGGCCGTCGCGTGCGCATGATTTACGGCGCCATGCGCGATAAAGCCGTCGAGGAGGTTTGCGGCATTCTTTTTCCGCACGCGCAGGAGGTCATCGCCACGGCCCCGGACCAGCCACGTGCTCTGCATCCTCAGGCCATCCGCGATCTGGCCGAACATCCGGACGTGCGCGTCGCCCCTACGCTTGAAAAAGCTCTGCAACTCGTGCGCGATGCCACCCAGCAGGATGCCATTGTGATCACCGGATCTCTGTACCTGGTGGGAGAAGCTCGTTCCCTGCTCAAGGCCCGGCTATGAGCTTCCTGCGCTCTCTGCTCTTTTCCATTCCCTTGATCGGGATATCCACAATTTTGCTGGGGGCTGTTTCGTTAGCCGCATCCAGCCTCGACCGGACTGGCCACGCGCCCCACCGCATCGCCCGATTTTGGGGCAAAATTCTCCTCGCTGTAAGCTTCATCCGCGTGCGGTCCGAGGGAGCCGGGAAACTGGACGCCGACGGAAGCTACGTCTTCGTTGCCAACCATTCCAGTTATATGGATATCCCCGCGCTGCTCTCGGTTCTTCCACAGCAGTACCGCTTCTTCGCCAAAAGCGGCCTGTACCGCATTCCCTTTCTCGGCTGGCATTTGCGATGGGCGGGACATTTGCCAGTGGACCGGTCGAATGCCCGCAACTCGCTCAAAAGCATGGGTGCAGGCGCGCAAGCCGTTCGCGAGCGCGGCATCTCGGTGATGCTGTTTCCCGAAGGCGGCCGTTCCCCCACCGGTCTCCGCGAGTTTCGGGAAGGCGCGGCTTACATCGCCATCAAAGCCGGCGTGCCGGTCGTCCCCGTGGCTATCGTGGGCATGCGGGAACTGTTACCGATGGGCTCAATTCATATCCGGGGCGGTAATGTAGTGGTTCGGGTGGGAGAGCCCATTCCGACTTCCGGCCTGAAGTCGACCGATCGCGCGCAACTTACCGAGCGCCTTCACCGCGAGATCAGTGCGCTCCTGGCCTAGGCGCGATTCCGGTAAGCATTACCGCCCGCGCAGTTCGTCCAGGCGCGCCCGCGCTCGGCGCTCCACCAGCGAATAAGAACGGGCTTCGACAAACCGATGGTGGGCGATGGCATACATCATCCGGTCGATACTCACTGTGACGAGTCGCTCCACCTCGCGCACATCATCGGGCAACACAAGCGGTTCGGTGATCACGTGCCCGGCCGGGGGGCGGCGCGCAAGACTTCCCCAGCGGGCACTGATGGCTCCTGCCAAAAGGCCGGCTAACTCGCGCATCGCAAACCAGGTGTATCCACCCGTTCCCCGCGCCTTGTGCTCCGCGTCCGCCTGCCGGAAGACCGCCTCCATCTCGTCGCCAAACTGTTCTCTCTGGTCCCCGGGGTAAAGTCTGAGCAGGAACCGGTAGATTCGTATTGGATTCATCTATGCCTCACTCATTCGTATGCGGGCGGCAGCCGCCCGCGTCAATCGCCGCATCCGCTCCAGTTCGCACTCGAACGCCCTGCGGCCCGCCGCCGTGAGTTTGTAAGACTGCTTCTCGCGCGAAGTGTCTTCCTGCGGGAAGCGCTCGATCCATTTCTCCTGGAGAAGCCTCTGCAACGCTCCGTAAAGCGTTCCGGTGCTCAGGCGCACCCGGCCGCCGCTCAAAGTCTCGATATCTTTCATCAATGCGTAGCCGTGACGCGGCTTCTCGGCGAGGCTAAGCAGGATCAGCAGAACCGGCTCGCTGAGGGGTCTGCCTTCCTCCGCTTTACGCCGTTTCTCGACATGTCGCATAACGACATATTACACCGGGCACGGACGACCGTCAACCCTGCTGCCACTTCGCTATAGGTCTTATCGCAGCCGCGACAGTGAGGGAGCGGTCCCGCCCGTGTCCCCCACGTCATCCCAGTACACTGTAGGAATGGATTGGCAGCTCGACGCCCCCGAAGCGCGTGTTCTAGGCGCCTTGCTCGAAAAGGAAATCGCCACGCCCGAATATTACCCTTTGTCGCTGAACGCGCTCGTGAACGCCTGCAATCAGAAATCGAACCGCGAACCGGTGGTCTCCTACGATGAAGACACGGTCGAGGCGGCGCTTAGCGGCCTTCGGGCGAAGGGACTGGCGGTCCGCATCACCGGCGAGAGCCGCGTAGCCAAACATGGCCAGCGGTTCACGGAAACGCTGAACCTCGGCCGCCGAGAGGCCGCTTTGATTTGCCTTTTGCTGCTGCGCGGGCCGCAGACGGTGGGTGAGCTGCGCGGCCGCTCCGACCGGTTGTATTCTTTCGACGACCTGGAAGCCGTGGAAAGCACTTTACAGCGGCTGGGCGAGGCCGGCATGGTGAAAAAGCTTCCGCGGATCCCCGGGATGCGCGAATCGCGCTACGCCCACCTGTTATGCGGCGATGTCGCGGTCGAGGACGGCGCGCCCGAAACCGCGGCTGCCCGCGGCTTAGCGAGCGATGACCACGCGGTGGCGGACCGTATCGCCGCGCTCGAGCAGGAACTCGCGCAGTTGCGCCGCGAATTCGACGATTTCCGCGGGAGGTTCGAATGAAGCCCTCATTACAATTGGTCACCATTGCCTGGCTGGCCAGCGCTGTCTCACAAGCCGCTACTTTGCGCTATTGGGTTGAGCCATGCTCCCGTGCGGAGACAGGCTGCCATGCCGGCGATGAACAACTGGCGCAGTGGGCGCTCGAAGCCTGGCAGGAAGCCACCGGCGGCCGGCTGGTGATGCAAAAGTCTCTGGACCGGGAAAGGGCGCAAATCCGCGTCAATTGGGCTGCCGGCAACCAGGGCTTGTACGGGGAGGCGCGACCGATCGTGGTCGAAGGGGCCCGCGGCGCCGAAGTCTACGTCCTGCCGCCCGCGGAAACGCCACGGGATCCTTTGCTTCGCGATTCCATTGTTTACCTGACCTGTCTGCACGAAACCGGGCATGCCCTCGGCCTTGCCCATACCGCGGAATTCGCCGATATCATGTATAGCTTTCAATACGGCGGCGACATTCCCGAATATTTCGGACGCTATCGCCGCCAGCTTGCCGTTCGCGAGGACATCCGCAAGCACCCCGGAATGTCTGCGGATGACCGCAAGCGCATCGGCCAGCTATATCATTAGCCAAAGTACTAATCGGGGACCGCTTAAGCGGCACTGTGAAAATTCCGCACTGCAACTTCGCGCGCCCCGGTAGCCCTTGCACGCCTGCGTACGGCCTTCGGTAGATGCAGGGCAAGCGTTTCGGCTCGGACGTTGATGTGCCCGGTAGATTTATCGGCTCTGGCCCAATCCTTGCAAGGATTCCTTGCTCGAAGTATGCATTTCCCTGCAGCATTGAATGGTCAGGCCGCAGGTCCCACCTCTGACCTGCGTTCATTCCACCAATTCTTGAGATCTCGCGCCGTCTACCGGACTAAACATATCGAAGCGCAAGACCGATATAGATTCGGATGGTGATTTGTGCACACCCTAGTGGTTTGTGATACCGAGCCTATCGCAATTGAAGGGCTCCGCAATCTGCTCGAGCCTGTCAATGGCTTTCGTATCGTGGGCGCGGAAAGCTCACTGCCGATGGCTATGGACGCGATTCGTGAGCTGACGCCGGCAGTGTTACTGATTGATAAAGCTTTCGGCATCCACAGCGTCATGGACTGCCTGAGAGAACTTCAGAATTCTCAACTGCCTACCGTTACCGTGGTTTGGGGCTTGGCGGTCTCCGAAGCCGAGTCGGTCCGCTTTCTACAGGCTGGCTGCTCGGGAGTCGTGCGGAAGACTGCACCCCTCCAGACCCTCCTCCACTGCCTCCGCAGTGTGGCATCCGGCTCCACTTGGATGGAACCCGAAGTCACTCGTGGGTGGGATCGCGCCACTCACTCGCGCTGCACATTGACTCATCGCGAATTGCAAGTGCGCGACCTGGTCGAGCGCGGGATGAAAAACAAGGACATCGCTGTGGCTCTCGGGATTCGGACCGGCACTGTGAAAATACATCTAAAGCACATTTTTGAGAAAACGGGCATCCACGGCCGCTACGGCTTGGCCTTGTCCGGACTCAAAGAGAAGGGGTTGCTGGCGCCGGCCCTGGTCGAAACGATGTAAACACCCATGCCGGGTGGGGCCGGCGGTCTTCGCCTCCGGTCTGGACGCTTTGGCGGTTCCTTCACGACTTCAGTTTCTTTCCCCCGGCCAATTCTACCGTTGCGCTCTTCATGGCTCGGGCGCCCGTCTTCGAGCGCCCTCCGCGGCAAGTAATCGCATCACCGGGCTTTACCGTATCCCGGCTCCAGCCCCGGTGTACCAGCACGCTGGGGCTGTCGAGTTCGACGGCCCATTCCTCTTCTTGCCCCCGATCATTCTTAACCGTGAGATACACGTAGGCATGAGGGTTGGTCCATTCCAACCGGGAGACCACTCCCTGAACCGAGATCGGATTCTTCATGTCATACAGCGATACAGCGTGGTGGGCTAGTGCCGGCGCGGCGGCTACACTTGCCAGTAATATCAAGACAACTGCTTTCGGCGGCATGAGTCTGATTCGCGTCTAACAGTATAGGCCCGCGGGAGCAAACTTTCAGAGGTGGGGCGGCCCTTTCGGGCTGCCGCCGCGGTTCCTCAAGGCGCGCCACCTGGAAAGCCGGCTGGCAGCCCGGAAGGTCCCGACTCTCGCTTCACGAATTTCCGCCATTTGCCTGCTGCAAAATCCGCTCCGCCCTAACGATAATGGGCCGGTCCACCAGTTCGCCGCCAGCCGCCACGGCCGCTCCTTTCGAAGCTGTGGCCGCCTCCATGACGCGCTTCGCCCACGCGATATCTTCTGCCGTCGGCCGGAAGCAGGCATTGACGTGTGGAATCTGCTTCGGGTGAATGCACAGCTTGCCTCCGAAGCCCAGCCGGATGGCCCGCAGCGTTGCGGCGCGCAGCCGTTCCGGGTCGTCGATCTCCGTGTTAATGCCGTCCACCGGCGCCGCGATCCCGGCGAGCCGCGAGATCAGCACCAGGTGCGAGCGAAAATACAGTAGTTCGTCCGTATCGCCCTGTATGCCCAGGTCGAGTTGGAAATCGAGAGCTCCGAACACCAGGCGGACCGCCGAGCGTTCGCGCGCGATTTCGAGCGCATTTGAAAAACCGCCGGACGTTTCGATCATGGGCAGCACCGGCACTTGTGCGCCCGAAATTTCGTGAAGCCGCTGCACATGTGCTGGTTCCTCTGTCTTGGGCAGCAGCACTGCGGCTACGCCCGGTTTGCCGCATAAGGCTGCATCCCCGGCAAACCACTCGGTCACCGCGCTGTTGACGCGCACCAGCACCGGATGCGCCGCGTCGAGCCAGCCCGCGACGGCCCGCCGCGCGTCCGCCTTCTCCGCGGCTGGCACTGCGTCCTCGAGGTCGATGATCACCGCATCGGCACCCGCTGCCCATGCCTTTTGAAAGCGGTCCGGACGGTTTCCGGGCACAAACAGGTAAGAGTGAGGAAGCGGTTCCATCGTCGTCAATCGCCTCGTCGTCTCCCGTTGTCCATCTCTCTTCTTTCAGGGTGTGCGATATTCAAAAGAACGCTCTTTCTCAGATTTTACCTTTTGCCTGCAACAACTTGCAGACCCCTTGTTTTCTTGTGCCCATTTTGTGCCCAAACCTGGATTCATGAGGTTATTAATCCGCGCCAGTGTGCAGGAACATACGCCAGCGTGGGCCGTCGCGCGATACGAATAATCTATTGCCCGAACTTGGTTTCGAACTTCTTCCCACCCAAAATGATTTCCATCGTGGGCGCGTCCTCCTGCTTGACTGGAGCAGACGGCTGCGGGGCTACGACTGCAACGGGCCTGGCCGGACGGCGCGGCCGCGGTCGAACCGCAAGCGCTCGGGCCTCGACTGGCTTTGGTTTGTCTCCACCAAAGAGTTGCTCCTGGGTGATGCCCGGAGTTTTCGTAATTTCACCATCGAGCGGATTCCGCAGCACCAGTTGAATTTTGGTTTGATGGCTCGCTAGGCTGAGCTGTTCAGCCTGCTCCGGGGTGACCAGCAGATTGACCACCTGCACGGTGGTCGGCTTTCCTTCAGCGTCCTTCTTGAAGTCGTGCCCGGCCGAAAGCACCTCGATATTTTGAAGCAAGGTCGTGGTCCGCGTTCCAGGCCCTCCCGTCCCACTGGGAGGCGTTCCTGAAATGAGCACATCGACGCGCATTCCGGGCAGAGCGAATCCGGCCACATCAACGACGTCGTTGACGGGGACGGCCACAGCCCGCATACCAGTAGGGATCATGGCTGCTAATCCGCCGCCTGCTCCTTTGGGGGCCAGGCGGCTGTCCAGGATGGCCTCGTAGGCGTAGATCTTGCTAATTACGCCGCGCCCAACTAAGTCCTCTTTTTTAGACATGGCATTAGCGGGCTTGTCCCCAAACCAATCTGTGAGCACCAGGTCGCTCTCTCGTAGGACCGTCCCGAGTTCAAGATCGTGGGATGCGAGAACGAGCGTCGCCGTGGGCCGGGCTGCGCGGGCAGGTTGGTTGGTGGTGAGACGATACAGTGTCATACTCGCGAGAGTCGCCACGAAGAATGCAAAGATCAAAACGGCAATAAATCGTTTATCCATGTTGATTCCGGCCCGCTGATTCAGGCGTTATATTGTACTCCGCCGTGGTGCCGCGCCAGCCGCTAACCGCGGTAAAGAACCGCGCGGGCTACGGATTGTTTGGGCCTGCTAGCCGCAGTTGGCTATAAGTACTCGGGGGCAACCCCTACGATGGTCCGCTTGGCCACAACTCTCCGTCCAGCCCACCCGAAGCCTGTGCCCGCTGCGGTAATGGCGAGACTGACTTGGTGCCAGTTCAAAAGTTATTTGAGAAATCCCCTGCAACGCTGTCGCAGCGTCGCAGCACTATCGATTGAAAGGGCCATGCAGCGGACGCTGTCCGGCTGACCTTCTCAGACCCCTCAAATTGGAAAGGAGCAGTTCCCTATGTCACTAACGAAAATCGACCGCTACGAAGTGATGTATTCCTCCAACCAGTTCGTCCCACGCATCTGGTTGAAGAACTCGGGCAACTTCATCGGCCAGCTCATCTTCGAGCCAGATGGCACTGTCCTCCCGCCTGACAATCAGACCGGCGGACAGGTCAACCTGTATTACCACCTCGAGGACCTCGATAGCGTGCTCGACATTCTGCGCAACGAGAAAAACGCCTCGCTTCTGTTCAGTGGCACCGGTCCGGGCAATGAAAACGGGATTCTGACCGGTGAAGAACGGCTCGGGGAAGCCATCCGCAAAGCCGCCTGAGATACAGCTCCCCCAGGTAGTTTCAACGTGCCCGATAGGGGGAAGGTGCCCATCAGTCGGCCACCAAGCCGGCCTACGGGTGGGCACTCAAGGCGATGTAAGCCCCCAGTTCTGACCGAACTGCGGCAAGACCCATCCAAGTTTCCGATATCGCCGTCTTTCGGCCAAATCACCTTCGGAGTATTCTGAATTTAATGCGAGCCGTTTGGGACCTCCTCGCAATCGCGTTTCCACCAGCATTGGCTTCACAGACCGTCTCTGCGGTTGAAAATAACATCGTATTCGTGGATGCGGTCGGTCGAACCAGCCTAATCACTGCCGATCACTCGGCTTCGAGTCCTAACCTTTCGGCGGACGGGAAGAAGGTAGTTTTTGTCCATGGCACTCCGACTCGCAAAGCCGATACCGGACTTGGCGACCTGGAGTTGACTGAACTCTGGATTGCGCGAGTGGATCGGAAAGAGCCGCCTAAGCGCGTTCTAGTGGGGCATCCCTGCAGTTTTACGCCCGGGCCGAATATGGTGATGGCAGGATTTGCCAAGCCTCAATTCTCTCCCGACGGTGAGCGGGTCTACTTCATGGCTGAGACCTGGGCGACCTCAGCCGCCGTCCACGTATTGGACTTGGCGACTGGGCAGACGAAATTCCTTTAGGCGGGGCTTGATGTAGAGGTCATCACAGCCGGAAGATACAAGGGATTCCTCATCGGCACGAAGGACCCAATCATAGAAGATCGCGGGCGAATAACAGTCTACTGGCTTCTCGACTCGGATGGGAAGGAAGTGCAACGTATTGGGGAATCAGAAGGCGATCTTGCCCGATTCAGGAAGTCGAGGTAAACACGGCTAAGAGTTAGGTCCCGTTAGGTGGGTTTTTCGAAAGAGTGCCCGCGTAGCCGGAAAGTTGGGCAAACCTGACCATTGAGCCTCTGTTGTGATGGACAGCTGCTCCTGAACCAGATTACGCTGCGATGTTTCGGTCCACTGGCGGCCTCCTCAAAGCCGCCAACGCAGCAATCCGTTTCTCGGTGGCGGGGTGCGTAGAGAACAATTTGGATAGTGCGCTTCCAGAGAATGGCCGCATGATGTACATATGTGACATCGAAGGTGAGGCTTCGAGCGGAATCTGTTTTGCAGCCCAGTCGAGTTTCTCTAGCGCTTTGATCATCGGCTCCGCAGTTCCCAGTGTGCGCGCGGATGTCGCGTCCGCGCTGAACTCGCGCGTTCGGGAAATTGCCATGCGTATCAAGCCTGCTGCCATGGGCGCCAGAAAGATCATCAGCAGTCCGCCCATGGGGCTGCGCCCCCGGCGGTCCGTCCCCCTCTGCCCGCCGCCGAACCACATGGCCATCTGGGCCAGAAAAGTAATGGCGGAAGCGAGGGTCGCGGCAACCGAACTGATCAGAATATCCCTGTTCTTGACGTGCCCTAATTCGTGTGCCAGCACCGCGGCTAGTTCGTCGTCGTTCATCAATTCGAGGATTCCCGATGTTACCGCCACCGAAGCGTGGGTAGGGTTCCGCCCTGTGGCGAAAGCGTTGGGCGACCGATCCGGTGTCACCCAGAGCTTCGGCATGGGGATCCCCATCCGCTGAGCCAACGTTCCGACTATGGGTGCGAGTCGCCTGTATATGTCGGGATGCTCCGTCTCACTCACGCGTTGCGCGCGGGCAGACATGAGCGCCATCTTTTCCGAAAAGAAGTAGCTAGAGAAGTTCATGGCTATTGCCAGAACCAAACCGTAAACAAGACCTCGCTCTCCGGCGAGGGCACCACCACCGATAATCAGAAGCCCGCTCAGCAAACCGAGCAGTAAGGTCGTCTTCATCGCATTCATAGCGACCCTCTCATTGACGAAGATTCCCCTTTTTAGGCGCCCGATTCACTAATCCTCCCCCAGACCGCTGCCCCCGACCGGTTCCAAGCGGCGGTTTAGGTGTTGTCGCGGCAGGCTCGCGGCCATATCTCGCGGGCGAGGTCTTCCGCAACCACTGCCGTCGGGCCGCGGTCTGCCTGGATCACCGCCAGGGCCACCACCGGCTACCAATAGCGCCAGCGGCCGCCACGCCAGGCGCGGTGACCCCACCAACGTCCTCGATGGAAGTATCGGCCTCGGCGAGCACGATGCGGCCCGACAATGACAACTTGGGCCTCTGTCGGCGGCACAATCGGCAGCAACGAGGCGCCCAAAAGTGCTGCTAAGATTAGCTTCCGCATAAAACACTCCTCACTGCGTTTGATGCACCATCGGGCTCTACGATTGCTGGCAGCATGCTGCGATATGCTTCAGCTGTCAGGAAGGTGTCGGGATTCAAAAACACTCGCACCTATGATGGGAATCCGACCGTGTACCTTCTGACAAGGCGGTCGAAAAGTGGGGTGTTCGTCGCCCATGCTATCCGAAGTGGGGCAGGCGCGTCCGCCTGCCAATGCTTCCTTGCTGCACCGCCGCTGGTCCTTGGCTCAGCGTTCGTTCGTCCTCCGGCCCGAAGTTTCAGTCTTCCGGAATCGCGGGCTCTTTCTTGCGGGAAGTTTCTCTTATCACAAGCAAGCTGGCACACGAAAACAGGCGCCTACGTTTCAGGTGTGCCCAAATTACGCCGAGGGGGTACCCTTGGCCGTTTTGTCCTTTGTGGCCGAATGTATAATCAGTACCTTACAGATTCTCCTTATAGCCTGGGAGAATCAAAAGAACGCTCTTCATCACAATAGAGCCATGTCTGAGCAGGGTTACCGGACCAATCGCAGTTGGCGCATGTGGGTGGCTTCCCTGGTTATCATGCTGTGCTCCTGGTTGTCGTATGTTGACCGCCAGACGCTCGCCGTTCTCTCGCCCATGATCCTGCGTGATACCGGCCTGAGCATCGCCGCCTTCTCCGATGCGGTCTCGGCCTTCTCCATCGCGTATATGATCGGCAACCCGCTCTGGGGGTCGCTGCTCGACCGCATCGGCCTGCGCATAGGGATGTTCCTGGCAGTCGGGCTTTGGACGCTGGCCAGCGTTTCGCACGCCTGGGTCTCCGGCTTTGCGGGCTTCGCGCTGGCGCGCACTGTGCTGGGCTTTGGGGAAGGCGCGACCTTTCCCGGCGGGCTGCGCACCTCGCGCGATTCTCTGCCCCGCGACCGGCAATCGCGAGGCATGGCCGTCGCCTACAGCGGCTCCACTTTAGGCGCCATCGTCACGCCGCTGCTGGTGATCCCGTTCGCGCTGTGGCTCGGATGGCGCGCCGCTTTTCTGATCACCGGCGGGCTGGGTCTTGGCTGGCTCATTGTCTGGTGGTTCTTCAGCCGCCCGCCCTGGATGGTTCCTTCGCAGACCACGCTGAAGCTCACCTGGCCCAGCCTGGCTGAGCGGCGCTTCTGGATGCTTTTCGCCGGCATGGGCTTAAGCGGGTCGCCCCTGGGCACGGTGCTGACTCTGAGCCCGGTCTACCTCAACCGTGCCCTCGGACTCACCCAGGCGCAACTCGGGAAAACTCTTTGGATACCTACTCTCGGCTGGGGGCTTGGCTACTATTTTTGGGGCTGGATCGCCGATCGCTTTGTGGGTGATGACCCGCGGCCCGTCCGCCTCTACCTTCTGCTGGGCGCGTTGACCCTGCCTCTTGCGCTGGTGACGCTGGCGGCTTCGACGCCCGCCGTACTGGCGCTTTTCTTCTGGGGCATGTTCATCGCAGTCGGCTTCATCACGGTGTCGCTGCACGTGGCCGCCCGCGCCTATCCCGGTGATCAAACCGGATTAGTCGCCGGCATCGGTTCGGGCGCTTGGGGGGCCGTGCTGGCAGTCATGCTGCCTGTCCTGGGCCGCTGGTTCGATCTGCGCTGGTATGGCGCAGCTTTCGTCGCCATGACCGGGATGCCGCTCATCGGACTGACCCTTTGGTTACTGCTGATTCCCGCCGCACGCGCGCGCGCAGGTGCCATTGGCCTTCAGGCCGAGGCGGAATTGGGCGGTGACTAGGCCCACCTCTGTACGATCGATCACCTTTCTGTCGAGTGAGCGGGTCATTCATCACCGACGCGTTTTCTGTTCGATCCTATACTGAACCTGCCGCGTCATTGTGAAAAAACATCCAGGAGGTGTGCGCCATGACGCGTTGTTTGCTTGGCGTCTTTTTATTCTGCGCAATTTCGACAGCTCAAGTTCTGCTCCCGGTCCAACAGTGTACGGCGCCCCCCCAGGGTATGACGGCTTGGTACACGGGCGACGGGACCGCGAACGACTTCTTGGGAAAGAATAATGCGACCCTGCAGAACGGCGCCGGCTTTGCATCCGGCATGGTGGCGCAGGCCTTCAGCCTCAACGGAACCAACCAGTTTGTCAGTTTGCCCGCCGGCGTGTTTCCTTATCCCACTACCAACGCAACCGGTACCCAGCCCATATCAGTGGACGCGTGGTTCTCGACTACCACCGGTGGAGTGATCCTCGGGCAGCAGGACGTTGCTGCCCCTGCGACTCCAGGGGGCCACGTGCCGGCGATCTACGTAGGCACGGACGGGTTCCTGTACGCGGAACTGTTCTGGAGCGGAACAGTAACTCCCATTTCAAGCGCGCCGGTCAAGGTCAACAACGGCGCTTTCCACCTTGTCGCTGTCACTTATGACGGCGCAGACGAAGACGTGTACCTGGACGGCATGCTGCTCGGATCCGTGGCGTTCACCCAGACGGGATATGCCGCGAGCTATCAGTATCAGATCGGTACGGGTTTCACGTTGGGATGGCCGGCCGGCAATGGCGGTTATTTTTACTTTCAGGGGCTGATTGACGAAGTCGAAATCTTCGATCGCGCTCTGAGTCAATCCGAGATTCATGCCATCCTTAGCGCCGGGAGCTTTGGCAAATGCAAAGTCACTCCCGGAGTTTGCATTTCGCCGCCTTCGGGCATGACGTCCTGGTATACCGGCGACGGGACCGCGAACGACTTCCTCGGAAACGATAACGGTTCGTTGCAGAATGGCGCCGGCTTTGCCGCTGGTATGGTGGGGCACGCCTTCAGCCTGAACGGCAGCAACCAGTTTGTAAGTTTACCGGCCGGCGTATTTCCCTATCCTGTTACCGC
>CAZKVF010000309.1:0-22391 GCA_964556085.1 uncultured Solibacteraceae bacterium
TCCCAAACGCGCATGCACTGATCCCGATGGACCTTGGCCACAATGGAAGCCGCGGCTATCGCATGACAGCGGGCATCGCCATCGATCAGGGGACGTTGCGGCATCGGGAGATCCAGGGGTACGGCATCGATCAGCACAAAATCGGGCTTTGGATCGAGTTGCATCACGGCCATCCGCATCGCCATGCGGGACGCTTGGTAAATATTGACGTGATCGATCATAGCCGCGTCCACAGCGGCAACGGCCCAAGCCATAGCGCGCTCGCGGATGCGTTCGGCCAACACTTCGCGCCGCTCGGGTTCCAACACCTTACTGTCATTGAGGCCTCGGACTGGGCGGTCGGGCGACAGAATCACCGCAGCGGCAAATACGGGCCCGAACAGAGCGCCGCGGCCGACCTCGTCCGCTCCCGCCACAGCCTGGAAACCGCGTGACCGCAGTTCCTGCTCCAACGCCGCTTCGCACCGGATGTTATTCACGAATCCCGTGCCCGCCTGCTTCGGTGCTTTATGAACACGTCGAAATTTAGAAAAATTGCCGGGTTCCAAAGTGTTCATTGAATCCCTGTGAGACGGTCACGGGACGAGGCCGCCTCGAACCCCTTCCAACCAGTTCCGGCCGATTATTCCCGCTCCCTGAGACGGGCCGCTTTACCCTTCAGGCCACGCAGATAGTACAACTTGGCCCGGCGCACACGGCCGGTCCGCACGACATCGATGTGATCGATCACTTTGGCGTGGATCGGGAAGATCCGCTCGACGCCCTGACCGAAGCTGACCTTCCGTACGGTGATGCTTTCGCCCAAGCCGGTGTTGTTGCGTGCGATTACCGTGCCTTCGAAAGCCTGCAAGCGCTCCTTGTCGCCTTCTTTGATCTTGACGTGGACCCGTATGGTGTCCCCCGGCCGAAACGTCGGAACATCGGCCCGTTTGTTCTTCTGGATGTACTTCATCATCAGCGCGTTCTGCATGACAATTCCTTTAATCTTCTATCTTACCGTGAGCCGGAGCAGGGGTCAGGTCCGGCCGGAGGCGGGCGGTTTTTTCGAGGGCGGCTTGTTGGCGAAAGCGGCGAATCTCCTGGTGGTTGCCGTTCAGCAGAACCTCCGGCACCCGCCAGCCGCGAAAATCGGCGGGCCGGGTCCAATGCGGGCAATCCAGCAGGCCGGCTCCGTGCCCGGTATCCTGGAACGACTCGAAAACGGCCGAGCTTTCATTGCCGAGCACGCCGGGGAGCAACCGGGCTACGGTATCAATCACGACGGCTGCCGCCAGCTCGCCCCCGCTCAGAACGTAATTTCCGATCGAGACCTCCTCATCCGCGAGGTGCTCCGCTACGCGCTCATCGACTCCTTCATACCGCCCGCAGATCAGCAGCAATTCGGCCTGGCAGGCCAGCCGGTTAGCCACGGCCTGCTGAAACAGGCAGCCCCGCGCGGAAAGCAGGATCACGCGCTGTCCGGGCGCTTTTTCCGGCCAGATGGATTCCACGGCGAGAAAAATCGGCTCAGGCTTCAGAACCATCCCTTCGCCGCCGCCGAACGGGCGGTCATCTACGGACTGGTGCCGGTCGCTGGTCCAGTTTCGCAGGTTATGGATGCGGATCTCGAGCAATCCGGCGTCTTGGGCGCGCTTCACGACTCCATAAGCAAATGGCCCCTCGAAGAATTCGGGGAAGATTGTCAGCACGTGAAAGATCACGGCCTGTTCAGCTCTCTGAGGCCGTCCGGCAACTCTACGGCGATGCGCTTCCGGGCGGGATCGATCTCGACACAGATGGACCTCGCAAAAGGAATTAGCTGGCCGCCTTCGAGCACCAGCAACCCCGATCCACCGGCATCTTCCCATCCCGAGACCCGTCCCAGTGCGGCGCCGGAGCGGTTGTCCACTACTTCGCAACCCAGCAGGTCGGACTGGAAATACTCGCCCGGCTCCAACGGGGCGCGCTCGCTCCAGGGAACGCGCACTTCGGCTCCGCGCAGTTTCTCTGCGTCGGAAATGCTATCGACGCCTCCAAATTTGAAAATCAAGACCCCGCCGTGGATCCACACCTCTTCGACCTCTAGCCGCTCGCGGCCTGAGGGGTGCTCGGGGAACACGTAAACCTCTTTAAGCGATTGGTACCGTTCCGGTTTGCTGCTGAAGGCTTCCGCGGTGATTTCACCCCGGTTGCCGCGCGGTTTGCCGAGCACGGCTACCGTAACCCATTGGGCTTCCGGTTCGGGATTTTCCTCGGTCACTCCAGGATTTCCAGAGTGAACCGTCGGTTCAGCTTCATTCCCGCGGCGCCGAGAATCGTGCGGATGGACCGCGCGGTGCGGCCCTGCTTGCCGATCACTTTGCCGAGATCGCTGGGGGCGACTTTCAGTTCGAGAACGGTAACCTGTTCGCCTTCCACCATTCTGACAGCTACCTCGTCGGGGATGTCCACAAGGGCTTTCGCTATATCTTCGATTAGCTGTTTCATTTCCCCCGCCTCCTACCGCCATGTTAACGCTATAAGGAGGAACGCTAGGGTATATCGGCTAGTACAAGTTCTTACGCATAACTTCCGGCCGTCTGCTTTGTCACACTCGCGGAGTGACAGCGGCTTCTTAGGCCACAGTTGGTGTGGGCGCCGGCGCTGGGTGCTGTTCGACCAAACGTCTTACGGTGTCCGACACCTGCGCGCCGTGGCTTTTCCAATACTCCAGCCGGTCGTGCTTGAGAACTACTTCCGCGGGGTGGCTTAAAGGGTTATAGTGGCCCAACACTTCCAGGCTGCGGCCATTCCTGGCCCTCTCCTTCTCGATCGCCACCACGCGATAAAACGGCTTCTTTTTGGCGCCAAACCGCGCCAGACGGATCATTACCATTGTTTCTCCAGCTATCAGCCGTCAGCCGTCAGCCATCAGCTCTTCAGTCCGGAAGTGCCAGAGCTGATGGCTGAGCGCTGATCGCTGAACGCTCGTCTTTACGTACCCGGCATCTGTCCGAAGGGAAAGCCGGGCGGAAGCTTCATTTTCCCAAACTTTTTACCCATCATACCGCCCGAAATGCTTTTCATCATCTTGCGGGCCTCGGCGTATTGCTTGAGCAGCTGGTTGACTTCCTGTACGGAAGTGCCGCTGCCCTTGGCGATTCGCCGCCGCCGGCTGCCGTTGATGATCATGTGGTTGGCGCGTTCCTTCGGGGTCATGGAATCGATAATCGCCACCACGTGATCGATTTCTTTCTCATCCACCTTGACGTCCTTCAAGCCCTTCAGCATGCCCACCTTGGGCATCATATCGAGCAGGGAACCCAGGGGACCGAGCTTGCGCACCTGGCGAAGCTGATCGCGAAAGTCAGCCAAAGTAAAGTCGTTCTCGATCAGCTTTCGCTGCATCTCCACGGCTTTCTTCTGGTCGATCTGCTCGGTGGCTTTTTCGATCAGGGAGAGCACATCTCCCATGCCCAGGATGCGGTTTGCGGCGCGGTCGGGGTGGAACGGCTCCAGGGCATCGAATTTTTCGCCGACGCCCACAAATTTCAACGGCTGACCCGTAACGTTGCGGATGGAGAGCGCCGCGCCGCCGCGTGCGTCGCCATCCATCTTGGTCAAGATCACGCCGGTGATTCCGAGCCGTTTGTGGAACTCGTCTGCCGATTTGACGGCGTCCTGGCCAGTCATGGCATCGGCAACGAAGAGAATTTCGACCGGCGTCAAGCTCTCCTTGAGATGCTGCAACTCGACCATGAGGTCGTCGTCTATGTGCAGGCGTCCGGCGGTATCGACCAGCAGCACGTCGCGGCCGGTCTGGATGGATTCGCGCTTCGCGCCGGTGGCCAACTCCAGAGGCTGCTTATCGTCCGGCGCACCCTGGTAAATGGGCTGGTTAATGTCGCGAGCGATGACCCGCAACTGCTCGCGCGCCGCGGGGCGGTAGACGTCCACAGAAACCATCAGGGGACGATGCCCGTTCTTCGAGAGCCAGCGAGCCAGTTTGCCGGTGGTGGTAGTTTTCCCCGAGCCCTGGAGGCCCACGACCAGAAAGACGCTGGGCGGCTCGTTGGCAAAGCGCAGCTTGGATTCGTGGCTGCCGAGGATCTTGATCAGCTCCTCGTGTACGATCTTGATGACTTGCTGCGTAGGCGAGAGGGCGGTGAGCACCTCTTCGCCCATGGCCTTCTCTTTGATGCTCTCGATGAGCTGCTTGACCACGCGGAAATTAACGTCGGCCTCGAGGAGCGCCATGCGAATCTCGCGCAGTGCGGCCTCCATATTTTCGGCCGAAAGTTTACCCTCGCCGCGCAGGTTTTTGAAGACCCGCTGCAGTTTTTCCGAGAGGTTGTCAAACATGGGTTAATTCACGCGGCGTGTTGCGTGCGCCGCTATTCTGCGGGGGCGATGCGCACACTGCTCGCCGCCATCTTGCCTGTGCGATCCATCCCCAGTTCATAAAGCACGCGAGTTCCGGGGCGCAGTTCGGTAGCCAGGCCTTCGGTCAAGCGGGAAACATGGAAGAAAATATCCCGGCCCCCGTCGTCGGGGCGGAGAAATCCGAACCCTTTGGCTTCGAAATAGGTGACGATCGCCCCACCCTGTTCGCCGCCCGGGGCTTCGCCGGCGGAGGCTCCGGTTTCACCGCCCGCAGTCTGCGGGCGGCCGGACTTATCCCCAACACCCTGTTTGACCAAGGCCAAATCAGCTTCACTCCATTCTGTGGGTTGGGCTTCGGATGGGATCTTGAGGTCCGGGTTTCGCTTCCGGGCCTCTTCAAATAACCGTTTCTGGCGTGCGTTCAAATGAATCCTCTAAAACAGCACCCGCTCGGCGTTGATTGAAGCGCCTATCAGGCGCTGGCCGGCGCCGCTTTCTTCCGGCGCGACCCCTTCTTTTCAGCAGGCGGTTGCCGATCGCTTTTCTTTAAACTGCCCATTACCATGTTGGTAACGAACTTTTTCTCTCCGTGATCATCGAATTTGATCACGATTCGCTCTTCGCTACTGGAAACGACGCTACCCAAGCCGAACTTCTCGTGCTCGACTTGAGTGCCTTGAGAGAACGTATTGGAGGCCATAACTTTAGTGTTCCATTCCTCAGAAAACAGTGGAGGGTAAGTACTCTGGACGTGGGGGGATATGAGTATCTGGCAAAGTAACGCAAGTGACTAAATTATTCTAGCAAATCCAGGGCCAAGTGTCGAGCGCAAGGACAATTGGCGCAATTGGCGGGCCACCGAACTAAGTTTTGCCTGGGACCAGGCCGCCAGATCGTGGTAACCGATGGAACTCAAGGCTCAACCCTACCCGTTGAAGCCCGTTAACGGAGGAGCAACTTCTGCACCCGCCAATTCGAGGTTTCGGCGGCGTAGACTTCGCGCTCCGAAGGACAGGCAAGCGCGTGCGCGCCCGAGAATTGGCCAAGATTGCGTCCCGACCGTCCGATCACGCCCAGCACTTTGCCGTCAAGCGCCACCTTGAAGATCCGCCCCGGGAATGTCGATTCACCGATGAAAAGCACCTGGTTGGGACCTGGTGTAATGCACATCGAGTTCGGAGCACCGATGACACGCTTCAGTCGTTCGCCCGTAGGAGTCTCGCCATTGACAGCTCGCGAGGCAGGATCGGGGGGCACGTCGATCGAGAACATGCGCTTGAAATTGCCGTCGGTATCAAAGACTTGAATTCGGTGATTCGAGCGGTCGCCGACGTAGATGTTGTCCTGGAGATCGATGGCGATCGAATGCGGCAAATTGAACTGGCCGGTGCCGCTGCCCTTCGTTCCCCACGACTTTACCCAGTCGCCCTCTTTGCTGATTTTGGCCACGCGGGAGTTGACGTAGCCATCGGTGATGTACGAATTGCCTTGCGAGTCCCAGGCGATATCGGTGGGCTGGCGGAAGAGGCCATCCACCGCGGGAAGCGGCGGATCGGGGTGGCCGAGGGGCTCGGCTCCGTCGGCCGCTTCCTGCCGCCGGCCGAACACCCACACAACGCGGCCTTGCGGGTTGAACCTCACGATCATGTTGGAGCCTTTATCTATGGCCCAGATATTGTCGTTCTTGTCGATGCGAACGCTGTGCGCCTCCGACCAGGCATAGAGGCCTTTGCCGATCTCGCGGACGTAGTTGCCATTCTGGTCGAACTCGAATAACTGCGCGGCCGCGGCGCCGAAAGCCGGCCCGGTTGCGCTATTCGACCGCGAGAAAACAAAGACATGTCCCCGAGAATTCACCGCCACGCCGGGGACCTCACCGAAATTCATGCCTTCCGGAAGGTTGGGATAGTTCGGGACGGAGGTGAATGCGATTGCGGGCGCGCTCTGCTGTGCCAGCGCGGCGGAGACCAGAGCAAGAAACGCAACGAACTTCATGATTTCTACTCCTACACTTCCGCGCGCTCGGCCGCCACCAGCCAGACCGCGCCTGCCAATTCTACTCCCGTGGAGGAGGTGTAGGGCGTGAGGGCACGCCGGATCGACTCGATGGCGCGGGCGCGAATCTCATCCGGCTGGCCCGTGAGCGCCCGGCGCGCAGGGCCATTTTCAGAGGCGTTTACGGCAGCGTCTTCGAGCGTTCCCCCGACTGCCAGGTTCAGGCGCAGGTCTAGCGGCGTGAATAATGGCTTGGTGAAACCGGCTGAGGTGAGGATCCGAGTGACACGTTCCGGCTCCGCAAACGAAAAAGGGCCGGGTTCCTCCGGAGCCGGCTTCGGCATCCGTGGCACGTGCTCGTACACGGCATGGAGCGGAATTTGAAGCCACGGGTTTTCCTGGATACCGCGCCAGCAGACGAATCGCAGCCGGCCTCCCGGGACCAGCGACCTCCGGAGATTCGAAAATGCAGCGGCCGGGTCGCCGAAGAACATCACTCCGAAACGGGAGACTATCAGATCGCCATGGAGATTCTCCAACGGCATTTCCGCGGCATCTCCGAGGAGAAAGGTCACGTTGCTGTACCCCCGCGCGCGCTCCCTCGCGCGCCCGAGCATTGGTTCGGAAACATCGAGGCCGATCACCCGCCCGGAAGGCCCCACCATGCGCGCGAGTTCCATCGTCGGGCCGCCGCAGCCGCAGCCCACGTCGATTACGACCGAGCCGGCGGCCGGAACCGCAAAGGAGAGCAGTGGAGCATTAACCGGCTCGAGGACCCGGTCCATGCGGTCGAAGTGGCGTGCCCACATTTCGCCGTCGAACCCGTTCCAGCGGGCGCGCTGTTCTTCGTTGTAGGTTTGTGCGGGTGTCATGGGAGATTTTATTTTAGCTTTGGCGCGGGAGGAGGATTCCGGCGCGGCCCGGCGTTATGATTGTGGGTACTCGATCCATGCACGAGCGAATGAAGCGTCACAGGATAGCGATCGCGGCAGCGGCTGCCGCATTGGCGTGTGGCGCCGGCGCGGCGGCCCAGCAGACTTCAGGTGCGAATCTTGAGGTGCTGCAACTGCGGCCGAACTTCTACATGATTGCCGGCGCCGGAGGCAATATCGGATTTCAAGTCGGCGTCGATGGCGTGGTTGTGGTTGACTCAGGTTCGGCCTCGAGCGCGGATGCCGTTGTCGCCGCGATTAAGAACGTGACCAACAAGCCCATCCGGTACGTGATCAACACCAGCGCCGATCCGGATCACGTGGGCGGCAATGAGGTCGTGGCGAAGGCCGGACAGACCCTCTTCACGCAAGGCGGCGGAGCCGGGATTGGCGCCGATTTTCTGGGAGGGGCAGCCTCAATACTTTCCGTCGAACAGGTTTTGACGAGAATGAGCGGCAAGCCTTCTCCATTTCCGGTGGCCGCCTGGCCCACCGAAACCTTTAATCAGCCGCGCAAGTACATGTACCTCAACGGCGAGGGCATTGAAATCTTCCATCAGCCGGCCGCGCATACGGATGGCGACGCGATTGTTTTCTTTCGCCGCTCCGACGTGATCGTGGCCGGTGATGTGTTTGACACGACGCGGTTCCCCGTTATCGATGTAGCGAAGGGCGGCGGCATTCGCGGCGAAATCGCGGCCTTGCAGAAGCTTGTCGAAACAGCGATTCCGTCCGTACCGATCGTTTCCCGGGAAGAGGGCACGTTGATTGTTCCGGGCCATGGCCGCATCTGCGACCAGCTCGACGTGGTGGAATACCGCGATATGGTAACGATTATCCGCGACCGCATCCGCGACCTGATGAAAGAGGGCCTCTCGTTGGAACAGATCAGAGCCGCCAAGCCGGCTCGGGGCTACACGCGCCGGTATGGATCCGAAAATGATTCCTGGACCACGGATCATTTCGTCGAAGCCGTGTACCGCAGCATGAGCGAGAAACAGCAATGAGAGCCCGCATTGCTCTGATTCTGGCTGCGTTGGCATGCGGCGCCGCAGTACCCGACGCAGCCGCCCAGGAACGAGCCGCAAGCGCCGCCGCGACTACGGCCAAGGCTTCCGCGCCCGTGGATTTTAGCGGCTATTGGGTTGCTCTTGTAACGGAGGACTGGCGCTTCCGCATGGTCACGCCCCGCAAAGGCGACTACCGCGGGGTGCCGATCACTGAAGCGGCGCGGAAGATCGCCGATGCCTGGGACCCCGCGGCCGACGAAGCTTCGGGCAATCAGTGCAGGGCGTATGGCGCCGGCGCGATCATGCGCGCGGCCGCCCGGTTTCACATCACGTGGCATGACGACGAGACCATGCGCGTCGATAGCGATTACGGCACGCAGACGCGGCTTTTGCATTTCAAAGCAACGCAGCCGCCGCGCGAGCGCACGTGGCAAGGATATTCGATAGCGGAATGGCAGCGGCCGGGATCGCTGAAAGTAACAACCAGCAACATGCGCTCCGGGTACCTTCGGAAGAATGGCGTGCCTTACAGCGAGAACGCGGCAGTAACGGAATACTTCGATATCGGCCCCCATCCGGATGGCGGACAAGTGCTGCTGGTGACCACGATCGTTGACGATCCGCAGTACCTGCAGCAGCCGTTTATCGTAAGTTCGCAATTCAAGAAGGAGGCCGACGGCTCGAAATGGGATCCAACGCCATGCACCGTAAGGTAGGTAGGATAGGTCTGCTGGCCTGTCTGTCCCTGTTCGTCTGCGGGACCGCGGCCGCACAAGTCGAGATCACCGGCTCCTGGGCGGCTCGCAATCATGAGTTTCTCACTGGTGACGGGCTGCCGGTGGACTTCACGGGAATCCCGCTGAACGAGGAAGGCCGGATCAGAGCCCTGAGCTACTCCGAGTCGCAGCTGTCGATGGTCGAACGCCAGTGCCAGGGATGGCCTGCCTTTTATCTGGTCCAGGGGCCATTTGGCCTGAAGATCTGGAGTGATACGGACCCGGTCAAGGGAAACGTGATCTCCTACACGATCGGCGCCTGGGAGGATCGCGCGCCGCTCACGATTTGGATGGACGGCCGGCCGCATCCTTCCAAATACGCCGAGCACACGCGCGCCGGCTTCACGACCGGTACCTGGGAAGGCAACACGCTGGTCGCCTACACGACGCATATGAAAGCCGGGTTCCTGCGAAAGACCGGCGCTCCCTCGAGCGATGAGGCGATCATGACGACGCGCTTCTACCGCCACGGCGATACCCTAACCGTTCTTGGGATCATCGAAGATCCGATCTATCTGGCCGAACCTTGGATCCTGTCCAGGAGCTTTCAACTCAGCTCGACTCCTTTGTCTCCAATTGGGCCACCGTGCGTCACGGCCTATGAAGGGAGCGTGGGAGAAACGGCGCCGCATTACTTGCCGGAGAAGAATCCGTTTGTCGATGAGATGACTACCAAATACGGAGTCCCGCGCGATGCCGCCGTTGGGAAGCCGGAGACGATTTATCCGGAGTATCGAAAGAGGATGGCGGCGGGTGAGCGGTAAGTCTGCGGTGCCTGTAATTCACTGACCGCTCCCTACGGTCTCCGTTGGCCGCACTACTTCCTGCTGAGCCAGCGGTCGACCGACCAGAGGTTCTTTTCCCGCCTGTGCGCCAGGAGATAGTAGTACAGGAAGCAATAGATTAGTTGTAGCCCTGCAACGTTCCAATCCTGTGCCAGATTGGTGCCGAAGACCAGGGCCGTCATCACCAGAGCGCCCGCGATCAGCGCGAAGCGCGTGAACAGGCCCAGCAGCAGCAGCAATCCCAGCGCGGTCTCCACTGGCGGAAGGACGGCGCCGAAGACCGGCAGGAAGCTCTTGGAGATCAGCGGAGCGTGCTCGAAGTAGTGATTCAAGTAGGCCAGAAAACCCGACGGGCCGGCAAGCAGCCGGCTTAGGCCGTGTAGCATGATGTTCACGCCGAACGACAGCCGCAAAATGGCATAGGCAATTACGGCGTCCGACGAGAGGCCGCGATCGGATCCCGAATCCGACGATTGATTCGCCAGTCTTCTTGATTCGGCCGCGCTGGGTGCAGCAATGGATTCGCTCATATTAGCTTCCTATCCGGGTTCCTATGTTATCGCAAGCCCAGGAGGGGTTTCTGGTTGCCAAGGCGAGTCGTGCTCCTGATCCTGACTGTACCCCCGTTGAACTCGGCGCATCGCTCATGTACGCTTTACACAGCTCCGTTTTTGTTCGTAAGAGCTTGGCCCGGAAGGTGGGTAGTGCCTTTCGGGACAGCTTGACTGTTCGTTCCAGGAGGGGTGCTGATGCGTTGGAGATCTCCAGGTGCGAAAGTTGCCGGCTCGGCGCTGGCCGCACTCTCAGTATTAGGGTTGCTCTCGATCGCCGCGCTTGGGCAGAAGAACCAGGCCGCGGACGCCCTGGTAGTCCTCGCGAAATGCCAGCAATGTCACGGGGCGGCGGTGCAGATGTCCAAGCTGAGCCTGGCCACCCGCGCTGCGCTTTTGCAGGGCGGCAGCCACGGCCCGGCCATCGTTCCAGGCAATGCGGCCGAGAGCCTTCTTTATAAGCGCATCACCGGCGAGGAGAAGCCGGCGATGCCGATGGCTCCGCTTCCTCCTCTCACACCGGATGAAATTGCGGCAGTCAAGAACTGGATCGATCAGGGCGCTCCATGGCCTGATGCAACTACCCCGGCGCCGGCATCCGCGGCCAACAACGATGCTGGTCCCTCGCTGCTTGTTTACAACGGCTATCACGAACGCAAAATCACGGATGCCGACCGCGAGTGGTGGTCGTTCAAGAGGCCCGTGCGACCCGCCGTTCCACAGGTGAAGGACGCCCGGTGGGCCAAATCGGCCATAGATGCGCTGGTGAACGCGAAGCTCGAAAGTAAGGACTTGACGCCGGCTCCGGCCGCCGATCGAAGGACTCTGATCCGCCGCGCCTACCTCGACCTGGTAGGCTTGCTGCCGTCTCCGGCCGAAGTAGATGCCTTCGTCAAAGATCCGTCGCCGCGCGCCTATGAAGACCTGGTGGACCGCCTGCTGGCTTCGCCGCACTACGGCGAGCGCTGGGCCCGCCTGTGGCTGGATGTGGCTCGCTACTCGGACAGCACCGGATACGAGTACGACTACGACGTATCCGACGCGTGGCGCTATCGCGATTACGTCATCAAGGCGTTCAATGAAGATAAACCCTATAACCAGTTCATCCTTGAGCAGCTTGCCGGTGATGAACTGGATAAGCCCACATTTGACAGTTTGACCGCTACCGGGTTTGTGCGCCTCGGCCCACGCGTCCTGGATCGCGACCTGGAAAATCCCAACTACCGGTTCGACTACATCGACGATATCATTCGGACCACGTATCAGAGCTTCCAGGCACTATCGGTCAACTGCGCGCATTGTCACGACCACAAATTTGATCCGATCACTCGGAAGGACTATTACAAGACAGTCGCGGTATTTAACGGCTTCGTGGAATATGACCACCCGCTGGTTCCGGCGGATGAGTGGGCGCAATACCAGAAAGCTACTAAGGAAATTAACGACAAAATCAAGCCGTTACGGCAGCAGATCGCAAACATCGAGGCGCCATACCGGAAAGAGCTGTTCCAGCGCGCACTCGCCAAGTTCCCGGCGGACGTTCAGGAAGCGTACAACACGCCCGAGGAAAAGCGGAACCCAGGCCAGAAACTGCTTGCGGCGCAAGTCGCCACGGTGCGGGGTGAAGAGGAGCAGGACTTTAACACCGGCGGTCGCACGGCGCTGAAGGTAAGTCCCGAGGACGACCAGGCGCGCCAGAAGGTCCAGGACCAGATCGACGCTCTCACGAAACAGCTCCCGCCACGGCCTCCCGTAGCTCTTGGTATCCGTGATGGCGATTTCCGCTTCATCCCACATCCGCCGTTCCAGCCCGGATCGCTGGGCGGCATTGTCTACGAAAAGTTCGGATTCACCGGCAAATATCTTCCGGAACAGGGCGACCACTACGCGCCTCCTCCGACCTATTTCGCGAGCACCGGGCTGATGCCTTTCCCCGAGGAGATGAAGGCTCCGGTGGTTGAGCCCGGATTTCTTACGGTTCTCTCCAAAGCGGTTCCGCAGCCGAGCCCATTCGCCGATCCTCCCCGGAACGGTTATCCAACCAGCGGGCGCCGCCGTGCCCTGGCTGAGGACATTGCTTCACCGGACAATCCTTTGACCGCCCGCGTCATGGTCAACCGAATCTGGTATCAGCATTTCGGCCAGGGAATCGTCACCACGCCGAACAATTTCGGAAAGATGGGGACGCAGCCCTCGAATCCTGAGCTTCTCGACTGGCTGGCGACCGAATTCATACGCCAGGGATGGAGCGTCAAGCAGATGCATCGCCTGATCATGAATTCGGAAACCTACAAAATGGCGTCCGACTATTACCTGCCCGCCGATGCCGAAAAAGACCCTACCAACCAGTCTCTCTGGCGTTTTCCGATCAAGCGGATGGAGGCGGAAATCATTCGCGATGCTGTGCTATCGGCCAGTGGCGATATCAACTTGCAGGCGGGCGGCAAACCATTTTTCCCGCCGGTTCCTGAATCCGTCACCAGCCAGGTTCCCACCAAGGGCAAATGGGAACCAACAAAAGAGGATCCCTCCACCTGGAGAAGGAGCATTTACGCGTACGTCAAGCGCAATATGAAGTATCCAATGTTTGAAGTTTTCGACCAGCCCGATGCCACTCTAAGTTGCGAGCGGCGCGAAGTGACGACTGTTCCAACCCAGGCGCTGACTCTGTTTAACAATGAATTTTTCCTCTTGGAGGCTAGGCACTTCGCCGAGCGCGTGGCGCGCGAAGCCGGAACTGATCCGACAGCGCAGATTAAACTCGTCTACCGCACAGCATTCAGCCGCGAACCAAGTCCGCGTGAGTTGACCCAGGGCGTCGAATTCCTGAAGAAGCAATCTGTGGGGCAGGCGCTTTCGCCTGCCAGCCGGCAGTCCAGCTCCGCCCTTGCCGAGTTTGCGCACGTCATCTTCAACACCAACGAGTTCCTATATATCAACTAAAAAGGAGAAGCCATGAGCCACCCATCGGAATGTAATTGCAACGGAAAGAGCCGCCAGCGTTACATCTCGCGGCGCGATCTTCTCTTTCAGGGCGGCGGCGGCATCAGCGGCATCGCTCTGGCGTCGCTGCTGAGCGCCGATGGCCTCCTGGCCGCGCCCGCCGCGATATCGAAAGCCTGCGTCGGTTCCGCCGGTGTGACCGATTCTCCTTTCCTGCCCAAGCCGCCGCATTTCAAGCCACGGGCCAAATCGATCATCTCGCTGTTTATGTGCGGCGGTGTGAGCCACGTGGATACCTTCGACTACAAGCCGATGCTTGAGAAGTATCATGGCAAGCCGCTCGAAGGGAAAGGCGAGGTGCTGGTGCGGCAGGGGTACCCGGGCCCGCTGATGAAGAGCCCGTATCAATTTAAACAGTACGGCCAATCCGGCAAGTGGGTTTCCGAGCTGTTTCCGAACATCGGCGGAGTAGTGGACGAGATAGCTTTCATCCACTCGGCTCAAGGCCGGTCCGCCGACCATACCTTGTCGCACTACGAGTGGAATACCGGAATGATTATCGCCGGTTATCCTAGCATGGGCGCGTGGGTCACCTACGGTTTAGGCAGCGAGAACCAGAGCCTGCCGGGCTTCGTTGTCATTCACGATCCGCGGGGTGGACCCTTCACCGGCTCGTCACAATGGAGTTCTGGATTCCTACCCGCTGCGTATCAAGGCACGGTGTTTCGCGCCGCAGGCGACCCAATTCTTGATTTGCATCCCCCCGACGGATCGTTGTCGCCGGAACAGCAGCGCTCCGAACTCGACGAGTTGTCGCGGATCAACCAGAATTATGCCGAAAAGCATCCGGGCATCAGCGAACTGACCGCTCGCATCAGCTCCTATGAACTGGCGTTCCGTATGCAGGGCTGCGCGCCCGAGGCAGTCAACGTGGACGACGAAAGCGAAGAAACCAAGCGGCTCTACGGGCTCGATAACAAGGTCAGCGAGCCATTCGGTCGTCAGTGCCTGATGGCACGCAGGCTGGTCGAGCGTGGAGTGCGCGCCGTGCAACTCTGGAACGGAGCGGTGGTCAACCAGAACGTCGATACGTGGGATGCTCACAACAGCATCGTGGATAATCATGGGCGGCACGCGCCTGAGGTCGATAAGCCAATCGCCGGTCTGATCACGGACCTGAAGCGTCGCGGACTGCTCGACGAAACCCTGGTGCTATGGCATTCCGAGTTTGGCCGCATGCCGCTTTCGCAGAAAGGCATCGGCCGCGATCACAACCCGGGGGCTTTGACCGTCTGGATGGCGGGGGCTGGAGTCAAGGGCGGCCAAAGCATCGGCGCGACTGACGAGTTCGGATATAAAGCCGCCGAGCAGATTGTCACAGCGCACGATCTGCACGCGTCGATTCTTTACCTGTTGGGAATCGACCATAAGCGTCTGACTTACTATTACAACGGCCGCAACATGCGGCTGACGGACGTCGCCGGGGAACTGATTCCGCAGATCACCGGGTGAGGGGGAAGGCACCGGGCTGAAGCCCGGGGCAACGGCAGGCGACAAGATCGCCTGCCCACTTAGGCTGCCCGACAGTTAAAAACGCAGCTTCAAGCTGAACCGGATCGCCCGTTGATCGAGGCCATCGCGGCCTGTGTTCGCGATATTGTACGCCTGCATGAACGAGCTGCTGCTGATGGAGTTCGCGCTCGTAGTGCCGGTGGAGCTAGTGAAGCCGGGACTCGCGTGATGCGGCGTATTCCCGGCATTGAACGCTTCCGTCCGGAATGCGAGGTTCCATTTTTCGCTAAAAGCGAACTTCCGCTCGATGCCCACATCCGTGTTAATCAGGCCCGGGCCTCGCAAGGCATCTTGGCCGCAGCTTCCGAAACCACCGGCCTTGGGAACAGCGAAGTCAGAGAAGCTATACCACTGGTAAATATTTCCGGTCTGGTGGGGCGTGCCAATGCAGTTGGCAAACTGGTACGAGTAGACGGCATTGAGCGAAGTTGCCGAGGCCACTGCGCTAAACGGCCGCCCGGTGAAGGCGCTGAAGATGTCGCTGACCTGCCACCCACCCAGAATGGCAGCCGCCTTGCCGGTCGAAACCCAGCGCTTGCCCTTGCCAAAGGGCAACTCGACAACCGCCGTTGATTCCAGGTTACTCGCGATGTCGGTAGGAAGGGGCCCGTAGTCATAAGTCCGGTATAGCCAAGGCATCGCCGCCCCGCCCTGGACCGAAGCAGGAACTATGAAGCCCAGATTCTTGGAAAAGGTATAGCCAACAGTAAAGGCTACAGCTCCAACGCGAACCTGGTTGCGCACCTGCATGGAGTTGTAATTACTTGATCCCATAACGCCCAGCAGGGGAGTATTGGCAATCCGGTTGTTATTCGCGGGATTATTGAGCAGTTGTCCGGCAGTTCCCGTACCGATCGGCGACCAGTTCTGCTCCAGGTTAGCCATCGGATCCAGCCGCTCCGAGCCCGCATAGGCCACCGAGACCGTCCAACCCGGCTTCAATCGCTGCTCGATCGTGAGGTTATATGTTCTTACGTACCCCCGCTTGTAATTGTCGCGGGAGTAAGTGTACAGGCCCACAGTACCTGGTACCGGAATTTGGCCGGAACTGATATCAGGCGCCTGCGGTGTCGGAATTCCCTGACGAAGTGTAGTCGCGTAAGAGTAGGCATTGGGAGGCAGCAGTGTCAGCCCTTCGATGTACGGGAAGTTAATCCGCGCTTGCGAACGCGCGAAGAGGTTGGTGGGGTCGGTCGCCATGCCGAAACCAGCGCGCACGACGGTATTGCTGAACCGATACGCGATTCCCAGCCGCGGAGCAAGGTGCAGTTGGTACTGGTCGAAAATGTTACACGAAGTCGGAATGCCGGCCACTCCGCAGATAGTCATGGTTCCATTAGACGTGTTGTAATACTCCATCCCGGTGCCGTTGCGCAAGGGAATCGGAAAATCATCGAAACGGAGGCCTGCGTTGATCGTCAGCTTTGGCGTGACGTGCCACTCATCCAGCGCGTATGCCGCGAAATACTTGGTGTCCGAATAATAGAAAGGCGGCCACTGATAAATCTTGCCGGAGTCCTGCGGCAATCCCAGCAGGAACGAGGCGAAGGCGTTATAGTCGTTGCCGGCCGGACCGCCATTGAGCTGCGTTGTCCCTTGCGCGAAATGGAACCCTCCGGCGCCTGTAATATAACCAGCGCCGGTAGTTTGATACTGCAGTTCCTCCGAATGCTGAATGTCAGAGCTGAAACCGAACCGCAGGCTGTGAGTCCCTTTGATCCAGGTAAGATTGGCGTCGACGTTCTTTTCCGGATCGTAGTAATTTTGCGGTTGAAACCGGCTCTGTGACCCGAGTACCGCGAAACCGTCGATAGTGAGATTCGGCAAACCGCCCTCCGCTAATTGCTTCGCCGGCGGCTCCCCGGCTGTGTTCAAGCCGGGAATTTGCATCAGCGTCCAGCCGAGATTGAGATTCTGGGCCGGTTGCTTGCTGCGCGCAATATTCACGTCATACCCAAAATGCGCATCCACGATCAAATTCGGGCTTAAGATGTAACTCCCGGAAATGGTGCCGTTGAGGATATTAGCGCCGCCTCGCCCGCCGGCGGTGTTGGTGTTGGACAGGTTGGGGCCGCCCAGAATACCGAATTGTTCGGGCGTGTCCCAGTTGTTATTGCCCCAACCGAAACGAACAAACGTGGAGAGCTTAGTCGTGGGGTTCCAGTTGATCTTGGCGTCAGTTTGCGCGCGCCGCAAGTAGGTTTTCCCGTTCGTGAGTAAGTTGTTGGTCAGACCTAGTGAGCCTGTCCCCACCTGGTTGGGAAGTGACCACTGCGGCATCTGAAGGAGGGCTCGGACGCCCGGATCGATCCGGTCGGCCGGGATGATGTTTCCGGCGAAGACTTGCCGGCCCGTCCCGTTCGCATTACCGGTGAGCGGATCGTAGATGGGAGTCGGAGAACCGATCAAATTGCCCGTCCGCATGGCCGCCGTAGGCACCTCGGCCACGAAGGGAGCGACTTGGACCAGGCCGGTACCTTCGAAACTTAGGAAATAGAACAGCTTATCCTTTTTTATCGGTCCGCCGATGACACCGCCGTACTGGTTATTGACATATTTTGGATTGGGCCGTGTGCGGTCAGCCACCCAGGGGTATGCCTCAAGGTGTTGATTGGTGTGGTCTTCGAACAGGGCCCCGTGCACGGTGTTAGTTCCGCTCTTGACCGAGATATTCACCGCTCCGCCGGTGGCGGTCTGTTCGGCAGAGAACGAGTTGCCGGACATACTCACGTTCTCGATCGCTTCCAAGGCGGGAACAAACTGGGGTTCTGCGTTGGCTGTCATATCAAAGGTGCCGGCGCCATCCACTTTGGTGATGTTATAGCCGGCATCTCCGCCATTTACCACGAAGGTCAGGCCGCGGCTCGCATTCGCGGTGAACGAATTCGCGTTGGTCGGCGGAGAGACGCCCGGCAGGGTGAGAAACAGCATCTGGTAGTTGCGGCCGATCGGCACAGGCGCGTTTGCCAGGAGGTTCGAGCCGATGTCGTCGCGGATGTCCGCCCGGTCGGTCTGTAGACCCACGGCTTCGGCCTGCACCTGCACACTTTGGTTTACCTGGCTTACGGCCAGCACTACATCCCGGCGTGTGACCTCTTCGGGCGATACGCTGACGCCGTTCACCGTGACCGTTTGGAACGAAGGAGCCGTCACGGTGATGTTATAGGTTCCCGGCGGCATGGTCGGCAGGTTGTAAACGCCGGCTGTGTTGGTCATGGTCTCGCGGGTGAAGTTGGTTTTCTGCTCCCGCGCCTCGACCCTGGCCTCTGCAACCGCGGCATTGCTGGTATCGGTGACGTTCCCCGTTATGCTGCCCTGAAGCAGCTGACCCCTGGCCTCCTGCGGCGCCAAAATCAGAATCGCGGGCACGCAGGCAAAAGCGACAACAAGGCGACGAGCCATAACTTGGGCTCTCATCTCACACCTCCCGTGTCACATAGTCACTCGGTGGAAGAAGGACAGTCCGGAATATGCGCTCTTTAGCGACGACCCCCTCCGCTTACGACTTCGGGAAGTATCCTGCAAACATTTGAGCTTGTCAAGGCGGTGTTAGTAGCGCAGCGGCGCTGCTCCGGCGCGATTTAGAGAGATTCACGAGGAATTTTGAAGCAATTTCAGAGCAAATCGCCAGGTTCTGACAAGTTTATAGCAACAGGAGAAAACTAGCGAAGCCGTTTGGCTGTCCGCCGATTTCCGTATGCATTGTTGCGAGCGGCATCTGCGGAATCGGCCCCTGACGAGCACAAACCGAGACTGCGGGAGGGTTCCGGCAATCCGCGTGGTGCCAAGGAGCGTTCATATCGGCCGGCACTAACGAACTGTGCCGGCGGGCCAGCCGCCGATTTGGCTCCACGCCATATCCTCCTGATTCGCTACGGTTGCCAGCAAAGCCCGCGGCAAATAGAATAGAGCGAGTTAAAGGCGGGTAGGCCTTAGAGGCTGGCAATGGGGAACGCGACAGGCGCCTTTTATGAATTTGGGCCGTACCGGCTGGACGGCTCTAAGCGACTGCTGATCCGGGAAGGCCGCCACCTTGCCATCCCGCCCAAGACGTTTGATCTTCTCGTTCTGCTGGTAGAGGGCCGGGGCCGCGTTTTCACAAAAAAGGAATTGATGGGCGCCCTCTGGCCCGACACCTTTGTCGAGGATGCCAATCTTTCTTTCCAGGTTTCTGCTTTGCGCAAGGTCCTGGGAGAGAACGGGACAGATTGGATTGAAACGCTTCCGAGGTACGGATACCGCTTCAATAGCGAGGTGGTCGAAGTCAGCGCAAATGGCCGCTCCGATGGGGGCCTTCGAACCGTCTCCGACGCGCCGCCAACGACGGAGGTCCATCCGCTCGCGGCCGCAGAGCCGTCTCCTGCACCTTCTGTTGTCCGAGCGCCGTCCATCAGCCCTAAACCGCGGTGGCTCTACTGGTCTCCGGCTGTTTTGGCGATCACTGCCAGCATAGTTTTTGCATGGCTGTATTGGACTCAGGCACCGCGGCACGAACCTGCCGTCAGGTTTTTGATTTCTCCTCCCGACCAGGTCACGACGCCAGACATCGATTCTTTGTCAGTGTCGCCCGATGGCGAGCACCTAGTGTTTATCGGAGTTGCGCCCGACGGCAAAAGGCAGCTCTGGTTGAGGCCGTTAGAATCGCTCACGGCAGAACCCTTGGCTGGAACCGAACTGGCCGATGCGGCGTTCTGGTCTCCGGACAGCCGTTCTGTCGCGTTTTTTGCCGCGGGAAAACTCAAAAAGCTCGAGCTTCAAAGCGGAACCGTCGAGGCCATATGCGACACGCCCATCGGGCGCCCCTCCGGCAGTTGGAACCGCGCCGGCATCCTCTTGTTCGAAACGAACGCACGTCCCGAGATTTATCGCGTCGCCTCCAGCGGCGGCCAGCCCACCCGATGGAGGAGTCTCGATCGAGCCAATCGGGAGATACGTCATTCCGCTCCGCAATTCCTCCCCGACGGCCGTCACTTCATCTTCTCCGTGCAGAGCGAGAGCCCCGAGAGCACAGGGATCTACCTGGGATCCCTGGACTCGAGCGGATCCAAGCGGCTGGTCAACTCCAATACGAATGCGGTATATGCGGGTACTGGTAACGGATCTGGTTATCTACTCTTCACCCGCGGCACCGACTTGTTGGCTCAACGCTTCGACCTCGGTAGGCTCTCCCTGACCGGTACACCGTTTCCGGTGGCGCAACGGGTCCTGATTGCCGTCGCGGGCGGTATTGCGCGCGCGGCGGTTTCTGCATCGCAAAATGGCGTTCTGGTGTATCGCACGCGTGTCGATGCCGGATCGAGCGAATTAGTCTGGCTCGACCGCCAGGGCAGACGGTTGAGCAGGCTGGGTGATCCTGCCGACTATTCAAATCCGTCTCTTTCCCCCGATGAGAAGAAGCTGATCGTCTCGCGAATGGACCTGCAGACGCGGACCCGCGATCTCTGGCTCTTTGACGTATCAAGCGGGGCCGCTTCCCGGTTCACTTTTGATCCGGCGGACGAGACGAATGCCGTTTGGTCTGCGGACGGTACTCGCATTGCGTACAACGTGGTCCATAACAGCGTGATCGATATCTACGAGAAGGACGTTGCGGGCGCTTCCCAACCCAAACCATTGTTGCGATCGGGTGAAAACAAATTCATCCATCAGTGGTCCCCCGACGGACGGCTCCTTCTGTACAGGGTCGGCCCCATCACATGGGCATTGCCCCTGGAAGGGGCTGGGAAATCGTGGGGACCTTATCCGATGGAAAACTCCAGACTCTCCCCAAACGGCCGCTGGGTAGCGTATACGTCCAACGAATCGGGGCGATCCGAGGTGTATGTCCAGAGCTTCCCTCCCTCCGAGGGCAAGTGGCAAATCTCCACGGAGGGCGGGCTGGAGCCCAGTTGGCGAAGAGATGGCAAAGAGCTGTACTACACCAGCGGCGACAAGCTAATCGCCATGGAAGTAAGAACCGACTCGCCCGTCTTCGAGCCCGGCTTGGCAAAACCGCTTTTCACGGTTCATCTGGAGGCAACCACACGGAGAAGCCGGTATGAAGCGGCCGCCAACGGGCGGCGCTTTCTGATCAACCTGCCGGTGGAATCTTCCTCTCCCTTCACGGTCGCCATCAACTGGGCCCGGAGTCCGTCTCGCTGACCGCGACGAATCCGTTGAAAATTCTAAGGTTTGATCCGCCCAGTTTCCCCTTAGAGTTTTCTTCAAGTACAGGTGCGGAGCTGATGCGGATTTCTGTTCCATTCCAAAGAGCATCTGGCCCGGCAAAGGTATATACTTTTGGGCAAGCCACTGGGTTGTCTACCGAACTGAGGAGGGGCAGCAAGCAAGTATGAAACAGCCCGACAGAAGGATGCGGCGAAGCTTGGGTTATGGCACAGTTCTCACAATAGCAGCGGCCGGAATTGGAAGCTTGGTCAACTGGACCAGTCCAGCGCCGGTACAGGCTCAGACGCAGGTTTCCGCCAATGACGTCCTTCCCATTGTGCAGCGCTGCTTCCAATGTCATGGACCGTCGCTGAAAATGTCGAAGCTCGATCTGAGCAGCCGTGAGGGAATGCTCAAAGGCGGCGAAAAAGGCCCGGCGCTGGTGCCAGGCAACGCGGAAGCGAGCCCGCTTTACCGGCGTGTCTCCGGGCTCGAGCAGCCCCGCATGCCGATGGCGCCCGTTCCGGCTTTGAATGCCGCGGAAATCGCGCTGCTGAAGAGCTGGATTGATCAGGGTGCGAAATGGGACACCGTGAACATCTCTTCGACCGCGCCCGCCGGCGGCGCCGCTCCCCCTGTTGAAACCCCGTACGGCGTGTACAACGAGAGGCAGATTACGGATGCCGATCGCCAGTGGTGGGCTTTCCAGAAGCCGGTGCGGCGCGATCCGCCCGCCGTAAACGACGCCCGCTGGAGCCGTAACCCGATCGACGCCTTCGTGCGCGCCATGATGAACGAGAAGGGCCTTGAACCTGCCCCCCAAGCCGATCGGCCTACCCTGATTCGCCGTGCTTACCTGGATCTGCTCGGGCTGCTGCCGCCTCCGGGAGAAGTCGAAGCTTTCGTTAAAGACCCCGCACCGGACGCTTACGAAAAGCTGGTCGACCGGCTGCTCGCGTCGTCGCATTACGGTGAGCGTTGGGGACGGTTTTGGTTGGACGTGGTCCGCTATGCCGATAGTTCCGGCTTTGAATACGATCTCAATATCGACAACGCGTGGCGGTACCGGGATTATGTAATTAAGGCGTTCAACGAAGACAAGCCCTACAACAGCTTCGTGATCGAGCAACTCGCCGGCGACGAGCTCGACCAGCCCGATTTTGACAGCCTGACCGCGACGACTTACTACCGCATCGGCCCTCGCGTGCGCTTCCGCGAGAAGAATTATCCGTCCTACCGATACGATTACATGGACGACATGATCCGCACCACGTACCAGGGCTTCATGGGTCTGTCGGTCAACTGCGCGCGCTGCCACGACCACAAGTTCGATCCCATC
>CAZKVF010000310.1:0-9944 GCA_964556085.1 uncultured Solibacteraceae bacterium
CCCCGGCAATCCACATTAATCTGGCGGATCGCCGCTTTTGGGAGCCGGTCTCGTCAAATGTAATATCGCCTGTTTCCGGCGTGTTGATGGCCGGCTCCGAAAAGATCGCCGTACCGGACTCGGATAGGCTTCGCAGTACACTTGCAGCCGTGGTGTTATCCGCCGCGGCCGGCGCGGGTTCCTGCAGCAGTCTCTTATGGAGCGCCTCGCCGGAGTGCGCTTTTTCCTTTCCTTCGTGAAGCAACTTCTCGAAATCGAAGGTGTCCACCCAATCTGCCCTCTCGGCGGGCGGCGAAGGGGGCTTCCGATCAACCGGAGCGGGTTGCGCTTCCGGTTGCGGCTCCGAACGGACAGGGGTCACCGGTACGGCGGTGGACGGCGGCTCAACAGGAGCTGGCGCAACGGACTCGGTAACCGGCGCCAGAGCGGGCGCCGCAGCGGCGGCGGAAGCTGCTGCCAGGCTTTCCGGAATTGCAGGCGCGACCGGCGGCGCAGCTACTTCTCTGCGTGAGGCGATGGGGACAATCTGGGCGCGGGTTGTGGTGCGAGAGACTGGCGGCTCGGTTCGCGGCGCAGCCGTCGGCGGGGCGGCCGCCTTCTCACTGGCCTTCAGGCTTGGAGCGGAACCGGCTGCGCGCTCCAGTTCGCTCTTCCGGAATGGGAATTCCTTGTAGCTGCTCTCGCTCCGGAGAGAGCCTTCCTCACGGAAGAAAATGCCCCCTAATGTCGCCTTGGTGGCAAACGGTTTCGCCAACAAGGCCACTTGGTACATATTCTGAAAAAGCCGATTGAAAATCGCTATATCATCTGCGTCCAAACTCAGGGCTTTGCGAGTGTGGCTGCGAAAGAGGCCGACCACCCGCATGCCTGAGGCGGCACGCTGTTCCAATACCCGCTCGAAGCGCTCAAAATCTGCCGGGGAGAGGCGATAAAGCGGCCCCCGCGTGTAATCACAAGGGACCGACTCATAATCCTGAATGGCTACCTCGAAGGGACTGCTGCCGTGAACTGTTCCGAGCAGTAGTCCACCGATTTCGGAACCGCGCGAGTCGAGGGACCGGAAGCTCTCGATAACTTCCGCCTCTAAACGTTCCACAAGGTCGAAGGCGATGCGAACGACCACCGGTTTGCCGGGAACTTCCCAGAGAAATGACGGAGATGCAGAAGCGCGCGATGGCTCGGCAAAAAAGGCTGGTCCTGCCATTGTTCCTCCAGCGGCTCCTGAAATAAGCAGAAACCGGGTATTTCATCGAGATTGTAAAGGAACAGACCGGCGGTTTACTAGTAACTTCAGTTATCGAACTGTGGATTTTGGCGTCGCCAAGAAACTATCCCACAGTACTGCTTTACAGGAAAAGAGAGTTTATAGTAACGTTGGATATTACGCTGCTACTGGCGCCATTTACTCTTCCCATTGCCTATGAAAATACCTATAATTAGGCGCGAGATGGCAGTAAAGATGTGCCGGTTGTGCGGCCGGCCTCTGAGCCGGATTCGCGTAGGCGGCGATGAGGAGTTCTGCTCGCGCGAGCATCGGAACCAGTTCCGCCTGCGCTCGAGCATGGGCCGTCTGCTGGAAGCCAACAAAGTGGCGAGCGTGATGCGCCGGCGCGAGACGCTGAGGCAGATCCCGGTTACCCAGCTTTTGCATTCGGCCGAGATGGAAACTCGGCCCGGCATTGCCATTGCTCCATTCCGCATGGATCGCGTCCCCCAGGCGATTACCGCCACGAGGGCTTTGAGCTTTCACGCGGACGTAGGCAGAAAAGACGAGCTTTCGTCGCTTTCGCCGCGCGATATAGGGCCGCTCCAGGCCCGATCCCCGGAACTGCTGGCCGACCGGTTATTTCGGCCAGCCGAGCGCATCGCGCTCCCGGTGCGCGAGATCGCTGCCAAAAGCGTGATGACGCCCCAGGCGGGCCTGACGCAAATCCAGATTGCTCGTGTCGGACCGGTCGCCCAAACGCGCGAATCACTCGTTCTGCTGCATAGTGCCGAGCTGCCTCGCTTCGAGCGCTACGTGACGTTTCAGCCGCCAACAGGTTCGCCGCGAATCCAATTTCATCCGTGTCTTATTTCAGCCCGAAACACAAGTTTGGGAGATGTCCGGATGTGCGCGGCGCAGAGTCCCTCTCGGCAATTGCGGATCCCTAGCCATAGTGTCGAACTCGAAACCAAACTTCCCGGGCTTTCGAAGCCCTTGCCGGCGCCGCGCGCTCCGCAGATTCGCCCCGTAGCTCACGTCAGCGAACGATTCTGGCGGACGGAAGCACAGTTGCGCATGCGACTGTTCAATTCGGCTCCCGCGCGGCCCGGGTTGGAAGCGGAGGGGCCGCTCGAGCTGCCGCTGGCCCCCATTAAAAGGCAGTGCGCCCATCGGTTCTCCACCGTTGTCTTCGTGCAGCCCACGGTGAGGCTGAACGGGATCGGCGTGGGCATGTACCGGCCGATGCCCGAAGCTCGGCTGGACGGATTCTTATCCGGTGCATCACTGATTGAAGACGATTTCAGTAACGGAGCTGATCTCTGGGCAGGAGACACCACGGAATGGAACCTGGATGCCGCGGGCGTGCGACCGGCGGGGCTCGCCCTGTTTAAGCCCTCATTGGGGATGGGCGATTATGAATTCGAGTTTCTGGCCCGTATCGAAAGCAAAGCGCTTACCTGCGTTCTGCGCGCCCTTAATCCAAGCAATTATCATAAAATCTCGATCCGTCGCTCGACCAGCGGCGAGCACGAGCTGCGGCGATCAGTGGTGGTTGGCGGTGTCGAGGAGGGTGTGGCCGTCGTTCCGATCACGGGATTGCCGGCCAAACAATCGGCGTTCACGGTAAAGGCGCGGGCCCGGCGAAATGATTTTTCCGTGCTGGTAGAAGGGCAAACCGTTGCCCGGTGGACGGACGGCCGCCTGCTCGCCGGAGGCGCCGGATTTACGGCGGGGCGAGGGGAACGCGCGCGCATCTATTGTGTCCGGCTGACGCTCTTTGAGAGCGCGAAACCGCCGGTGGCTCCCATCCGTCGGCTGAGGAGCTTATCATGAGTACGCAGGCAGTTGGAACGGTTCCCTTGGACCCCAACGAAAAGCAAGATGTGTCGAACCATCTGGCGCGGGCTGTCGCCTTGCACCTTTCTGGCAAGCGGGAAGAAGCGCTGCGGACGTTACAGGGTGCGACCAGCGGTGGGCAGGGCTCTGCCGAGTTGTACCGTGCCATGGGCCACATCCAGTTTGAGATGCAGGATTTCACAGCGGCGGAGAAAAGCTACCGCGCGCTGGTGCGACTCAAACCACAGTACGCCGAGGGCTGGTTTAATCTGGCGGCCTGCCTGGAGCGGCTGGGGAACTGGGAGCAGGCGGCGGACTGCTTCAATCGGACCTGCCTGCTGGACCCGAATCACGTCGAGGCTCATCTCGGGCAAGGCATCGCTCGTCTTCGACTGGAAGACGCCAAGTCCGCCCTGTTCTGTTTTGAGCGTTGCTTGGGGCTATCTCCGGATTACGAAGATGCGTTGTTTGGGAAAGCCGTGGCTCTGCAGTCGCTTGGCCACGGAGCCGAGGCCTCCGAAGTCTACCAGCGAATTCTAGAGAGGAATCCGGAGGCGGAAGAACCGCTGTCCAATCTAATCCTCATCGGCATGGCTCAAGAGGACTTCGATATGGTTCGGGAGTACTCGGAGCGCCTGCTCGACCTCCGTCCAGATTCGACCGTAGCGCTGGAGGGGCTGGCTGGCTGGTCGGCTGCCGCTCGCGAATACGCTCTGCTGGCGAAGTTCTGCACCCTGCTGGTGGCTGCCGCGCCGGGCCATTTTGAAGGATGGTTTAACCTCGGCTTGGCCCATCAGAAGGCCGGCCGGCTGGATCAGGCCGCCGAGGCTTACGAAGAGGCTCTCAAATTGAAGCCGCAATCGGCCGAAGTGCTCACTAACCTAGGCATCGTGCGCGAGCAGCTTGGCGACACAACCAATGCCCGGCAAGCCTACGAGCAAGCCCTGAAGGCCGGAGGAGACCCGGTTACCCCGCTATGGAACCTGGCCCTCCTGTTGGAACATTGCGGGCAGCTGGAAGAGGCAGAGCGCTACTACAAGCTCGTCCTCGAAAAATCTCCGCGCGAAGAAGAGGCGCGGTTCCGTCTGGGTTATCTGCGCCTGCAACGCGAGGACTATCGCGGGGCCATCGAAGCTTTCGAAGGATGCCTCCGCTACCGGCCGCAGTGGCCCGAAGCCCAGGGGAATCTGGCGATGGCTTACACCGGTTTGGGCGACCGGGAAAATGCCGAGCGCATTTACGAGAAGATGCTCGAGAACGACCCGAAATCTCTCGATGCGCTGCGCGGACTGGCCGCCCTGGCCGTACAATCGGCGGATTACGAAACCGCGCTCGAGTATCATGTACGCCTGGTCGATCTGGGCGAGCGTTCTCCGGAAGTGCTTTACAATGCGGCTCTGCTTTACGAGAAAGCCGACAGGCCCGATGAAGCCGTGCGCCTCTATCAGGAAGCCCTAGCGCAGCGGCCCGAAATGCCGGAAGCTCTGCTCAACCTGGGGCGCATTCTCGAGGCGATGGGCAAATCGGAAGAAGCCCGCAACTGCTGGAGCAAGGCTCTGGAAGCCGAGCCTGCGCTGGCCCAAGGCTATTTCGGCCCGGCGATCGACTGAAGACCGCCTAGCGCGCTAACGCCTATTCCTTCTTCCCCGACGCCGCTTGATTCGGCTCCCAGAGGGTTTCAGGAACTCCGGAGACGTGCGTCACCCAGCGGCTCAAAACGAATAACGCATCGCTCAGGCGGTTCAGGTAGCGCAGCGTCTCCGGCGGAACGCTTTCGAGGCGCGCCAGGCTCACACAAGCCCGTTCGGCACGGCGGCAGACGGTGCGGCAGATGTCGAGCTCGGCGTTCAAGCGAGCGCTTCCGGCCAGGACGAATGAACGCAATGCAGGCAGATCCTGGTTAAAGCCGTCCATTTCCTTCTCCAGTTGCGCGACTTCCAAATCGGTGACACGAGCCTGCTTAGGATGCACATCCTCCGGCAAGGTGGCGAGGATCGACCCTAAATTGAACAGCTCATGTTGCACGCGCAGCAGAATCGTCTGAACGCGGCTTAAGCGCGGCTCCCGGAGGGACAACTCGGCGGCCGTTACGCGCGCCGCGCCCACGAAGGAGTTCAGCTCATCCACGGATCCATAGGCAGCGATTCGGATCCCGTCCTTAGGGACCGACTGCCCCCCGGCAAGTCTGGTCTCCCCTCCGTCGCCAAGGCGGGTGTAAACGCGGTTGATAGCGAGGCGCGGACTTTCGAACGGCGGCTCGGTCATACGGCCGGTTCCGAGTGTACACTATGTGATAGGGTAATGCGTCTGGCACGGTTAATTCTCCCGCTGGCCGCTCTGACAACGTTCGCCTTTTTCTTTCCCGCCCGCGGCGCCGAACAGAAGCCCGACCGGAAGAAATCACAAGCGGGGTTCGAACGAGGGGTGCGCGACGACGAGGCGGGCCGCCGCGATGCGGCTATTGCGGCCTATACGGAAGCCTTGAAGGCCGATCCTGGAAATGTGGCCGCATTGCGCGCCCGGGGCAACGATTACCAGGCCGCCGGCCAAACGGCAAGGGCGTTGGCCGACTTCGATCAAGCCGTGAACCTTCAGCCAGGCGATCCGCAATCCTACGTAGTCCGCGGCGACTACTATCTGGCGGCTAAGCAGTACGATCACGCCATTCACGATTACGATACGGCCATCGGCCTCGGCCTGCACCGCACCGAGATCTATAACTCCCGGGGAACTGCATACTCCGCCGTGGGCGACTACCGGAAGGCGATCGACGACTTCAGCGAGGCCATCAAACTGCGCCTGGATAAGGCCGAGGCGTACAAAAACCGCGGTGTGGCCCGCGCCGCCTTGTTCAATCATCGCGATGCCATCGATGATTTCGATCTGGCCATCAGCCGCAAGCCTGATTTTGAAGAAGCATACGTCGAACGGGCGCTTTCCAATGCCGGACTGGGCGACTACCAGAAATCGCTGCTGGATCTGAACACCGCGGTCAAGCTGAAAGCCGATGATGTCCGCGCCTGGCGCGTCCGGGGCGCCGTAAAGGAGCGACTTGGGGATTACGAAGGCTCTCTCGACGATTTTACCCAGGCGCTCCGCCTCGACCCGGCAGACCCGCGTTTATATCTGGCGCGCGGTTCGATCTACGTGCGGCTCGATAGAGTGCCGGAATCGCTGATCGACCGTAACCGCGCAGTCGAGCTTGACCCTAAGAACTCACAGGTTTATGTGGCGCGCGGCAGCTCGTATCACCTCCTGGGCCAGCACGACAAAGGACTGGCGGATCGGACAACGGCCATCAACCTGGATCCGAATGATGCCCTTGCCTGGGAGGCTCGTGGCAATGCCTATTACATGCTGGACCGCTATGACGAAGCGGTGGCCGACCTGGAGCGCGCGCAGAAGCTGGCCCCCGAGAACCAGGAGATTGCCGGGTTACTGGCAAGCGCCCGGACCAAGGTGAACGAAAGGGTCGCGGCTGCTAAAGCCGTGGAGAATGCGCCCGAGACGACTGCGATCCTTCTCCCCAATCTGCCCGCTGTTCCAACGCCGCCGAGCGCGCAGGCGTCCAAGCCTGGCGCAGCGGCTGCGCCGCCCAAAGCCGCTACGTCCAAGCCGTCCGCTGTGGTGGCTTTGAACGCCCCTAAAACAACTGCGCCGGTAGCACCTTTACCGCCTCCCCCGCATGTTGCTGCTACCGCACCTGCCGTCCCTGCCGTAGTTAAAACCCCGGCAGTACCTCCGGCGCCGCTCCCGCCTTCCCCAGCGGGCTCGCAGCCGCAGCCTGCGCAGTCGGACGATGTCCTGGCCAAGGCCGCGGAATTACATACGCAGGGCCGGGAACTGCTTTCCCAACAAAAGTTCGCGGACGCTATCAAGGTGCTCTCCGAGGCCATCAAGCTCGATCCCGACCTAACTCTGGCTTACAACGCCCGCGGTTTCGCTTATCTGAGGCTCAAGCGCTACACGCTGGCCATGGCCGATTTCAATAGGGCTCTCCGCCAGAATCCGATGTATATCAATGCCTATACCAACCGCTCTGCGCTGCGCAAGCTTCTGGGCGATGCCCCTGGCAGCGCTTCGGACCGAGCCAGAGCCCGCGCCCTGGAACGGACTGACACCCCGCAGTGAGCCGGCTCTGGTAGCGCCGGGTTTTGCCGCCGGTGCGGTATCCGGCGCCCGGGTTTGCGGGTCCGTTCGGATTTCGCGTGCGAATCTAGGGCAGCCGCCCCGGCACTTTCAGGCGTATGCGGTAGACGCTCGTACGGGCAGTGATGAACAGAGTTTGTCCATCCGCGTCGCCAAAAGCGCAGTTCGAGGGGATCTCCGGCGGCTGGATGGTTCCCAGATGTTTGCCCTTGGGAGAGATGACCAGAATCCCTCCCGGCCCGGTGGCATACAGGTTTCCTTCCTCATCGATCTTCATGCCGTCCGGCACGCCTTCGCCGGGTTCCTTGGTCATATCCAGGAAGACCCTGCCGTTGGCGATGCCGCCATCGGGCTTCACGTCGTACACCATCCAGTTCTTTTGGGGACGCGTGTTGGAAACGTAAAGCTTCTTCTCGTCGGGCGAAAAAGCGAGACCGTTTGGAAATGGGATGTCGCGAGCGAGTAGTTGCAGCTCCCCTGCTGCACTGATGCGGTAGAGACCGTTGAAATCGAGCTCCTGCTTCGGAGCGCCGGCTCCTTCCGGAAAATTGCGATAGAGCCCCGGAGGATCGGTGAAGTAGATATCGCCGTTGCGTTTCGAAATCACGTCGTTGGGGCTGTTCAGGCGCTTCCCCTCGTAGCGGTCAGCCAGGACAGTGACCGGGCCATCGTATACCGGCTCGCGATTGCGCACGAGCTCGGTGCGTGCGATGCGGCGGTTGCCGTGTTCGGCGGAAATAAGGAAACCTTCGGGATCCAGTGTCAGGCCATTGGAGCCGACCTGTGCGCCTTCCGGATAGGAACCCGCGAACACGGGTTTGCGAAAAACGGTCACCTTCCCATCCTGAGTCCACTGCATGATCGCGTTATTCGGAAGATCGCTGAACAGCAGAGAACCATCCCGACGCACCCATAAGGGGCCCTCCGTGAACCCAAAGCCACCTGCGACTTTCTCGACTCTAGCCGAGGGCGAGATCAGGTTATCGAGAGCGGGGTCGAGCCGCCGGACGTTCCCGACGGGCTGGGAATTGGCAGAACCAATCAGCAGTGCAAATACACACAGGGACAGTCTTCGCATGGCGCTTGTGATTCTATGGCGGACGGAGAGTTAATTCAAGGCGAAGGCGCGGTTTCATCAGCCTCTTTTAGTCGGGCACGGGACCAGCGTGTCAGACACTGAACCGGGAACATTTGACTGCGTCTGCGCTGTTGTGGAGAATGGGCGCCGCGCTGCAATTCGCGAAAGCGCCCAGCAGAAGCTTACGCAATTGGGCAAAGAATAGCGCTGAAGGCGGCGACCGCGCGGCCGCACGCAGCCCGCCAATTTGCGCTTTCGCCCGCCGGCTGGAGTTAGGATATATCTATGCGACTGCTCACTTATGCGTTGATGATTGCGCTGGGTTGCGCGCCCCTCGTGGCCAAGGATGAGAAGGGAAAGTTCACCGAGCGGCTGGATGACTCGGCCAGCCTCCTATCTGAAATCATGGCCACGTCCGACCGCGCGATTCCGCAAAACCTGCTGGACAAATCCGCATGCATTGTGATCGTTCCAGGGTTGAAAAAGGGCGCATTCGTCTTTGGCGCTAAGTACGGTAGGGGGTTCGCGTTTTGCCGGGCCAACGAAACCGGGCCGGGTTGGGGCCCGCCTGCGGCGGTGGCCATTGAGGGCGGCAGCGCCGGCCTTCAGGCGGGATTTTCCTCCTCGGACGTCGTGCTTCTGATCATGAATGAGCGCGGCGCAAAACGGCTGAACTCGAGCAAGTTCACCATAGGCGCGGAAGCTACCGCGGCTGCGGGTCCGGTAGGCCGGGATGCCACCGCGCAAACTGACGCTCTGGCAACCGCCGAAATCCTCTCCTGGTCGCGCTCGCGCGGCTTGTTTGGCGGCATATCCCTGGACGGCGCCACGCTGCGGAGCGATGTCAATGAGAATGAGGCCATGTATGGGCAGCGCTGGGAAAACAAAGATATTTTGATGAGCGGCGCCAAGCCGCCCGCGGCTGCCGCAAAAGTACTCGCTTTGCTCAACAAGTACTCTCCACGCCAGACGCATTCGTAAGCGTGGGGCAGGCGCTTCCGCCTGCCAATTGCCTGCTCAAAGCTTTTACAGCGGTGTCAGCGGCCGCGCTTCCGTGCCGATCCACAAGCTTCGTATTACGGATTGATCGGGCGGCAGGCTGACCAATACCGGCTTCACCACAATCAGAACTTCACTCATATCGCGTGTCCGGCTATTGGTCCGCAGCAACGGCCCAAGCCCCGGAAACGTGGATAACCCGGCTGTTCCCAGGATCGAGCGGGCTTCGTTCGTGGTCAGCAATCCTGCCACCACCGCACACTCGCCAGCGCGGAGCTGAACTTGCGATTGCACTTTGCGTTGCGCGATGGCGGGAACGCCGTCCACCGAGTTTCCAGTGAGCATCTTGATCTCGGCTTCCAGTTCCAATCCGATTTCCCCTGTACCGTGTACGTGTGGCGTGGCTTTGATCATCAGGCCCAGGTCCTCGAAAGTGAACGCAGGGGGCGGAGAATAGGTCTGGCCGCCATTGTATTGGTAGCTGTTGCCTGAAGAATCGTGGAAGCCGCCATTGCCGCTTCCCAGCAAGACCGAGAAGTTATTGGCGGAGAAATTCGCCACCAGCAGGTCCTGATATCCATCGCGGTTGAGATCGGCGTTGGCTACCGAAACGGGCTGTGTTCCCGTGCCGATACCGATATTGATCGGAGTCTGAAACGTTCCGTCGCCGTTGCC
>CAZKVF010000311.1:0-8426 GCA_964556085.1 uncultured Solibacteraceae bacterium
CGCGCGCGCGGCCGAATTTCCGCCCGTGCCGCTTGCCGTCCGCTGTCTGAGGCGTGGCATATTGACAGCTCGCAGCCACATCCTTCGCGATCACATGTTGTGGAAGAGAGGCGAAGCCGCCTGGATGGCTTACCGGATAGCTCGTTATTGGGTTCAGGAGCGGTTGAGCCAACGCCGCGCACTGGCCGTTGCCAGAGGGCAAGCCGCGGCTGTTGCTACAAACCAAGCGGCGGCCGTCCCTCCGAACGCCGAACCACCCGGTGACCTGGGGGGGACTGACACACATACAATTTACGGGGTCCCGCCCGCGCCATCACTCCCTTTGGGTTTCTTGACCCCGCCGGCCAATATTCCATCGTACATTCCGTAGACGTGTGAAAACACCGCGTCCCATGATGCGGTACAAGCATAGCGGCGCGCGTCCTCCCGCATACGGGTATGCAAGCAGGGGTCGTTTTGGTAGGTCAGTATGCAGTCGGCAAATTCCTCCGGTGTGGCCGCGATGAAACCGTTTTGCCAGGCTCGAACTTGATGCTCCGGGCCGCCGCCCGGCGACACGATCACCGGCACGCCTGACGCCATAGCCTCCAGAATCACCAGTCCGAAGGTGTCTGTGGTCGAAGGAAACAGAAAAACATCCATGCCGGCGAAGACCTGGGCGAGTTCCGGGCCTCGAAGTGTGCCCAGAAACTCTGCGTGGCGAAGGTTGGCTTTGAGCCAACTCTCTTCGCTCCCACGGCCTACCAGCACCATCCGAAAGTTCTGCAGCCCGCGATTCAAGAGAGCCTGTTCGATGTCCACCAGGGCGCGGACGTTTTTCTCGGGAGTGATCCGTCCGACGTAGCCCAGCGTAAACGGGCCATCGCCTTTAGCACGCCGCCCAGGATGGAATAACTCGATGTCCACACCGTGGCCCATCAGTACCGCGGGCTTCCCCGTGCGCTGTTCCAGCAGATCAACCATCGCCTGGTTGGGCGCCATCAACAACCGGGCCATGCCGTAGAAACTCATCAGCGCCTTCATCGATCCGCGCCCGGCTGCGCTGCTGGCTTTCCGGCGCAGGCTCTCCGGAGCCCAGTGGAGTGACCGGTACAAGCGTTTCTCGGCGTATTCGTGCAAGTTCGTGTGCCAGGAACCAACCAAAGGCACGCGCAGATCATGCGCCACCCAGGCCCCCAGAATGCCCACATCCCCCGGCCCCGTGATATGAAATATGTCTGCTCCAAACGAGGCCAGTTCGCTCAGCGTGAGGTCTCGATATCGGGTCAGGAAAGGGTCGCATCGCAATTCACGGTCCAGTGGAAACGCCAGAGGGCCCCGCTTGAGTTCGAGCGTGGTGATGGAACCGTCAACCCTGACTTCGGTGGTTGGTCCCGCGTGCACGCTAAAACAGGGAAACCGATGGCGCCTGGCGAAGGATTCGAATTCCCGGCTGAGAGTACCAACCCCGTTCGCCTCGTAAAATGCATCCGTGAAAAATGCAACGCGTGGAATCTGACCCAAAAGACCTCGTGGAAGAGCACCCAGTGTAGCAAACAGGTAACAGCGTCAAAATCACGCGTGTGCGGCGCTTTTCCGATAGCGCAGATAGAGATGATCCAGGCAGCCTTTTAAGCTGACGAGATTTAGCCAGGGCGCTGTATCCGGCTGGAACTCGACTCCCGCGACCATGCCCGGGCGGCCGCTGTCCACTTTGCGCCCTGCGATCTGCGGGGCCAGGGTCAGAAAGAATTCATCCACAAGCCCCTCCGCCACAAAGCCGCCGAACAGCGCTGGCCCGCCTTCGTGGAGCAACAGGCGAACGCCGAACTCACGCCAGAGTAGTTCGAGGTTGGCGCCGGCGGCCAGTCGCGATCCCGCCGCCATCACGCGCACCTCCGTCGACGGGAGCGATGCGGCGCCGGCGGCAGCCAGACGCGCGCCGCCCTGTTGCGTGGTGAGGATTACTGTGCGCACATCGGGTGTCCGGAAGACGGCCCGTCCCAAGTCTACATTTCCAGCACCGCTGACGATTACGGTCAGCGGATAACGTGACTTATGCAGAATCTCGCGGCGGTAATGTGCATATACGCCGGCGGCGGCCCGGTAAATGTACTCGGCAGCAAACAGATGCGAGTGGCTGACCTCGGCCAGAGTGGCAGCGCCGACCATCACCGCGTCCGCAGATGCCCGGAGCAGGCCCATAATGAAGCGGTCGCCGGCGTTGAGGCCGCTGATCTCCCCGCCTCCCGCTTTTCCCGGAATCGCATAGCTGACCACGCCGTCCAGCGTGCTAACGAAGTTCCCGATTGCATAAGGGCGTTCGGCCGCGGATGGGGGAAAGTAAAGATCTCCGTCGTAAAGCGTCCGTAACTCCTCGGGCAGCACGGGCGTGGTGACCGGGATTTGCCGGTCGAGCAGGGTCCGGATCGGTTCCATGAAGATAGCCTCGAAATCAGCCACAGGCGGCCGATAAGACATTGTAGGAGTCTATGTGCGCAGCCTGCTGATGTTAATGTGCCTGATGGCTTCCATCTATGCGATGAGCAAAATCGGCGATCCGATTGCCGGAACCTGGGTGTGCTCGTCGGTAAATGCCGGAGCGCATTCCGAGCGCCCATGCACCTCAGATCCCGGAATCCGGCTTCAGACGAACCATACCTACGAGTGGGGACGCGAGAGAGGCGCCTGGCAATACAAACAAGGGGTAGTGAGCTTCTCTGAGCTGCGGGCCATAGCCCGCGTGAACTCCGACGGCAAGCTCATCACTGAGTTTGACCGTGACGGCAGACACTACGTTCTCACGTTCTATAAACGCTGGTGACTGCCCCGCGCCGGAACGCCGCCCTTGATGGCCGCAATGAAATGGACTTCACTGGACGGCCCGACCGCCTCGATCAAGCCCATCGGCGTTACCTCGCCATCCACCGCCACGGAAATATTGGGACGCAGCTTGCCTTCATCTAACAGCCGGTCCCTCATTCCCGGCCACGCCTGCTCGAGGTTTTCGATCACCTGCCGGACCGTGCCGCCCTCCACCTCGACACTGGCTCTTCCCCCGGTGAGCGTCCGCAGCAGCGTCGGGATATAAACCGTGGGCAAGCTCAGTCCCGCTGGCTCCAAATCGCCTGCATGATGGCCGGCGGATTCATGGGCAGCCGATTCATGCGTACTCCGGCCGCGCGGTAAATAGCGTTGGCGATGGCGCCCGGCGGCGGCACGATATTGGCCTCCCCAACTCCGCGCGCGCCAAATGGATGGCCTGGATTGGGAACTTCGACAATGGCTGTATCGATCATCGGCAAATCCAGCGCCGTCGGCATTCTATAATCCAGCAGGCTGGAGTTCATCATCGAACCGGCGTCACTCATGTAATATTCTTCGTTAAGCGCCCAGCCGATCCCTTGCACACTGCCGCCTTGCATCTGTCCTTCGACGTAACTGGGATGAATGGCCTTCCCGGCGTCCTGCACCGACGTGAAGCGCAGGATGGTCACCTTGCCGGTCTCCGGATCGACCTCGACATCCGCGATGCAGCCGGAAAAAGATCCGCCCACGCCACGCGGATTCACCGCGCCCCGGCCCACCACCGGCCCGCCGGTTTGATCCAGACGCCCCGCCAGTTCCTGAAACGTCATGGACTTGTCGCCCGAGCGAAACACGCCTCGCTCCACCACGACGGATGCGGCATCGGTTTCCCATATTTTCGCGGCACGCTCTTTCAACTGGCGCAAAATGTCTTGCGCTGCCTCGTAAGCGGCCCAGCCGGTCGCGAACGTCGTGCGGCTGCCGCCGGTTACCGCGGTGAAGCCCACCGAGTCCGTGTCCACTACGGTAGGACGCACGGCCTCGGCGGTAATTCCCAGAACCTCCGCAGCTTGCATGGCCACCGACGTGCGCGTCCCGCCGATGTCGGTGGAGCCCTCCACCAGGTTCACCGTTCCGTCGACGTTCACGCTGATGGTACAGCTCGAGGGCAGGCCGACGTTAAACCAGAAGCCGATGGCGACGCCTCTCCCGCGATGAGGCCCACCGAGAGGCGCCGAATAGTGCGGGTGTTTCTTTAAGGCCTCGATCACTTCCACGCAGCCGATGCGGCGATACTTCGGCCCGTCGGCGCGCCTAATTCCCTCTTTGGCGGCATTCTTCAAGCGGAAATCGAGAGGGTCCATGCCCAGCTTTTCCGCGATCTCGTCTACAACAGACTCGGTGGCGAACGCGGCATTGGTTGCACCGGGAGCGCGGTACGCGGCAGTGCTCGGCTTGTTCATCACCACGTCGAACCCGTCGATGACTACGTTGGCAATATCGTAAGCGGCGAACACGCACATCGCGCCAGGAGCCACCATCGCGCCCGGATAGGCGCCGGCTTCATACGCCAGGTAGGCTTTGGCGGCGGTGATCCGCCCGTCCTTTCGCGCGCCGATCTTGACCTTGATGTAAGAGCCCGGCGTGGGTCCGGAGCCTTCGAAAACGTCCTTGCGCGACATCACGATTTTTACGGGTTTTCCGGTTTTCTTCGAGAGCAGCGCGGCCACCGGCTCCAGGTAGACCGGGATCTTGCCGCCAAACCCGCCGCCGATTTCCATGGGCGTCACTTTGACGCGCGATACGGGAACGTCCAGAATGCAAGCCGTTACGTCGCGCACGACGAACGCGCCCTGCGTGCTGCACCACACCAGAATGCGGCCGTCGTTATTCCACAGTGCCGTGGCGTTGTGCGGTTCGATGTAACCCTGGTGAACCGTCGCCGTGTGGAACTCGCGTTCGACGATCACGTCCGCCTGGGCGAATCCTGCTTCAGCATCGCCCATCACGTGCCGGAAGTGCTCGGAAACGTTGCTGACACGGCCGGTCTGTTCGCCGAATTCCTTGGTCTTGAGGTCGCCGTGAAGAATAGCCGCGCCGTCCTGCATGGCTTCCGGCGCCGTCAGGACACAGGGCAGAACCTCGTACTCCACCTCGATCAAACCCGCGGCTTCTTCGGCCACGTGCACGCTGGTGGCGGCAACGGCGGCGATGGCGTGCCCCTTGTAAAGCGCCTTGCCTTTGGCTAATACATTGCCTCGTGCGTAGCTCAGCGGCGTGTCACCCTCGCCGAGGTCGACGATGCGGTCCGCGACCTTCGGGAAATCGTCGGCCGTTACAACCGCCCTCACACCGGGAAATTGTTCGGCCTTGCTGGTATCGATGCGGCGGATATGGGCGTGCGCATGCGGGCTGCGCAGGATGTGGCCGTACAACAACCCGGCCATCTGAAAATCGGCTCCATAGAGCGCGCGGCCTGTCACTTTGTCCACGCCATCGTGCCGGATGGGGCGCGTACCGATGACGCTGTACTCCTGAGCGTTCATGAGTTCACCTCCTGCATTTCTTGCGCCGCCTGCTTCACTGCGCGGATGATCTTGTCATACCCCGTGCAGCGGCAAAGATTGTTAGCCAGCCACAAGCGAATCTCGTCCTCGCTCGGGTTGGGCTGCTGATCGAGCAGCGCCTTCGCGGCCACCAGGAAGCCCGGCGTGCAGATGCCGCACTGTAGCGCGGCATTTTCCAGGAACGACCGTTGCAGCGGGTGAAGCTCGTTACCCTTGGCCATGCCTTCGACCGTAGTGATCTGGCAACCCTGCGCTTCGACGCCCAGCACCAGACACGAAGTCACGACGCGGCCGTCCAAGATGACCGTGCAGGCCCCGCAGTTACCGTCGTTGCAGCCCTCCTTAGTACCGGTCAGGCTGAGAATGTCGCGCAGGCATTCAAGCAGGCTCTGGCGCGGCTCACACAGAAATTCCTGGGGCTCTCCGTTGACGGTGGTTTGGACGCGAACCTTGGTGTGCATGACTAATTCCTCCCCCTGGCCCTTGCCACCGCAGCTTCGAGCGCGCGGCGCGTCAGAACCGCGCACAGATGGCTCCTATAATCGGCCGTGCCACGCATGTCCGTGATGGGCCTGGCGCTCTTGCGCGCGATCTCAGCGGCCGCGGCGATGCTGGCTTCATCCACCGGACTGCCGGCCAGCGATTCGCCCGCTTCGCGTACGTAGAGCGGCGTGGGCGCAACCGCCGCCAGCGCAACCCGCGCCGACCGGAATCTTCCGTTTTCGAGGATAACTTCAACGCCGGCGCCCGCTACCGCAATGTCCATCTCGTTGCGCGGAATGAAGCGCAAATATCTTGCACCGGAATGCGGCGCGGGTGGCGGCAGGTGCAGGGACACCAGCAACTCGCCTGGTTGGAGGACCGTTCGGCCCGGCGCCGTGCAAAAATCCTCCACGGCCACCTCCCTCGAACCGCGTGGTCCTGCAACGCGGCAGGTGGCACCGAGCGCGATCAGCAGCGGCACAGAATCGGCGCTGGGCGCGGCGTTGCAAAGGTTGCCGCCGATGGACGCACGGCCCTGAATCTGCGTGCCACCGATCAGCGACGCCACTTCCGCGAGTGATGGATAGGCACGTGTAACTGCCTTGTCTCGGTATATGCGATAGCACGGCACAGCCGATCCCAATGTCAGACCGCCGGCGGGATCGTAATGGATGGCATTCAATTCGGGGATGCGCTTGGCATCTACCACGAGGTCGGTTTCCTTGCGGCCTGCGCGGAGTTGCACCAGCAAGTCCGTGCCACCGGCGAGCAATCGCGCGCTCGGATGGGCTGTCAACAGCCCGACGGCTTCGGCCACAGACACAGGCGCGGCATAATCAAACCACTTCACAGTGAGAGTCTCCCTTGGATGATCAGAGGCAAATTAACAGCGTATAACGAAATCGGCTGGTTTGAGCCGCCGCCTCGTGAGTGGGATCACCCGAATTTTTTCTTCAACAGTTCATTCACGGCGGCTGGATTCGCCTGCCCGCGCGAAGCTTTCATCACCTGGCCGACGAAGAAGCCAAGCACCGTGCTTTTCCCACCGCGATATTGCTCCAACTGTTTGGGGTTGGCAGCGATCACTTCATCGATGATTTTCTCGAGTTCGCCCGTGTCGCTGACCGACTTCATTCCCTCGCGCTCGATAATGGCCGCGGCAGCGTCACCAGTGGCGAACATCTTGGCAAAAACTTCTTTTGCCTGCTTGCCGGTGATATCGCCCTTTGCTTTCAACCGAATCAGCTCACCCAGGTGCCCCGCGGTGACGGGCGATTCGCTGATCGTCTTGCCTGCTGCCTTCAGCGCCGCCGCGAGGTCCCCCATGATCCAGTTGGCAGCAGCCTTCGGGTCACCGGCAGCCGCAGCCGTTCCCTCAAAATACTCACTCACCGCACGGTCGGCAGTGAGCCAGTTCGCGTCGTACTCAGGCAGCTTGTAGTCGACCATGAACCGTTCCCGCTTCCTGGCCGGCAGTTCGGGCATCTGAGCGCGCACTCGCTCGCGCCACTCGTCGCTGACGCGCAGCGGCACCAGGTCTGGTTCGGGAAAATAACGGTAGTCGTGCGCGTGTTCCTTGCTGCGCATTCCGACGGTTTCGCCGCTGGCGACGTTATAGAGTCTCGTTTCTTGTTCGATGTGGCCGCCAGCCTCGAGGATAGACACCTGCCGCGCAATCTCGTAATCCAGCGCCATCTTCAAAAACCGGAACGAGTTCAGATTCTTGACTTCGGCCTTGGTTCCGAACTTTTCCGCACCTTTGAGCCGCACCGAAACATTGGCGTCACAGCGTAACTGTCCCTTTTCCATGTCGCAGGCCGACACCTCTACGAACTGCATGACTTGTTTCAGCTCGGTCAAAAACGCGTAGGCCTCATCTGAGCTCCGCATGTCAGGCTCGGTGACGATCTCAATCAGCGGCGTTCCGCTGCGATTCAGATCCACGTATGTATAGCGGTCGGAATCCTTGAATCCATCGTGAATGCTCTTGCCCGCGTCGTCTTCTAGATGAATGCGGGTTAATCCAATGGGCCTCTTCGTTCCGCCGACAGAGATCTCGACTTCGCCGTGCTCGGCGAGCGGCTGATCGTACTGCGAGATTTGATAGCCCTTGGGCAGGTCCGGATAAAAATAATTCTTGCGAGCGAATCGCGAAGACGGGTTAACACGGCAGCGGGTGGCGAGGGCAGCCTGGATGGCCATTTCCACGGCTTGGCGGTTGAGCACTGGCAGGGCGCCCGGAAGCCCCAAACAGACCGGGCAGACATTGGTATTGGGCGGAGCGGCGAAGCCGGTGGGGCAACCGCAGAAGATCTTGGTGTGCGTATTGAGCTGAACGTGCACCTCAAGGCCGATCACCGGCTCGTATTTCGCGATTTCTTCCGGTGTAGCCAGAATCATTGCGCCCGAGGACATGATTCATTATAGGAAAGGGCTGCTTGCTCACGCGCGCGGCTCAGATCTGCCACAGCCCCTGCAGGCTGACTGTAAACTTTTCTGTCCCTTTGACGTTTAATAAGAAGTAAGGCAATTCGTTTTATGAAGAAGCCCATGCTGTCTGCCGCCACGGTGGCGGCGCTTTTGATCGCG
>CAZKVF010000312.1:0-10155 GCA_964556085.1 uncultured Solibacteraceae bacterium
TAATCGAGTATTACGATCACTCCTTCATTCGCCTCACGCGCGAAGGCGAACCGAACCTGTTCATCTTCAAGCACGACATCAAGTACATCATGGAAACATAGCCGTTTCCGCGGATTTCGCCATGCCCTACCTCGAACAGGCTGTGGAGATCGCGCGCGAAGCCGGCGGTCTGCTCGCCAACTACTTCGAACGGCGGGTAAGGTTCGAGCTGAAGGGCGAGTTCGACCTGGTGACAGAAGCGGACCGCGCCTCCGAGAAACTGGTCGTCGAGAGGCTGAGTTCCTATTTCCCTTCCCATGCCATTATGGCGGAGGAGGGCAGCGAACGTCCCGGCGCGTCGGAGTATCGCTGGTACGTCGATCCGCTCGACGGCACCACCAACTTCGCCCATACCTTCCCCATGTTCAATGTCACTCTAGCCTTGGAACGAGCGGGCGAAGTGATCGCAGGCGTGATCTACGATCCGCTGCGGCAGGAAATGTTTACTGCCGAACAGGGAGGCGGTGCGTACCTCAACAACCGGCGCATCCGCGTCACCCGCGCCGCTCGCCTGGCCGACGCGCTCGGTTCCACCGGTTTTCCCAGCCGCAAGCGCAGCCACAATGTGAACATCCATTTTTATTACCAGCTCGCAATGGCTTCACACGGCGTGCGCCGCACCGGCTCCGCCGCGCTGGACTTGGCCTATGTGGCGTCCGGGCGTCTTGACTTCTTCTGGGAGTTCGGCCTCAAACCGTGGGACCAGGCCGCGGGCACCCTGCTGGTGCGCGAAGCGGGAGGCAAGATCTCTGACATGTGCGGCGATATGCATGACATTAGGGCCTCCGAGCATGTGCTGGCCGATAACGGCTTCTTGCACCAGGAACTGGTCGATGCCTTCAGCCGCATTTTCAGCGGCCATCCCCCCGTGCCCCTACCGGCCTTGCCGCTGTCATAATAACTCCACCATGACCCGATCTCTGGGACTCTTTCTTGCAGGCTGCTCCCTTCTCGTACCCGGTGTGCTGCACGCTGCCGCCTGCGGCCTCGCCAGGCCGGACGCCCGTGACGTCGTGGCGGTCGCCCCGGACACCCACAAAGTCCTGATCGATAACGACGCCATTCGCATTCTCGACGTAAATCTTCCAGCCGGAACGAAGCAACCCGCGCACTCACGAAATTGGCCGGCCATCCTTATTCTGGATACGCCGAGGCAGGGCGCGCCTCCACAGGTTCGCAACTTCGAGTCACGCTGGCAGGAGGCGCATGCACCAGACCGGGTGACCGCAAGCGACAACACTCGCGTCCACTATCTCGAGATCGATTTGAAAAAGGGCGATTGCGCCGCGGTCAAGAATCCTCCCCTGCCGCCGACCGATGGCGTGGCGATTCATGATCCCAGCATCAAGGTGCCGTTTGAAAACGACTACCTACGCGTTCTGGAGATCGAAGTGAAACCCGGAGAATCCGAACCGCCGCATACGCATACCTGGCCCTCTGTGGTGTACTACTATCGCTTGCCAACTTCGCGGCGCGGAACCGCGGACGGCAAGCCCCCGGTCGACCGGCCTGAATTAACCCAGCAGCAGGTCACCTTCGAAAACTTTGCCCAGCCGGTTCACACTCTCATGAATACCGGCACTTACCTCTACCAGGCGCACCGCATCGAGATCAAACCCGTGACGGATGGTCGATAGTGACCTTTTGACCGCGACGTCGGCAAGGGCGTCGCTCCCCGGGTCCTCCCGGCTTCGGTATCACCTACCACCGCCAAAGTTTCTTGCCGGTTCTCGCCTTCAGCGCGGCGGCCATCCGCCAGCGCCGCTTCCCGCCCCCCCGTAGGCTATACTTGCGATTCAGGTGTCGTAACGTTTGCGAGTAGCCGCCCCCGCTGGCGGCCCGGCCGCGTGGTCCTCACGTCCCTGCGGAGGTCTCATCCAAATGAACAGGCTGTTCGTCTCTTGCATTTCGATCGCGCTGGTTTCTATTGGTGCCAGCGCTCAAAACGCCAAACGCGCTGTAGAAGCACCCCACTCGGGGACGCCTCCGTTCACTGTAGTCGAGGCTTCGATACCCGAAATGCGGGCCGCCCTGGACAACGGCCGGATCACTTCGCGCGAACTCGTGGTCCAGTACCTGACACGTATTGGTCTCTACGAGGACCAGCTCCACGCCATCGTCACCGTGAATCCCCATGTGCTCGACGAAGCGGCCCAGCGCGACCGCGAGCGCGCCCAAGGCCGTGCACGCGGCCCGCTGCACGGAATCCCCATTGCATTGAAGGACAACATCCTGACCCATGACATCGTGACCACCGGCGGCGCGCTAGCCTTCGACGGCTTCATCCCACCCTATGACGCCACCCTGGTGAAAAATCTAAGGGACGCCGGCGCGATTATCATCGCCAAAACGGGCCTCACGGAACTGGCTAACTGGATAGCAGGCGCACCCACGCCCATGCCCGGCAACTACAACGCCGTTCGCGGCTTCGGCTTCAATCCTTACGACCCGCGGCGCGACCCCCACGATATTCCGGGCGATGGGCGCCCCGTGCTCCCCACCGGTGGCTCGAGTTCGGGCGTTGGTACGGCAGCGAATTTCTGGGCCGGCAATGTGGGTACCGAAACCTCGGGCTCCATTCTCAGTCCTTCGAATCAGAACATGCTCGCCGGAATCAAGCCCACAGTCGGCCGCATCAGCCGTTACGGCGTTATTCCTATCACCGCCGACCAGGATACTGCTGGGCCTATGGCGAAAAGCGTCACGGACGCCGCCATTATGCTTGGCGCGCTGGAGGGCGCGGCCCCCGATCCCAATGATCCAGCCACCAATCGCTGCCCCCACCCGCCTGGCGGCGATTACTCCCGCTTCCTAAATCCCGATGGCTTGAAAGGTGCCCGCATCGGCATCCCCCGCGCATTCTATTACGACAAAGTCACCCCACCGGGTCCGCCTGAGCGAATCACGCGCCTGGGCCCCAATGCAGGCGGTGGCCTTACGCCCGAGCAAACCCGCGCCATGACAGAAGCCGTCGATATCCTCACCCAGCAGGGCGCTGTGATCGTCGATCCTGCTAACATTCCCAGCGTCGTCACTCAGGACCCGGAGAAAAATCTTTTGCTCTGGGGCCAATGCTCCGGTATCGCCGACGTCAAAGGCAAAGATGCCGATTGTTCCGTAGTCCTCAAATACGGCATGAAGCGCGACTTTAACAAATGGCTCGCCACATTGGGCAGCGCGTCGCCCGTGAAGACCTTAACCGAGCTACGCGAGTGGAATCTCACCCATATTACGGGCGGTGCCATTCGCTTCGGCCAGTCGAATCTCGACGTATCCGATGAGATGGATGTCGAGGCCGATCGCGCGCGGTATGAGGTTGATCGTACCAAAGATATCGAGTTGGCCGCCACTCACGGCATCGATGAAGTCATGAAGGCCAATAATTTGGATGCGCTGCTCTTCCCTGGCGCGAGCGGCGCGGCCATTGCCGCGAAACCTGGGTACCCGACCGTCATCGTGCCGTTCGCCATGGTCCCCAATGCCCCAACACCTCCGTTCCCGTCAGGCTTCGATGCCAAGCCGGCACCCTTCGGCATTGCCTTCACCGGTATGGCTTGCAGCGAGCCCCGCCTTATCGAGCTGGGCTTCGCCTTCGAACGCGCCACGCGCCGCCGCGTACCACCCCCATCAGTTCCCTGAATCTTGTAACCTTCCGGCCTTTTGAAGGCCAGCGGCTTGCCAAAATAACTGCTAACAACGGCTAACGTAGCCCTTGGGCATCAGGTATCAACCTGAATCGCGCTAGACTGAATTCTTTCTAATGCCGCTTTCCTTGGGTGATTTCCTTGGTCCTTATCAAATCCTCAGCCCCATCGGAAAGGGGGGGATGGGAGAGGTGTATCGCGCCGTCGATACACGCATGGGACGCGATGTTGCAATTAAGGTGGTCGCCGAGCCGCTCTCGGGGCGTTTTACGCGCGAGGTACGCACGATTGCAGCCTTAAATCATCCCAATATCTGCACCATTCACGACGTGGGGCCGAACTACCTGGTGATGGAATACGTGGAGGGCGCTCCGCTGAAAGGCCCCATGCCCGAGCCAACCGCAATTGCGCTGGCGCGGCAGATCGCCGCCGCCCTGGAGGCGGCTCACGCGAAGGGAATTGTCCACCGGGATCTCAAGCCGGCGAACATTTTGCGAGCCGGTGACTCCGTCAAGCTGCTGGACTTCGGTATTGCCACTCTGGCAAAGCCGGCGATCGATGATGGGCCCGCTAGCCCGGCTACCCTGGCGTCCCTTGCGTCGAATCTGGAGACAGTGGTAATCAACTCCCGGACGCAATCCGAAACGCTTCCGTTCGCCTCCGTAAAAACACGGGCAGGAGAGACGCTCGGGACACCGGCATACATGTCTCCGGAGCAGTCGGAAGGCAGGCCGGTGGACGCGCGATCGGATATTTTTTCGTTCGGCGCGGTGCTCTACGAGATGCTTACCGGCCAGCGCGCGTTCGCGGGAGCTACGGTAGGCGAAGCGATCATGGCCGTCCAGCGCCAGGAACCCATACCCTTAGAAGCTTCCACCGAAGTGGTTCGCATCGTGACACGATGTCTCCGCAAGAATCCCGCGGAACGCTACCAGGGCATAGCCGAAGTGCGAATCGCGCTGGAGAAAGCCGCAGCAGCGCTGGGCAGAAAGAGCCCGTCGGTGGCCGTGCTGCCCTTCATCATGGCGGGCGCGAACGTGGAGGATGAATACTTCGGTGATGGACTGACAGAAGACATTATCAATGCGCTCTCGGGCGTGGCAGGTCTCAAGGTGATCGCGCGCACATCGACGTTTGCCTTCAAACATTCGACGCAGGACATCCGGGGCATTGCCGAATCGCTGGGAGCCGACCACGTCCTCGAGGGCAGCGTGCGCATGGCCGGTCCCCGGATTCGCGTCACCACGAGGCTGATTACCGCCCAGGATGGGACGCAACTCTGGTCGAAGCGGTACGACCGCGATCTGCACGATGTTTTCGTGATTCAGGACGAGATCTCCAACGCGATCGCCACGGAACTCAAGGTGAGCCTGACGCGGCAGACCCTGGTTAAAGCCCCGACCGAACATTTCGCCGCATACCAGGAGGTCCTGCGAGGCCGGCATCACTTCTACCGATTCCATCCGGAAGAACAGGCCAAAGCCCTGGCTTGTTTTGAAAGGGCCGTGTCGATCGATCCCGAGTACGCAGCGGCGCACATCGGAATCGCTCTGTATCATTGGGGGCAAATGGTGGTGGGCATGGCGCCGCCGGAAGAGGCAATGGCGCGATCGCTGGCCGCAGCGGGTCAGGCGATGCGGCTGGATCCCGCCAACTCGGAGGCGCACCACATATTCGGCTCCTATTTCGCGGTGCGCGAGTGCAACTGGGCAGAGGCGGAGCGCTATTTCCGTCGCGCGCTTGCCTTGAATCCCAATTCGCTCGATGCCTGTCATTGCTACAACCTGTATTGCCTCGGGCCGCTGGGACGATTTGAAGAGGCCCTGACGATACAGGAATTCGCCTTGGCGCAAGATCCGCTTTCCCTCCACATGAATTACCTGCGCGCGATCATCCTGGAGTGCCTCGGACGGGATGAGCACGAAGCGGAGGCGATCGAGCGGCTGGATCAGCTGGAGCCGAATTTTGCCGCCGGGCAATTGCTTCTAGTGCGCTTGCGGGCACGCCAGCAAAGGGTCGCGGAGGCACTGGAGGTCGCGGAGCGTGCGATCCGCAACGGCGGACGATGGGCGATGACTTTAGGTGCTCTGGGGATTGCTTATGCGGCGGATGGCCAGGCTGCCAAGGCCAACGACGTGATCGCCGAACTGGAGTGCGCGCCGGGCGCGGAATCGCGGGCGTACTATGCCGCGCTGATCGCCGCCGCGCTCGGCGATGCGGACTCTGCCTTCCATTGGGCCGCCGAAAGCATCGAACACCATGATCACCTCATGCCGCTGTTCCTGCGAACCTCGAGCTTCGACCGGTTCCGCGGCGCCCCCCGTTGGGCGGGGCTGTTGGGAATGGTGAAGTTGGAGGGGGCCGAGAAGCGTTGACAGGCTGAGGTCTTTCCCAGCACTACCCCTGCAGCCACTTGAGCAGTTTCACGCCGTTCGGCGAGCCCAGGCCGGTGCAAGGGTCCCACCCGCGGCGCGCGCGGTATCCCTGGCGGCCCAGCAGTTGGTTATTTCCGTTCCGGATGTCCACGAGAGCGCCGGCGCGCGGCGCGTGCCGGCTGTACAGCAGAGGCGTCAGGTAGCCAATGCGCCGGCCCAAGGCTTCGTTCAGGCACGCGATGAGTCCGGCCCACAACGGCGTAGCGGCACTGGTGCCACCTAAGGACATGGGCGTATCATCCGCCCAGACGAGATAGCCGGTAGTAGAGCTGGCATTGGCCGCGACATCCGGGATTCCGCGGCCGGCTTCTCTAACCGTGCCGGCGCGCGCCGGAACGCGATGCGCTGACTGGAATGGCGGCAGCTCGAAGAGCGCGCTGATACCGCCGCCGGAGGCCACGCCGGCAATACGCGATTCGTTCCACACAATTTCTCCGGCGCCCCCTTTCGGCAACGCCTCTAAAGCCGTTCCGCCGCAGGCCAGCACATGGGGGCTCGAAGCCGGAAACGGCACCGTGTAGGGCCGCGGGTCAGCTTCGAATACTCCGCGATCGCCCGAGGAGCAGCAGACCGTGATGCCGAGGAGCGCCGCCATTTGTAACCGTTGCTCGATGGCGTTGATGGCCTGCGGGCTCCAGTATTGCTCCGCGCGTCCCCAGCTGATGGACAATACGGAGGGTCGATGCTTCCGGTCGAAGATCGCAGTCTGCAGCGCTTTGATCCAACCGCGCGGCGTGTTTTCCGCGAAATAAACCACCAGCGTCGCCCCCGGTGCGACGCTGGCCAGGATCTCGAGGTCCAAGTAGACCTCGACATCCGGCGAGAGTGTTCCAGGGCGATGCACCGGGCGGTTCCCGCCGGGTGGGATCTCGCGCACGATCACGCGCGGCGCGGATACGCCTAGCTTTGACAGGTATGAACGCAGCTTTCGCGGTTCGAAACCACCGTCGAATTCCAGCACGCCGATGGTCTGACCTTTTCCGGTGGCGCCCTTCGGGAACTGGTACAAACCGGTGAAAGCGGATGGGGGCTTGGTATGGGAATCGGGTTTTGGCGGTTTCGTGGATTCTTCGGGAGGACACCGACGGTGCCGCGGTCTTTTGGCGGCCGGGCCGTTGTCGAGGCCCAATATCCCTTCGACAATTCCAGCGAGTTCGGTGGGATGGGTGTGCGCGTCTTCGTGGCTGTGAAACACCAGATTGCCGATTCGATAACGCAGGATGTCAACGCGAAACGCCCGGTTTATGTCGCGGACACGGCCGCGGAGAGCCATCATGCGCCGGCCGCGGTCCACACTAGCAACCTCGAGACGGCGCCCGGAGGCGAACCGGCGGACCGCTTCTATATCGGCCTTGCGAGCCGGATTCAGATGCAAAAGGGCGTCCAATTCCAGGTGCTGCCGCTCGTGGACGGGCAGTTTTCCAAAGGCGAAGGTGTCGTGCGGCCCGCAGTTGTTGTCGCTGGTGCCGCGAAGCAGGAGAAGGACCTCTATTTCTTCCCATGGCGGAACAGGCCCGACGAGTCTATGGCCGGCGGCTTTTCCAGGCATGGCAGCGGCGGAAGCTTCGGGCTACCATTCTAGCGTGCCGGGTGAAGAAAGCAGAAGCCAGGACCTGGAAGTCCGCAGGGTGCTGGATGATTTTCTGGCTTTTCAGCGCACGCTGGCGCTGCGTGCGGCGCTCGACTTGGACCTGTTCACCCGCATCGGCGAGGGAACCCAAACAGCTTCTGCGCTGGCGGAAGAATGCGGCGCGAATCCGCGCGGCGTGCGGATCTTATGCGACTGCCTGGCGATTCAAGGCCACCTGTGCAAGAAAGCGGACCGATATAGTCTGCCTCTCAATTCGCGCCTGTATCTCGTCTCGACGTCACCGGCTTATTTGGGATCGGCAATCGGATTCCTGGCCAGCGATTCGATGATTCAGTCGTTCTGCGGGCTGGCTGAAGCGGTGAAGAATGGAGGCGCCTCCCGCCGTAACGCGATCCTCTCAGGCGATTCCCAATGGGTCGCCTTTGCGCGTGCCATGACGCCGCTGGCAAGGCCGGTGGCGCAGATCGTGGCCGCGGCCCTGGAGGTCGAATCGAAAGGACCGATGCGAGTGCTGGATCTAGCTGCTGGACATGGTCTGTACGGCCTCGCGATTGCCGCCCGCAATTCCTCAGCGAGTATCGTTGCTTTGGACCGGGAGGAAGTTTTAGAGATCGCTGCCGGGAACGCCCGCTCCGCCGGCATCACCGAGCGGTATCATCTGCTCCCCGGCGATGTGTTCGAAGTTGAACTCAACGGCCCATACGATTTGATCCTGGCTGCCAACTTCGCTCATCATTTCGAACGTGCAGCGAATACCGCCCTGTTTCGGAAATGCCGGGGCGCGCTCACGCCCGCGGGCCGGCTGGCCTTGATCGACTACGTCGCGAACGACGACCGGATTTCTCCCACCCAGGATGCCGCCTTTGCTCTTACGATGCTTGCCGCAACGGAGAGTGGCGACGTCTACACCTTCCGGGAATTTTCAGAGATGCTGCATGACGCCGGCTTCACCGAAGTGTACCGTCCGAATCTTGGCGATCTGCCTCAGTGGATTATCGTCGCTTCAGTTTGACCCGCTCGCGACGATGTCATCCATGATTTCGCTCATCATGCGGATGGTGCGGAGAGAACTGAGACCGATAAGGGCCAGCTCGTCCGGGGTGAGTGGCAGGGAATCGAGCGCTTCATCCAGCTCGCGGCGGTGCTGCAGGTCGATTTTGGCGTGGTAGACGAAACTGCTGAAGCACTTCAGGGGGAGGTTGTTACGGCTGGCGACATCCTCGATGAACTCCATGCTCGGCGGATCGCCTTCCATGGTGGCGATGTAGCCGGCCAGGGCTATCGGATTATAGTGCTCGATCCAGTAGTATTGAACGCCCACTAATTGTGTGGCGCTCTCTTTGGGCGGGCGCGCCAGGACGGCGGCGCGTTCGATGCCCATAGCTTCGCCATCGTCGAGGATCCACTCGTGGTGGCCGGTCTCCTCAGGTATATGCCGGTGTAAATACCGGGCGAAGCCCTGTAGAACGGGGTCGGCGGCGTGACGCGGAGAGCCGCAGGCCCGCTCGGCGGCCTGCATCAGGGGGACACTGGCCCGGATGATGGAGTGGCTTTGGAAAATGTACTCGGGGTAGAGGCGCCGGAAATCTGGACTATGCCAGAAATTGTGGGCGGACTGTCCGAGCCGTTGGCCGAAAAGAGAGATCTTGGCGCGAATGAGCGTGCTATTGGAAAGGGAGTGGGAAGGAATGGCCAATCGAAGAGCCTCGTTGAACTACGGCGGCTGAACCGCTCCCTAACGGTCGCAGCTGGGAACGGCCTTCAGTACAACATGCCGTGGGGGGCATGCTTGGAAAAAAATTCGTGCCCTAGCTTAGTCTTGGTGCTGATAATGGCATTGACCTCGTGATCCGAGAGTGTCTCGATCGCAGCCTTTTCGGCTTCCGTCAGGTGCTTGTAATCTTTTGGAATCACTCCGGCTTCGGTAAGCGTTTTCAAATTCTTTCCATGTTCCATATTCGATTCCCCGGTTCCCTGCCATCTTATCCCTATGTCTGTGGTTCCGCAAATGAATTTTTGAATTCAGTCGCGAGCCAGCCTGGTGGATTCTCGAGAGCCCTGTAGCGCGAGACGAGTTCGGCGGCCCGGCCGGTGAATTCCTGAGCGAGCCACTCGCGGTACTCGTACCCGGCGCTCGCGTCATCGATTGTTCCATGGATAACCCCGGAGGCCAGGGTGGCCGCCTTCAGCCCGGCAGCCAGAGCTCGCGAGACGCCGCTTGAAGCGGCGGGATCGAGAGTCGCGGCAGCATCGCCGCAGATGAAATAGCCCGGACCCGCAGATTCCGAAACCAGGCGCCAGGTGACGTCCGCGCCCCGGAAATGCAGATCGGCAGCGAAGCCATCCAGCGCTGGAGGCTTCAAATGAGCGCCGGCCGCCAGCGAGAGCTGCACGCACTGGCAACAATCTTTCCGCACGCGAGCCAGCCATGTCCAGCCGCAGGTGT
>CAZKVF010000313.1:0-8657 GCA_964556085.1 uncultured Solibacteraceae bacterium
GGCCATGATCACCAGTATCAGAACGAGGGTCAGGGCGACTGAAACAGCCGTTCCAGCCAGGAAGCGATAGCCCATGGGACCTCCTACATGCCGATTGATCGTACATGCGAATGGTCCCAGTGTCAACGGGTTACGACGGGCTAGGAAGCAATTGGCAGGCGACATCCGGAACGGGGCGCCTGCCCCACCGAGCCTGGCCTATTTGGCCGCTGCGAGCGTCATATTATTCAAGTCGCCGGCGCGCTCGATTTCCCTGGCGCCCGCAGGCAGATTGTTCAACTGAAAGATATACGCTACGAGGTCCAGAACGCTCTTCTCCGAAAGCGTGCCAGCGTCGTTCGGAGGCATCGTGCTGATGATGGCGCTATAAAGGGGCCGCGCGCCTTTTGCTGACCAGTTTGCGCGAAACGAGTCGCCCTGGAGTGGCGGCCCGAAGCCATTGCCTTCATGACACTCGGCACATTTTTCACGGAAGACCGTTTCGCCGCGCTTTGCCTGCGCGGCTGTGTAGGTCGCAGTGGCAGTGACATTTTCGTCATGCCGGACCGGCGCGGGCCTGTTTAGAGTGATGCTGTCGGAGGCGGGAATGTTGGCCAACGCCACCCAGCCTGCGCCAAAGCCTTTTCCACCCACTGGAAGCACGAGGTACTGTTTTCCGCCGGACATATAAGTCATCGGGCCGCCCGTGGTGCCAACAGGCAACTCCGTCTCCCAGATCACCTGGCCCGTGGCTTTATCATAGGCGCGGAATTTCGCGGTCCCCGAGACGCCCGCCCGGCCCATGACAGCGTCGCTCGATTCGCCCAGGAACAGCAGGGTCTTGGTCAATAGGGGCGCCGGGCGGCCGGGCGTTCCGAGTGGAGGAAGATGAAGGTCCTTGATCAAGGGGTGATTGCGCGGGCCATCCCCATTGGGAACCATCCAGGCGATGGTGCCCTTGTTCAAATAGAGTGCCGTGATACGCCCGTAGGGTCCCTTATAGATCGGCAGCCCGTCGATCGTGAGGGCGCCGCCTTCCTGTTGTTGCTGCGGCACGCGAGGTGCACCCGGCAGGCGACCCGTTCCGTACAGTAAAGGATTTTTGGGGTCAGGATTCCTAATCAAAGCGAACGCTCCGGCCTGAGTCATGGAAACGGCGTAATACATGCCGGTTTCCGGGTCGAAGGCTCCCGTATTCCAGTTGCCGGAACCCCAGCCGCCCGGCATCACGAGCGTCCCACGCTTGCCGTCCGGCCCGTCACCTCTCACTGATGGAGGCGTGAAGAGAGGCCCCATGACATAGTGGCTCGCGATTTCCATCGCCTTCTGATGCAACTGCGGCGTGTAGTCAATCAGGTCGGCCTCGCTAAATCCCTGCCGATCGAATGCGGGCGGCTTGGTGGGGAAAGGCTGAGTAGGCCAAGCCTCCTCGCCCGGTGCAGTCGACGAGGGGACGGGTCTTTCTTCAATTGGCCACACCGGTTTACCAGTCACTCGGTCAAATACGTATAGAAACCCGGTCTTGTTGGAAGCGATGACAGCCTTGATTCGTTTGCCATCGACTGTGATGTCGCCCAGAATTGGCGAGGTGGCTGCGTCATATTCCCACAGGTCGTGATGGATCAGTTGGTAGTACCAGACCAGTTTGCCGGTCTTGGTATCGAGGCAGACCAGGCTGTCGGAGTACAAATTGATGCCGGGCCGATGGCCGCCATAATGAGAAGCTGTGGGAGCCGTCAGCGGGATATAGACGTAACCAAGTTCTTCGTCGGCGGTCAGCGAAGCCCATGCCGCCATGTTGCCGACATACTCGGCCGAACCTTTACCCCAGGTGTCGTATCCGGGTTCGCCTTTTTGCGGAAGGATGTGAAACGTCCAGAGCTGTTTGCCGGTGTGGATGTCAAAGCCACGGATGTTTTCCGGCTCGGCTTTGCCATCGTATCCACCATCGCCATAGCCGCCGCTCGCTTTGCCTCCTCCGTTGCCGCCCACTACGATGACATCGTTGACGATGAAGGGGCCGGGAAACCCGAAGTATTTCGCTTCATCGAAAGTATGCCGGTTCAGCGAGATTCTTCCGTTTTCCCCGAACTGCCGGTCGGGAAGGCCAGTCTTCGCATTGAGGGAGTAAAGATACTCGCCTCGAATGGAGACAATCCGTTCGTCGGCATTCTTGCGCCAATAAGCCACGCCGCGCGTGCTTTGCGCGGACGCCTCCCTCAGAGTCGGCTCGACGGGCTGCTGCACCCATTTGGTCTTTCCCGTCGCGGCGTCGAACGCCTCGATCAAGCCCACGCCATCCGGCGCATAGAGCACGCCGTCAATCATGATTGGCGTGCCCCGAAAGTAGTTGGAGGGGATCAGATCCGGAAACTTGTCCATGACCAGCGGATCTACGGCCGGGCGCTGCCAGACAAATCGCAGGTTCTTCACGTTCTCGCGATTGATCTGATCGAGCGGAGAGTACCGGGTGAAGGCTTTGTCGGCGCCATACGTGCGCCATTCGGCGTTCGAGGGTTTTGGCTGCGCCTTGGCCGCTGCGATCAGGCAGGCGGCGAGAACGGCAGCGGCCAGCAGATGTCGACTAATCTTCATGGACGCCTCCTGGAAACAAGAGCCGCGCTGCGCGCGGTTGGCAGGCGAAAGCGCATGCCCCACATACGGTCCGCAGGTTGAAGCCTGCCCCACACAATGATATTTGGCAACAGTAGTCAAAATACCAGCTTGAGCGCGAGTTGTCCGATTCGCGGATCCTTCGCTGATGTGACTTGGCCAATGAGCGCCGAGCGCGCCGAGACCTGGCCGAAGGGCGACAGGAACTCGGTGTGGTTCAGAACGTTGAAGAATTCGGCCCGGAACAACAGTTGAATGCGATCGCCAGACAGGATGGTTTTCTTCTCCAGCGACAGATCGAAATTCGTCAGGCCAGGTCCGCGGAAGGTGTTTCTTTGGAGGTTGCCGTAGGTGGGAACCGGGCAGCCGCCGGCAGTCCCCGGGGGCGCAGTGCTCGCATAGCAGGCCGGGATCATAAAAGCGCTCGGGTTGAAGAAGAAGTGTCCCGTGCGCTGCACTCCATTTATGGTAAATGTTTCTACGTTCCGGGGGTCCAGCATTTGCTCGCTGCCGCCGGTCCAATACGGCCGCACGATCGACGGAACGCCATCGCCGCCCGGCCCGGGAACGGACGCGCTGCGTGAAAGGCCCGAACTGAAATCCACTGGAAAACCGGTTTGCGTGCTGAAGATCGGAAATAAACTCCATCCGCCCGTCAGACGTTTCGGACCGCTGGACCACATGCGATCGAACGGAAGCTGCCAACCGCCGCTGAGTACGAACCGTTGCCTGGTATCGTATGCGGCCGGCGCGTAGAACTGGTGTTGGTTGTACGCCGAAATAGCCTGGAGGTAGGCGTCCTGGTCGCTTAAGACTTTGGAGTAGGTATAAGCCGCAGTGAAGAATGTCTCCCCCACGACCGAATTGCCGATGCGTTTGGTGACGCTGGCCAAGAGGCCGTTGTAGTTGGAACTGCCTAGCGACTTATCCACCGACATGTATGCGAAGGCATTGGGGTACTGCAAGCCCGGCTGCAAGTTCAGCGGGCGCTGCGTTGTACCCAGGATAAACGGATCGTCTTCGACGTTCACGATCTGCTTGTGAGAAGAGTTGCCCACATAAGCCACTTGCATCGCCATGCCGGAGCCGAGCGCCTGCTGCACCGTAAGATTCCAGCCGTAGGTGTACGGGCTGCGCTGATTGGGATCAATCAGAACGCTATTGGGTCCGAAAGGCAGGAATCCGGCCTTCTGAAAGTTCAGGCTCGGGCTAAGCGGTTTCGAGGGGAACGGATTGACCACGCCCGCTGTCCCGTAGGGATCGGACAGGATGGTCGAAGGACCATTGGCCGGAACGTTCGCCTTGGTGTATGTGAGGACAGCGGAAGAATAAAAGGGGACGGTCCCGTTTTGCCACTGGATATCCTGAGCATTCAAGACGTCGTAGAAGACGCCGAAACCGCCGCGAATGCTGGTTCGCCCTTTTCCGGAGGGATCGTAAGCGAAGCCGAACCGTGGGGCAAAGTTGTTCTTGTCCGGAAAATACACGCCGGGACAGGGCGCGTGCGGATCGCACGGAAAATTCAGTCCCAGTGGGGCCAAGGGAAACTTCGTGGACTGCTGGCCCGGAATGATCATGTAGTTTCGTTCCTGGGGATCGAATTTAGGTGTGTTGTACTCGTAGCGTACGCCAAGTGTAAGCGTGAAATTGGGCCGGAGTTTCCATTCATCCTGCGCGAAGATCCCGTACTGATGGCCGTGAGCGGAGCTGAAAGCATTCGGCCATTGCGTGTAAGTGTTGGGAAGACCGAACAGAAAATCGGCAAGATCGTTCCCCGAACCGATCCCGCCCGCCGACGTGGGGCCGCTGAAGGTAAGCGTGCCGTTCGTTTCGTAAGCGAACTGTCCGTTGTTCTGGACGATCGCAAACGACCCCCCAAACTTGAATGTGTGCACGCCTCTGGTCCAGCTCAGGTTGTCCGTCCAGAAGTAAGACGTGTCGGCGTACTTACCAGGAACGCTGCCGCTGTTATACCCCAGAGTCAATCCCGTGACACTAAATGAGATGATCGGCGGGGCCGTGCTCGCGTCCGGAGTGATCTGAAACCCGAGTGATGGGGCCGAGGGCAAGGGGCTGGCATAACCACTATTGCCTGTAACGATGCGCTGGCTGGTAAAGTGCGCCTCATTCAGTAGAGTCGGGGTAATCACCGAAGTTAGAGTAATCTCTCCGAAGTAAGTATCCGTAAGATTGAAAACGGAATAGCCGGGGGCGGAGCCGCCGGGAAACGGATTGAGGACCGGATTGTGATTCCGCACAAGAGTTACCGACAGCCGTTCGGCGGGGTTAATCTGGAAATCCGTCTTTCCGAGAAATTCGTCGCGATTGTCCTGTGCGGTTCCATTCGGCGTGAGGATGCCGGTCGGGCTGGTCGGGATAGGCGCGCTCTTGATGAAGGCCTGTGCCACGGGATCGATCCTGGCCGGATCAATAATGGCCTGCGATGCCAGTGCGGGGTTGGATTGAAAATAGGGGTGAGCTGCCAGAAATGCTGCTACACCGGGGTCGGGTCCGCCTTTGACCGCGTGCGAGAAGTCGCCGCCGAGTTCCGCGGGTGTGAATGTGCCAACCTGCGGATTCACCGTGACGGAGTTCTGGCGCTGTCCCTGGTAGCCGAAGAACCAGAAGAACCGGTCTTTGCCGTTAACAACTTTCGGGATGGTCAGCGGGCCGCCCGCCGTGACTCCGAACTGATTGCGGATCAATGTAGGAACCGGCGAATAAGCTCCGGGCGTGGCCTGGTTGAAGAAATTGTTGGCGTTGAGGTCCTTGTTACGCAAATAGTCGTATAGGGTGCCGTGAAGACCGTTGGTACCGGACTTGGTAAGGACGTTTACGACGCCGCCATTGCTGCGTCCGTACTCGGCGGAGTAGTTATTGGTCAGGATTCGAAACTCGGCAATCGTATCGGGGTTGGGATCGACCACGGCCGTGCTGTTGGCAACGGAGTTGTTGACGCCGCCGTCCAGCATGTAGGTAACGGAATTCGATCGGCCGCCCGCGATCGAGAACCCGTTGCCCGCAAATCCCGTGATGCTTTGATTCCCGGGAGTCCCGATAAGCTGCGGCGTCACTCCAGGCTGCGTCAGCGCGAGCTGCAAGGTGTCCCGGCCATTCAGGGGCAAGTCCTGAACCGGCGCCCCGGATACAACGGAGCTGACCGTTGACGAGACGGTGTTCACCAGAGACTCCGCGGTCTCGACCGTCACCGATTCCCGAACCGATCCGACCTCCAGTTGAAAATTCTGCTCCAGCCGGCTGCCAACCTCCACCAGGAGATCACGCGCTTCGCCCTGCTTGAAGCCCTGGCTCCGTGCCGTTATGCGATAGTGGCCCGGCAGAACACTGGGAAAAACATAAATGCCGGCTTCATTGGTGGCGAGGGTCGAAGCGGTGCCTCTCTCGATGCTGGTGAGGTCGATTGTGGCCCCCACGAGCACAGCGCCTCCGCTGTCGGTTACTCGCCCGGAAACTGTGGCCGTAGCCGTTTGACTATGCGCCGCGGGAACCCACGCGGAAATTAGTAGTGTTGCCCCGAGAAGCCGCTTCCAAACCGGAACACTCGTCATACTGCCCCCTTTTTTCCTGCGCAGCGGCCGCCATTTTGTATTGCTTGTCGCTACTTCGGGGTAGGGGCCTTGAGATGGGACCGGCCAACCTTACAGGAAATCTGTAATGTTGATAAGCATGGCCCAACCCCCCGGGATTGTCAAGCACAAGTGACGAGTTGGATTCCCGGAGAATCGGATCATGACGGGTCGGGGATGGGCGGATTGGAGGTCGAGGACCGGGGATCGACAGGTGGAACTCGGGATGCAACTTCGGGAACCTCTCCTATATTGGCCGGCGACAAGATCGCCGGCCCCACCTGAGTTTCAGGAACAAAGCCAATTTCGGAGTTCGAAGTTTGGTTTGAAGGAGTTACGGAGGGCTCAGCGGGCGGCTGCTGGGGTGTGCGATTTGCAGGCGAAACCGCCTGCCCCACCTTAAGGCCCAGCTTGCGGAGGCGGGCGACGGTTTCGAGGGCGGCGCGGAGCGAGCGCTCGGCGGCGGAGATGCGGCGTTGTAGCCGTTCGAAGACCTTTTGCTGATCACGGAACGCGGCCGCCAGAGGATAGGCCTCGGCCTTGCGTCCCCACTTGCGATTGTCGGCGGCAGTTTCGGTGGTGGAGCGATCCCAGAGCTGGGCCTCGGTTTTGCGGAGGCGGCGGAGAAGCCAATCGGAGGAGATGGCGTCATCGATCAGGGCTGCCTCGTCGGGGCCTTGCGGCTGGAAACGGTCGTAATACCGGGCGGTGAGGCGCTCGAGGTCTTCGGGATCCTCGCCGGTGATGATTTGGGATTGCGCATCAATGCCGGTTCTCAGGGCATTCATGCGGATAGCAGTTTTCCCTTCGAGGGAAGTGGGTCCAGTAGATAGTTTCGAATTTCGACGATTCGCTTCGATTTGTTTGAGGGTGGCCATAAGAAGGAATTACAGAACAGAGAAATTCAGAACACAGAATGAAGAAAACAGACGCCAGAGCCAGGATTAAGACTCCCTAGTCCGATATCAGGGTAGCAGGAGAGACAAGGGGTGTAGGGCGATTGATACGGCTAAGTGATTCAAATACAGGGGAATTCAGTGGGGCCGGGGGTTGTGAACATTGTGGCCCGGTTAAGCCAAGGCAGAAGTTATCGGTTATAATTAGGGCCATTTCGTACATTCCTAATGCCGGAGCCCCCTTACACATACATTCACAGCCGCCTGAAAAGGGGTAAGGTGATCCCGTTCCTCGGAGCAGGAGCGTCCCTGGTCGGGCGCACCGGCGCCAACAAGTGGAAGTCGCCCGAAGACGACTTTCTGCCCAAAGCCGGAGAACTCTCCGACTACCTTGGACAGTTGACCGAGTTCCCTTCTCCGGAACTGGAACTGACACGCGTGGCGCAGTATTTCGCCGGCCTGAACGGGCCAGCCGGGCTCGGCGACGAACTTCACGATATCTTTGCCAAGGAATACGGCTGCGGGGATCTCCACGAATTGTTGGCGGAGTATCCTTGCCCGCTGATAGTGACAACCAATTATGACGACCTGATGGAACGCGCCTTCCGGAAGAAGAGCCGCCCGTTTCATACCGTCATTTACCGGACCACCGAGCAGCCGACGGTCCTCGTGTGGGAGCATGGTGCGGCCGCGCCCAAGGAGGTCCACCCCAACGAAATGGATCTCAAGCTCGGTTCAGTGCCGGTGATCTACAAGATGCACGGCGCTTCGGATCGGAACGACAAAACGCGTGAAAGTTACGTTATTACGGAAGACCACTACGTGCAGTTCTTGTCGCGGATCGCGCAACAGAGCGCCATTCCCGCGGTAATCGCGGATTTTTTTGGCGAGAGCCATTTTCTTTTCCTCGGGTACGGGCTTAAAGATTGGAACCTGCGCGTGGTTCTGCACGAGATCTGGCGCAAGTGGCCGCGCCGCTACGGCTCGTGGGCCATCCAACACACGCCGCCGCCGCTCGAGTACCAGTTCTGGCTGAAGCGCGATTTGACCATTTTCGACATTACTATCGACGATTTCGTTGCCAGGATGAAGCAGGCCCAGCCAATCGCTGCCGACGCCGCGACTGCCGGGGGAGGCGATGGAACCAGCGATCGTTGAGTCACCGTTCGTCGGCCTGGTGCCTTACACGGAGCAGGACGCGCGTTTCTTCTTCGGGCGGGAGCGCGAGCAGCGCGTGATCATCGCCAACCTGTTCGCTTCGCGGCTGACCATCCTGTACGGCGCGAGCGGCGTGGGCAAAAGCTCGGTGCTGCGCGCCGGCGTGGTCACCGGGATCGAGGAGCGGGCCGCGCAGGCGCGCGCCAGCGGCGAACCGCCGCGCGCGGCGGTGGTCTACTTTCGCAACTGGCAGGGCGAAACTCTGCCGCGGTTGCGCGAGGCCCTGCGGGACGCGGCGGTGGCCGCGAATCCGGTAGCGCCGCCGGTCAACGGAACGCCGCCGGAAAACCTGACGAAACTGCTGGAGACGGCCGCCGAACGAATCGGGCGCGACCTGCTGATCATCCTGGATCAATTCGAAGAA
>CAZKVF010000314.1:0-15781 GCA_964556085.1 uncultured Solibacteraceae bacterium
ACTTAATGAAGACTTCCATACACGCGGAGCACGCCAGGAGGAGCAGATCACGGTGCTCCGGAAGCTCTGGGCCGAGGACTTGGTCACCTTTGAGGGCCGATGGCATAAACTCGATCGCGTCGGAATCAATCCACGTCCTGCGCGCCCGATTCCGATTTGGATAGGCGGCGGATTCAAAGAACCGCTCTTGCGGCGAGTGGCGCGACTCGCTGACGGCTGGATGCCGTTGCTGATGCCCGGCCAGGACGCGCGCCCCATAATCGACCGACTTCGGTATCACCTCGGCCAGGAGGGACGGGATATCGCGTTATTCGGGTTGCAGGCCAACGTGAGCACTGGGCGCGGAGGCGAGGCGGATTGGGTGAACGAGGCGAAGCATCTTCGGTCGTTAGGCGTCACGCATCTTGGGATGGGCGCCATTGTTCGCGGTTCAGCCCCTATGACCGTCCTCAACCGAGCGATCGCCGCCAAAGATCTGATAAAGGCTGCGATCGATTCGCCCAAATAAGCACGACATCGGATCGGCCGCACCAATAGCGCGGCCGGCTTTATCCCAGGAACCCCAAATTCGCCGCACTAAAATTGATCAGGTTCGGAAACACCGTTGGCAGCGCCGTATTTGGGATACCGAACCAGGAACACAGCGTGGCCCCGTATTGGTCGATGGAAGTAGTGGGGATCCAACGCCCGCGGACATCGGTGTCGTCCGGACCGCCCAGTTGGAACGTCGGGAACTTGCCGTAAATCTGGCCGCCCTGAACAGCGCCGCCGAGCACCAGATGGTGACCGCCCCAGGCGTGGTCGCTGCCGTCGCCTGAGGTTGGCTGGAACGTCCGGTTGAAGTCGGATTCCGTGAACGTGGTGACTTTGTCGGCTACTCCCAGTTCCTGGGTTGCATCGTAGAAAGCCGCCAGTGCCTGGCTGAGCTGCGGATAGAGGCCGTTTAAGGTTCCGAGTTCGCCGGTGTGGGTGTCGAAGCCGCCTAGAGAACAGAAAAAGATCTGGCGGCTCATGCCCAGCAGCGATTGAGCCTGGATAATCTGCGCCACCTGCTTCAACTGGCCGCCTAGGCTTGTGCTCGGAAATGTGGTTTTGAGCGCCGTAGCCTTGCCCAGTGCGTTGGCTAGTTGCTTGGCGTCGTCGATACTCATCGACATTACCTGGTTGGCCGCCTGCACGAGCGACACACCGTTATCCGTGGTCAGCAGGTTGGTCAACGCGGTAAGCCGAGCCTGAGACGGGGCTGACGTGTTGAAGCCGGCGAGTTGCAGAGATGCGCCGGCGTTCATAGCGATGCTCTGGGTGTGCACGCCGGCGCCTTCCAGAACATTTCCGGAGAGGGAAAGCACCGTGGGAAACGAACTGGAATTGATCTTTTGCGCCGCGATGTAGTCGGCAACTCGCCCGGCCCAGCCGCTCACAGCGTTCCCCTGTGCTACGGACGTCTGCCATTGCGCCTGTTGGTCGAGGTGCGAAAACAGGTTCGCGGGCACCGGCGCCTGCGCTCCCTGGTATGTCGCTCGAGTGACGGGTTGAACCAGGGAGCCCACGTTGGCTACCACGGCCAGTTCTTTACTGGAGAAGAGGCTGGCCAGTTCTTTGAGCAGCGTGTGAAAACCGTAGGGCGCGCCCGAGACGCTGGTTACCGGCGCCATCGCGCTCATGGGCACGGCAAGCACACCGCGGGCCGACTGGTATGCCGTGTAACTGGCATCGTCGGTGGGGATAATGGTATTGTTCGAGTCGTTACCGCCAAACAGAAAAACGCAAACCAGAGCGCGATAGTCTGTCACGCTCTGCGCCATCGCGGGCATCAGCCCGAATTGCCGCAATGCCAGCGTTCCTACCGAAGCCGTTCCGAGACGGATGATTCCTCGACGCGAAAGCATGTTCTTGTCCCCTTATTGAATGACCTGGTACTCGCCCGATGTCAACACGACGTACAGCGCGGCCTGCACCTTCGCCAGCGGCGTGGTGGCCGCGTTCGCGGCGTTTGTGGCTGCCTGCTGCAGTTCGGGCGACATCGAATGATGCGTGAACACGTAGCCGATGTGATCCACCAACATCGCCACGTTGTTCGCATACGGTAGAAACTCCGAATAGTCAAGCTTGGTGTTCTTGTCCAGCGTCCCGTAGATCACCGCGTTCACAATGTTGGCGCGTGTCGCGGCAGTTTGCGTGGAATAGAGTTGAAATTCGGGGGCCGGCGTTCCGTCTTCCAGCGTATACAGCGGCGAGAAGTAACTGAATACGGTGGGTGGGAAAAACAGGTTCTGGCCCAACTGGCTGGCGAAATTATAGATCACGCTGGCAGGAGTCAGTTGCGCGTTGAACGCGCGCAATATGTCCGTTAGAAACATGACCGGCTCCCGTAAATGGCCGAAACCCGCATAACCAGGGAGGCTGGGATCGTCGCCCGAGCGCGCTTCCGGAGCCGTCAGAATCGCCGTGATCACCGCTCGCATGTCGCCCTTAATGCCCGAGCCGTTGTCTTTGAAAACATTGGCCACGCGCTGGACATAGGCGGGGCTGGGATTGCTGGTTACCAGGTGTTGGATCAACTGGCGGCTGATGAATGGCGCCATGGTGGGCTGAGCCATGAGCGCGTCCAGTACGGCCTCCAGGTCTTGTTCGGCGGTCTGGTTTTGGGCAAGAGTGGTCCCCCCGATAATCACCTTGGAAGTCATGTCGTGGTTCGTCTCTACGGGAATCATCTGGCCGCTGTAATACGCGGGGTTATTAGCTTTTGGGGTAGCCCCAGGTGCAGTCGGATAGGTCCAGCCAGTCAGCGCGCGCGCCGTATTGGTCACCACGGCCTGGTTGTAAGTGGGTGTGGGGTTGCCGCTCCCGTCGAGCAGTGGCGTCCCGTCCAGGTTCAGTTGTGTCAGCCCGATAGTAAACAACTGCATCAGCTCCCGGGCGTAATTCTCGTTGGCGGACGTACCCTTGGCCGCGTTGCCCTTGTTGTTGTTGGCCATGTTCAGATACGTGCCCATCGCAGGGCTGAGCGTCACGGCCTTCATGATGTCCCGGTAATTGCCGAATGCGTTCTGGATAAACAGGCGGTAATACGGCGCGTAGGCATACGCCGGCCGCACTGTGACGGCCGAAACCACCCAGATCTCCGACAAAGCGAACGCCACGCGCTGCCTGAGCTGATCCGGCCCGTTGACGGCGTTCTGGAAGAAAGCCCGCTGCAGTGGCGTGAAATCGGTGTTGGTCTTCCCGCTGGAATCCAGTATGGGCTGGTCGGGCAGATCCGACGGCTGCATCTGAAACTGCTCGTGCAGCCATCTGTGAATACCGATCTTCTGCAAGTACCGAATGTCGGTCGACGTCGGCCCCCAGGTCGCCTGATCGAGGAAACGCTCGGCCGTGCGATCGTCGAGGACGGGCGTCGGATCGATATTGCCGGTCCGGGCTGCCATTAGCGGTGTGAACTGCGGCGGCCCGGCTGAATCCCCTGTTTGGGCGTACACCGTGTGCAGCGTTAGGAGTGCCCCTGCGACTAGGAGTAGCTTCATAGTACCCTCACACGAACGATATCGGAATTATCAACCCTTTGCCTCCCAAAAAGTATCGTCCAGTGGTACCTATCTTGCGGAAGTTACTCGAAGTAAACGAAATATTTCGTGGAACCACATTTCCACGGCGCCGTGCCAATCGGGAAGAGTAGCAGGGCACGCCCACAAACATTTGACAGGCCGGAGGCGTGTCCTACCCGTCGGGAGGATTGTCCTGCCCGCCCGGGGCAGAATTCTTTGGTGTAATCTTGCTAGTGCCGTTCCCACTTGTTCATTGTGGAAACAGCTCAACTGGCTGAAGGTCGTTGGCACAAAGAGTTTAAACTCGGAGCCGAACTGATGCATGCTCGATTGGTTTTCGTGATTTCTTTTCTTCCTCTCGCTGCCCGAGCGGCTTCCGGCATCGATACCAATGCCATGAGTTCGGCGGCTGACCCTTGCGTAGACTTCTACCAGTACGCTTGCGGCAACTGGATCGCCAAAAACCCTTTGCCGGCCGACCGCTCCCGCTGGGGCCGGTTCACCGAGCTGAGCGACCGCAACGAGAAGGTCCTGCTCGATATGGTTCAGACAGCAGCGGCGTTGAAGGCGCCCCGCGGCTCGCTGGATCAAAAGATCGGCGATTACTTCCGCAGTTGCATGGACACCGTGACCATCGAGAGGAAGGGTATCGCTCCGGTCCGTCCGGAGCTCGATCGGATCCAAGCCATGCGCGATCGCGCGGATCTGGCGGGCGAGGTGTCCCGGCTGCACCGCCAGGGTATCAATGTTCTATTTCGGTTCACCTCGGAGCCGGACCCCAAGGATTCGGGGCACATGATCGCCGGCTTTGCCCAAGGCGGCCTCTCGCTGCCGGACCGCGATTATTACCTGAAGACCGACGCCAAATCGGTAGAGACGCGCCAGCGATTCGAACAGCACGTGACGAAAATCTTCCAGCTTGCGGGCGAGTCTTCGGACGCCGCCGGCAGGCATGCTCATATGGTGCTCGAACTGGAAACACTGCTCGCGCAGCCCGCGCTCGACAGGGTCTCGCGGCGCGATCCGGACAAAACGTATCATCTGATGCCGAGGAGAGATTTGGCGGCACTGGCGCCGGCGTTTTCCTGGGATGACTACTTCCACGGCATCGGCGCGCCGGGGTTTGATAAGGTTGATGTCGAGTGGCCCGATTACGTCAAAGCGCTGCCGCTCGATCAGCCGCTTGAGACCTGGAAAGCGTACCTGACGTATCATGTGTTGCGCCGCGCGGCCCCGCAGCTTTCGCCCGCCTTTGAGAACGAGGACTTCGATTTCTGGGGACGCTACCTGGGCGGCGCGCGCGAGCAGCGGCCGCGGCCCAGCCGCTGCGTGAACCTGATCGACAGTAATCTGGGCGACCTGCTTGGGCAGAAGTACGTGCAGACCGCTTTCGGCTCGGATGCCAACGGGCGGATAACGCAACTGGTCGAGGCTGTGGAGAAATCGCTGGAAAATGAAATCCATGCGCTCGATTGGATGACGCCGGAAACCAAGCAGGCCGCCATCACTAAGCTGCACGCCATCACGAACAACGTGGGTTACCCCAGGAAATGGCGCGACTACAGCCGGGTGGCCGTTAGCCGGGATGATTTTTTCGGCAACAATCTGCGAGCTGCTGAAGCAGCATCGGAACGCAGGCTGGCGCGCATCGGCAAGCCCACTGACAAAACCGAATGGAACATGACTACCCCTACAGTGAACGCGTTCTATAATGCCGAGTTCAACAGCATAAACTTTCCCGCCGGCATCCTTCAGCCGCCGTTTTTCGATCCCCAACGCGATCCCGCAGCCAATCTTGGCGCGATCGGCGCCGTCATCGGACATGAGATGACACATGGCTTCGATGACCAGGGTCGGAAATTCGACGCCGCCGGCAATCTCCGCGACTGGTGGACTTCCAAAGACGCGCAGGAATTCGAGAAGCGGGCAGCTTGCATTGCCGACGAATACTCGAGCTTTACGGCGGTCGATGACGTGAAGCTGAATGGCCGGCTCACGCTGGGCGAAAACACCGCCGACAACGGCGGCGTCCGCATCGCCTACATGGCTCTGCAGGAGTTGCTAAACGGGACGCAGGGAAAAGTGGATGGCTTCACCCCCGAGCAGCGATTCTTCCTGGGGTACGCCCAGGTCTGGTGTGAGAATACCTCGCCCGAGCAGGCGCGGCTGCTGGCGCTCACCAATCCGCACTCACCGGGAAAATACCGCGTCTGGGGAGTGATCCGCAATATGCCCGAATTTCAGAAGGCATTCGCATGCAGGGCCGGCCAGCCCATGTCGGTCAGCGAGAATGCGTGCAGAGTGTGGTGAGCAGAAGCCGCGTGTGCGAACTGGAAGCGTTGCGGCGCTGCCCCCCGCACCGTGCCCACCGCTTGCGTGTCCTCACCCGGCTTCGATGACGTACTCTTCCTGGCCGAGGCCCAGCACGCGAATGGCGTCGGAGTGGATTTCTAATGAACTGACTGGCGGTATTTGGTTGCCGGGCAAAGCGAGGTGCGCCAGAACTGCATCCACAGGGATCGGTCCCGTTACGCCAGCGATCCGGACGGGATGGGGGTCCTCGGTGCTATCCATCCATTCGTATCGCAATTCCATACCTTCTGCCAATAGAAATTCGAGCAACAGGCGGGCAGCTTGAAACCCTGGCTGTTCCCCCGCAACGTTGGAGTGCAGCCCCAACCATTGCGTGAGGACGCGGTAAGTAAAACCCCATAGCGGCACGCCGTTCAGTTCGATTGCGGGAAAGATTCTGCCAGGCGGCAGGCGGGGGACCGGCGTCAGGCAGTGCCGCGCCGGGTCGCGCACAAAGGAAAGCGGCACCCAAACTGCCTCGGCGGCTTCCTCGGGGTCGAGATTCGTCGGCAGCTCCGCCGGTGCGCGGAACAAATAGGGCGCCACGATCATGACACGCCCCACGCGCCGCCCGGCCATGGCTGGGGGCAGCGACGCCTCCAGGTGCTCGCGGCCCAGAACAATGCCGCACTCCTCGCCCAACTCGCGCAAAGCGGTCTCGACAAGGTCGCGGTCGCACGGCTCACGGCGACCACCGGGGAAAGACCAGTGGCCCGACCAGGGGTCGCTCTCGCGCTCGGTCCGGCGAATCAGCAGGACTGATTCCGCCAGACCTTCCTCCATGCTGCGCGCATGCACAATTGCCACCGCTGCTTCCGGTTCGGCCATCCCTTCCCATGCTACAGGATCGGGCCTGCTAGCCGGCCGGAGCGACCCTCCCTGCTGTGGTGCATCCAGCCCCTGCTCAGCCCGCCGTCCACGCAGCCATGCTACAGTCCTCAGAAGGAGGTCGCGCGCCCCGGATCGCGTGAATCAACAGGATGTCGAAGTCATTAGCTCTTGCCTTAGTTTGCAGTCTGCCGGTTTTGGCTCAGGAAATAGATATTCCGTTTCAAAAATTTGTTCTGCCCAACGGCTTGACGCTCATCGTCCACGAGGATCATAAAGCGCCTATTGTGGCGATCAACGTGTGGTATCACGTCGGGTCGAAAAACGAACGGCCAGGGAAAACCGGCTTCGCGCATCTTTTCGAGCACTTGATGTTCGGAGGCAGCGAACATTACAAGCAGCGGTATGTTGATGCCATGGAGCGACTGGGCGCCACCGACCTGAATGGCACCACCAATGAGGACCGGACCAATTACTTCGAGACTGTCCCCGTTTCCGGCCTCGACCAGGTTTTGTGGCTCGAATCCGACCGCATGGGCTACATGGTCGGAGCAATCGATCAGCAAACCCTCGATTTGCAGCGCGGGGTGGTACAGAACGAAAAGCGGCAAGACGAAAACGAGCCCTACGGGATGGTGGAGGAGATCGAACAGCACGATACCTATCCTTCCGGGCACCCGTACTCCTGGAGCACGATCGGTTCGATGGAGGACCTGAATGCTGCTTCTCTGAATGACGTGAAAGAGTGGTTCCAAACCTACTACGGCCCGTCGAACGCCGTGCTGGCGGTGTCCGGGGACGTTGACCCGAAAACTGTCCACGAGAAGGTGGAAAAGTATTTCGGCGAGATTCCACCTGGACCGCCGCTGACGCGCCCGCGCGTATCGGTTGCGCCTATGTCCGGCTCGCACCGGGCTGCAACCCAGGACCGCGTGCCCCAGGAGCGTATTGACAAGGTCTGGAATATTCCGGAATTCGGCAATGAGGACTCCGATTATCTTGATCTGGTCAGCGATGTTCTTGGCTCGGGCAAGACTTCGCGGCTTTATAAGCGCCTTGTGTACGACGATCAGATCGCCACCAGCGCGGCTGCCTTTGTGAACCCGCGCGAAATCGGCGGCCAATTTGAGCTCACTGCCATGGCCCGACCGGGCGTGGACTTGGCGAAGGTCGAGAAGGCTCTCGAAGAGGAGCTAAGCCGGTTTCTGAAGGACGGACCGACGCCGCAGGAGGTCGAACGCGTCCGAACCGAGTACCTGGCCAATTTCATTCGCGGCGTGGACCGGATCGGCGGCTTCGGTGGTAAATCCGATGTGCTGGCGCAGAGCCAGGTCTATCTGGGCGACCCCGCGGCTTATCGGACGAAACTGGAGCGCGTGCGGACAGCAACGCCGGAGAAATTGCAGAGTGCGGCCAAGCGCTGGCTTTCCGACGGCGAGTACACGCTCGAAATTCATCCTTACGGCGACCCCAAGCCCATGACACAGGCGGCCGATCGCTCCAAACTACCAGCGGCCGGGCAGGCTCCGGAACCGCGTCTCCCCAGACTTGAGCGCGCGACGCTCTCCAACGGCCTGAAAATCATCTTGGCCGAGCGGCAGGAGATTCCGCTCGTGAGTTTCAGCCTGATAGTGGATTCGGGTTATGCGGCCGACCAGTTCGCCTCGCCGGGAACCGCCCGCCTCCTGGGGTCCCTGCTCGATGGCGGGACCAAAAAACGCTCCTCGCTCGATTTGAACGAAGAACTCGCCCAGCTTGGAGCTCGCCTGAACGTCGTAAGCTCGGTCGACTACCTTACGGTGCGCCTTTCCGCCATGAAAGCCAAGTTGGATGGCTCTTTGGATGTGTACGCAGACGTCGTACTAAACCCTGTGTTCCCGGAATCCGACTTTCGCCGCGCACAGCAGTTGCAGCTCAGTTCCATCCAGCGGGAGCGGGCCACGCCCGTACAGGCGGGCTTGCGCCTCCTGCCGGGACTGATTTATGGCAAGGGCCACGCCTACTCGGAGCCGTTTACGGGGTCGGGAACGCCCGAGAGCGTCACCAAACTGACCCGCGATGACCTCGTGAAGTTCCACGATACGTGGTTCAGGCCAAATCACTCGACACTCGTTATCGTGGGTGATACCAGCATGGCGGAAATACGGCCAAAGCTGGAAAAACTGTTCGCGAGCTGGAAAACGGGCGATATTCCGAAGAAAAATGTGGCTGACGTCGCACTGCCTTCAAAGCCGGTGGTCTACCTGGTGGACCGGCCCGGGTCGGAGCAATCGCTGATCCTGGCGGGCAACGTGGCGCCGCATAAAACCGCAAGTACCGAAATCCCCATCGAGACCATGAATAACATTCTCGGCGGCGATTTCGGCGCGCGCATAAATATGAACCTCCGCGAGGACAAGCATTGGGCCTATGGCGCCCAGACGGTCCTGATGGACGCCCGTGGTCAGCGGCCGTTCCTGGTATACGCGCCCGTGCAGACCGATAAAACGAAGGAGTCGATGGCCGAATTATCGAAGGAGTTGCGGGGAATTTTGGGAGACCGGCCGGCCACGCCGGAGGAACTGGCTAAGGTCAAAACCACGGAAACGCTGCGCCTGCCGGGTTCGCAGGAGACGATTGGGCAGGTGAGCGCTTCTATTGAAGAGCTTGTGCGCAACGATCTGCCGGACAACTATCACGAGACGTACGCCTCGAAAGTCCGGGAATTGACGCTGGCCGATATTGGCAAGGCTGCTGCCGAAGTGGTCCATCCCAACAACCTCGTTTGGGTCGTGGTAGGCGATCGCGCCAAGGTCGAGGCCGGAGTACGGGAGTTGGGCTTAGGCGAAGTCCAGATTTTGAATCCCGAATAGTGTGGGCAGGGCTTCGGCCTTGACGCCGGCTTTCCAGTCGGCGCGCAACGCCAGTCCGCAAACGGACAGCACCCGTACAGCCCGAAAGGGCTGCACCGCGCCCGCCGGCGAACCCGGCCCGACCTCTCAGCCGTAGTAGGCCGCGTTGACTTCAGCGAACTGCGTTTTGTCCGGAGGGAGGTCTTCCAGGACAAAGACGGAGTCCGTCGGGCACACTGGAATGCATGCGCCGCAATCGATGCAGGCCACCGGGTCAATGTAAAGCTGCGGCACTTCTTCGAAGCGCGGTTCATCCTTCTTGGGATGGATGCAGTCCACAGGGCAGGCCGCCACGCACAACTCGTCTTTGGTGCAGGTGTCGGTGATTGCGTATGCCATACCGCTGCGGGCTGCAATTCTGGTGCCAGGGCCAAATTGCAGATTTTAAGAGAGGAAAACCCCTGCGATTGCGTGGGCTGGGTGGGGCATTAAGCGCAGACTGTTAACGTTGAACAACTGAGGAGCGGACTGCGCTTAGGCCGCCGCCCCAAAATCTGGTATTACTCCCTCGATATACTGCCGGTGTCCCAGGCTCCCTCGGACCGCAGCAGGTCTGGATTGGCTTGCTACGCCGTTCGCTTGAAGAGCCGAGGCTTAGCTGAGGCGATTTCAGCAGTTATCTCGCACTCTAAGCGTGCGATCTCATCGGATATTCCAGCTTCGTGTACCAGTCACCTCGCCCTTGAGGCGTGAGGTCCAGGACGTGCCAGATCGGACTCAGCAGATCTATGCCGCGCTCCTTGATCTCCGAAGACATCCATGGATGCGCCGTGTAGAAATGGCGAACGGCGCCCTGGCCATCCCGGCTGAAAACCGAAATCGTAGAATCCTGATTACCCTGCCGGTCTTCGCTTCCAAGATCGTATTTGAACGTGTTATCTCCGGCGCTTAACAAACGCAGCCGGTTCCAGCCACGGGCGCGGCCGTGCGCTCGCAAGGCCGCCGGATCGGCTGCGGCGACAATTGCGAAGTCGACGTTTTCGCCAATGTGGTGTGCGACTCCGTTTATGCCGTCGATCCAAGCCGTGCACATCGGACAGGGCTTGGTCTGACGTTTCCCGTACATTAGGTGATAAATCGCCAGCGGCCGGCCCTCCGCGGTGAACAATTCGCTTAGCCGGACCGTTCGCGTCGGTGTATCGCCTGAATCCAGATCAAGCGGACCTTCGACAAATTTGTAATCCTGCAGGGCCGGACCGGGCGGAAGATGGCGACGCAGCTCGGCCACGCGCTCCCGCTGGCGCATCAATTCGATTTCAGCCAGACGGAGCTCTTCGCGTTTAGCCAGGTACTCGGCCGATTCGTCGGTCAGGTTCGTTTGACGAAATGTGCCTTGGATTGTCTGGTGTACCATTCGCGCTTCTCCCTCATAACCATTTTTTGCGCGGCGAGCGCGCCCTTGCAGAGGTGCCTTCGCGTCAACGTCAGCATGTTATGCATCCAGTCCCGCCAGCACGCCTTTCATATATCCCATGGAATGCAGCATGCCAGGCAGCGGATTATCGCTGTTGATCTCGTATTCCAAATTCACGCAACCCCGGTAACCGGTCTTTCGCAACTGCTGGAAAATCGCCACCACCGGCATCACCCCTTCGCCGACGTCGCACTGGCTCTCCTTCTCATTGCGGTTCTTCAGGTCTTTGAAGTGCACATCGAGAAGCCGGGGACCGGCATTGGCGATCTCCTCGACCAAGTCCGCGCCGCCCCGCATCGAGTGCCCCACATCCATGCACAATCCCATCCGCCAGTCCATATCCTTGACTGCACGCAGCACGACTTGCGGTGTAGGGAAGTGCGGGTCCTCGGGCCCGTGTGTGTGGATTGCTACCCTGATGTCGAACTCCCGCGCTAGCTTCCCCACTGCTGGCAGAGTCTTGTGCGTGGGCGCGGCCACTATCAGCGGCATCCCGCAGGTTCGAGCGTATTCGAAGTAGCGCCGCAACACGGCGGGGTTTTCGTCCTTCAGGTCGATGTTGCCGCCGCTGGCGATCGTCAGGCCGGCTTTGCTGAAGTCATCTCTTGCCTTGGCGATTTCGTCCGCCGAGGAGTTGTATGGCAAATGGAACTCCTTCACGCTGACGTACGAAACTCCGAGTTGCTTGATCATGGAGATCGCCAGCTTGCGTTGAAACTCGCGGACCGAGTACGTACAGACGCCGAGATGGAACCCGATTCCCGGCTTGGAATCACTGGCCGCCCGCAGCGGGGCCGCCGCAGCCGCCATGCCGGTGGCCGTCGCAAGCATTTTCCGACGTGTCATAACCGGTATCTGATCCTCGACGCCTATAGTATTACCGCGATGAATGCAGCACAACCGTCTCGATCGGCACCACCTTCAATCGCACCCCAACTACGCAGGTTTGTTATCCTGTGCAATCCGAATGTGAACGTGAGCATCAGCAACGAGGCGTATCGCCGTATTGTCGAGGCCGTACCCGAGGGCATCTGGGTCGTCGATCCTCAAGGCTCGACAATCTTCAGCAACCGGCGCATGGCTGAGATTCTGGGCGTTGACTTCGAATCGATGCCCCGGCAGTCCTGCTTCGGCTGCGTCTTCCCGGATGAGCTAGAGGAGGCGCAGCGTCATTTCGCTCGTACTCTGGCCGGTGACCGCCGGCCATTCGATTTTCGTCTCCGACGAGCGGATGAATCGCCCATATGGGTCAGCATCTCCTGCATGCCCGTCTACGATGATACCGGAGCGACGACCGGGCTTCTAGGCCTGTTCTCGGATATCACCGAGCGGAAGCGGGCCGAGGCCGCGTTGCGGGAAAGCGAAGAACGATTTCGGAATATGGCCGATACAGCACCGGTAATGATCTGGGTATCCGGACAAGACAAGCTTTGCACCTTCTTTAACAAGCGTTGGTTGGAGTTTACCGGTCGCACGCTTAAACAGGAATTAGGGAAAGGCTGGGCCGACGGAGTTCATCCCGAAGACCTGCATCGCTCGATGGGCATTTATCATTCATCATTTGATTCCCGCCGCGCTTTTCAGGTGCAGTTTAGACTGCGGCGGGCTGATGGGGAATATGGCTGGGTTCTTGACTCCGGGACACCCGTCTACCGCGGAGAGGAGTTTGTTGGATTCATCGGTTCCGCCCTTGATATAACCGCCCAGAAGCTGATCGAGGAACGGCTTCGGGCTAGGGAGGCCCGCCTTACGGACGCCCAGCGTCTCGCCAAGGTCGGAAGTTGGGAACGAGATATCGCCGCTGACAGGATCTTCTGGTCCGATGAGATGCATCGGATCTTTGGAACGTCCGGGAGTGCTCCTTCGAACTTTCTCGAATTCCTTAACTGTGTTCACCCCAACGATCGCGAAAAGGTTTGGGAGGCCAACCACAAGATCTGCTTGAGCATAGCGCCTGTAGAGGTGTCGTATCGGCTCATCCGGCCGGATGGTGAAGTGCGGTTTGCACGCTCGATTGCCGAAGCGATCAGGAGTAATCAAGGCGCACTGCTTCACCTCGTGGGGGCCACCCAGGACGTTACCGAACAGGTTAAAGCGGACCAGCTTTTACGTGAAAGCGAAGAGCGTCTGAAGAGTGCCGAACGCCTTGCTCATGTGGGCCATTGGCACCAGGACCTCAAGAGCGGCGAAGTGACCTGGTCCGAGGAATGCTCACGAATTTTCGGACTGCCGCTCGGCTACGCCCCGAGTCAAGAGGAGTTTTTCCAACTGATCGCACCCCAGGATAGGGAGGCGGTGGCTCGAGGGGCGCTTCATTGTATTGAGGAGAAGGGCAAAAGCTCAGTCGAATTTCGAATTGTCCGTCCAGACGGCGAACTTCGGGCTGTAATGTACGTCTCCGAAGTGTTGGTCGATGAGGATGGCCAGCCAGCGTCTGTATTTGGCGCCTTTCAAGACATCACGGAGGTAAAGCGCGCGCAAGATGAGACCTTCGCCCGCCAGAAGCTGGAGAGTTTGGGAACGCTTGCCAGCGGCATTGCGCATGACTTTAACAACCTTTTGGGCGGCACGCTGGCTCAGGCGGAACTGGCGCTGGAGGAATATCAGGCCGGTTCGTCTCCGGTAGAAGAGTTAAAGCGCATCCGGGATGGGGCTGTCCGCGGCGCCGAAATCGTGCGCCAGTTGATGATCTACGCCGGAAAAGAGAGCCAGGCGGTGGGGTTGGTCGATGTCTCGCAGGTGGCCAGAGGAATGGTCGAATTGCTCAAGGTCTCGATATCGAAGCACGCTGCTTTGGTAACAGATTTTGGCGAGGATCTTCCAGCCGTGCGGGGCAGCACCGGCGAGATTCAACAAATCGTGATGAACCTGGTGACCAACGCATCCGAGGCGCTGGAAGACCGGGATGGGGTCATCCGTGTGACCACCCGGCGCGTGAACATGGACCGGCCGGAAGCCGTCTCGAAAGGGATCGCCGAAGGCGACTACGTGGAACTCGAAGTCGCGGACACCGGCCGGGGGATGTCTTTGGAGACGCAGGCGAGGGTATTCGATCCGTTCTTCACCACCAAAACCCAGGGCCACGGCCTGGGCCTCGGCGTAGTCCGCGGGATCGTGCGGGGTCTCGGCGGAGCCATTCACCTCAAGAGCGAGTTGGGCAAGGGCACAACGTTTCAAATATTCCTGCGCTCCACTGGGATTATGACCGGGGCAAGCGGTCCGCTCCGGCCGGCAGGCGAGGCAAGCCCACCGCCGGTGGCGACCATTCTGATCGTGGAAGATGACGATGCACTTCGGGTCGCTCTGGCCCAGATCCTGCGCAGGCGCGGCTTCGAGACGCTCGACGCGGCCAATGGAGCCGATGCCATCAATCTTCTTCGAGCGAACAGCATCAAGATTGACATGATGCTCCTGGATATGACTATCCCCGGGCCTTCCGCCCGGAACGTGGCGGCAGTGGCTGCGGAAGCCCGGCCAAGCCTGAAAGTGGTGCTCACCAGCGCCTACGAAGAAGAGCTGGTGCGGACCACCGTGGGCGCGACTCAAGACTGCGGCTTCGTTCGCAAGCCGTTTCAGATTGACGAGCTCATGCACACCCTGCGGAGTGCCTCGTCGGTGCGCGGCACCACGGATTAAATGCGACGTCGACAAGGCTCCCACTTACGAACTCGAAGGTTTGCTGGACACCGCCGTGGATGGTTCAATGCTGCCGCTTAAAGAAGAGCGGAACCGCCACGAGCGTGCGGACAAAGCCGGCGCTCTCGCACCAGAATGCGCAAAGGGTAGGAACATCCGCGAAGTGGACCCGCAAGGGATGCCACGCCGTACTGCCGATGGCGCACGGCCATTCGAGCGTCACGTTCACCGACCGGGTGTCGGCCCGAAGTCCCAGGCGGAGGGCTTTGAGCAGGCTCTCCTTAGCACTCCAGAGGAGGGCTAGCAGGCGCCAGCGATCACCCGATGCCGCTTCTTGTACCAGCGACTGCTCCTCAACGGTAAAATAGTCCGCCAGGAAAATGTCGCTGTGCGGCTCAATCCGCTCGAGGTCACAGCCTAGCGCCACGGCCGGATCGCCAGCCGGCGCGACCGCGCATACCGCGATCCCCGACCGGTGACTCAGTGATATCGTAATGACAGCCGGCCTGTTAGCCCATAACACTTCAGGCGCGCCGGATGACGCCGGGCGGATTTCCAATTGCCGGAGAGCTTGGCTGGTGGCGGGTAAACCCAAATAAGCGGAGACGGCACGTTTCGCGGTCCAGCGTCCCAGCCGCCAGTCGGACCGGCGCTTGGCAAAACGCAAGCCAGCCAGCGTAGCCAGCTCCGGCGGGCTGAGCCAGCTGTCATCGGTTGGAACGTCCGTGTCGTTTTGTTCGTGCCATTCAACGAGCATTAGACCTGCGCGATGGCGGCTGCATCTCCTTCGTATCTCCGCATTGCCTGTTCCACAGATTCGATCAGGAAGGATCGAAGATTGCCCGGAGGAATGATCTGTTGCAGCGCGCCCACGCGAAGGGCCCGATGCACGCTATGCACGGAGTCGAACTCATCGGCAAGCTGGCCGAGTTTCTCCGAGCGAACCAGGTTGAAGAGCTCGTTCCACCGCGCGTGCAGCCGGCTCTTCTCAGCACCTTCCGCCTGTGCCAGCGCCTCGCTGAGTTCCCGCAGGCGGGGATCTTTGCGGGTGCGGGCGTCGACTTCACCGGAGAAGACCACTGCGGCGGCTGGAGCGCCGCCAATCACCGATGCGT
>CAZKVF010000315.1:0-7868 GCA_964556085.1 uncultured Solibacteraceae bacterium
CCACCATGACACAAGTTCTCGATCCGGAAATGATCCGGAAACACGGCTATGACGAGACGCATGACCACTACGTCGTAGTACACCCGCTCGACGATCTGCCGGAAGAAAAGGTCAATACGGAAGCGCTAGGGCCGATGCCTATGACTGGCAGCGTGAGATGGTCGCTAATCAGTCTGCGGGCGTACCTGGTGCTGATGATCGCCCTCGTTTTCTATCGCGTGCTGGCGCTAGCCGGGCTGTTCGGTGTCGCAAGGTAGGCGAATTATGTCCGAGAAGCCGGGACCGCATTTAACGGTCGCCCGCCGCAACGGCGGGCGGCACCGAGGAAATTACCATGCTCGTGAACCGTCTAATCATGCTCTGGCTCGGCTTCTGGGCTGCGTACGGAGCCTGCTGGTGCCAGCAGATTGATGGCCCGGCCCCCGATGTCCAGAGTGCCCCTCCCGCCGCCGGCCGGACCTGGAGCGTCCATTTCCAGGCGACCTCCATCGGCCAGCAGCATGGCTGGTTCCCGTCGCTCTATGAAGGCGAGAACAGCCTGCCTTCCCACCCGGAACACCGCGTCTCGGTGACCGGGACCGCTTTTCTCAGCGCACGACTGAACCGGCATTGGGATTTCGTTATCGATCCCGAGGTTGCTGGGGGCCGAGGTTTCGGCGCCGTGACTGGAATTGCCGGTTTCCCGAATGGCGAAATTCCGAGGGTGGCCAACGCAACCCCGACCTTATATCTTGCCCGAGGATACGTTCGTTACACGGTTGGCATCGGGGGCGAGGTCGAGTACATAGAGAGCGCGCCCAACCAGGCGCCCGGTATCGTGCCGGTCAGCCGTTTTTCCTGGATCACCGGGAAATTCGCGATCACCGACTTCTTCGATAACAACTCGTATAGCCACGACCCTCGCACGCAGTTTATGAACTGGTCATTGATGTACAACGGGGCGTGGGACTACCCGGCCGATGTTCGCGGCTACACCATGGGGACCTTTCAGGAACTCGAAATGCGGAACTGGGCTTTTCGCGCTGCGACTGTTATGGAGCCGACCGAGGCCAACGGCCCCACCCTAGACACCCGCGTTGGACGAAACCGTGGCCTGGCGCTCGAATCCGAGCGGCGGCACACCATTGCGGGGCGCCACGGCGCGGTTCGCGTGTTGGCCTTTGAGAACAAGGAGCACGCGGGCACATACCGCGAAGCCCTACACCTCTCGCCCTTAGCGCCTACCCTCGACGCCACGCGACGTGACGGCGTCGAAAAGTATGGCTTCGGCCTCAATGTAGAACAGGCCCTTTCCCAAGACGTCGGAGTCTTTGGCCGGTACGGCTGGAACGACGGCAAAACCGAGACCTGGGCATTCACCGAAATCGATCGCTCGCTGAGCGGCGGGCTTTCCTTCAAAGGTGCCCGCTGGGGCCGCCGCAACGACACCGTCGGCTTGGCGGCCGTCCGTAACTATCTCTCGGGCGACCACCGCGCTTTCCTCGCCCCCGGCGGCTACGGCTTCATCATCGGCGATGGCCGCCTGAACTACCGGCCCGAGCAGATCGTGGAATGCTACTACGCGGTGCCCCTGAAAGCCGGCTGGACCGTGAGCGGTGACTTCCAACGAATCACGAATCCGGCGTACAATCGGGACCGCGGGCCGGTTTCTGTCGAAACGATCCGCTTGCACTGGGAGCGGTAAAAAACCGGCTGCAGGTAAGGCATCCCAGCCGCGACCGTAAGGGAGCGGTTAATCGCAAGTCCAAAAACGGGGGACCCATGTTCCTTTTCGATTTCGTGACGCGCCTGTTCACCGCGCTTCTGCTCGGAGCCGTTGTTGGTCTGGAACGCCAATGGCGCCAACGGATTGCCGGAACCCGGACTAACGCTCTCGTGGCCGCCGGCGCTTCGGCTTTTGTGATGTGCGCGTTCCTGGTACACGAATCGGTTCGAAACGAGTCGCAGATCGTTTCCTATGTGGTCTCCGGCGTCGGTTTCCTGGGCGCCGGAGTCATCTTTAAGGACAGCGGGACGGTGCGCGGCCTTAACACCGCCGCCACGCTTTGGTGCTCCGCGGCAATAGGTGCAATCTGCGGGCTGGGCCAATTGATCTATGCCGTTTGCGTCGCGGTGGCGGTGCTGGCCACCAACGTGGTTCTGCGGCCGATCGCGTATCGTCTCCATCCCATCCAGCAGGTGGGGACCGAGCAGGAGGTCGCGTACCTCGTGGAACTGGTCTGCCGTTCCGAAGACGAGACGCACATCCGGCCTCTCCTGGTCCAAACGATGGCCCAGAATCCTCTCACCTTGGTTGGCCTGAAAACGGAAGATATCGAAGGCACCTCCAGGATGAAGGTCGTGGCCCATATCCGGTCGCTTGGCAGACAGGACCAGATCGTGGAGCAACTGATCGCACGGTTGTCATTCGAACCCAGCGTCTCTTCCGTGAGCTGGTCCATGACCGCCGGGCTGATGGACTAGTGCCGTCCCCGCTAGCGCCGGCGTTCCCTGGGATCTGCTAGCGCCGGCGGTCTTCGCCGCCGGTCCGGTCAGAACAACTCCGGCACCAAAAACGTGAACAGCCCGTTGCGAATGCTATCGGTCACGTAAAGCTCGCCGTTTTTGACGTTGAGCGCCAGGCCGGTGGGATGCAATAGCTGGCTGTAAGGACCCTTGATGAGGGCGTGCGGGGGCGCGTCGCCGCGATCGCGGATGTTCCAAACGCCAATGAAACCAAGCTCGGGATTGAGCCATGGGTCTTCGGGCGGATTGACATAACCGTCCTTCAGAGTCACGCCGGAGTAGAGGTTGGTGTGGAGATGGTTTGAAGTGGCGAGGAAGATCTGGCTTTTATAGATTTGCAATTCCCATGGCTCGTCGCCGATGCCGGTGTGCGGGCCCTTGATTTCGCCGATGGGCGTTACGTCGCCATTATCGGTGCGGTTGAAGATTAGGATCTCCTCGGAGTTGGCGACAGCCAGCAGATTGGTCGAGTTGTCCACACCCAGGCCGACTACGTGACCGAGCCTGGTCTTGGGGCCCTGGATGTAGCGCATGGGCGCCACGTTGCCGTTGGCATCCCAGGGAAAAACGGCAATGGCGCGGCTGCTCAGGCTGGCTACCAGGATTTCGTGATGCTCCAGGTCGAGGCTGATGGCATGAGGCACGACCAGACGGGTACAAGGGCCTTGAATAACGCGGATGGGCGGCTCATCTCCATTGGCGTTCCCCCGGAAGACCAGAACGGCATCGGCGAGGGGATTCGGTACGTAGATCAGATCGTGGTCGGGGTCGTACGCGATACCGTGCACCGTGCGTGAGAGCTTGGTGGCTGCGCCGGTGATAACGCGTTCCGGCGGCATGTTTCCGTTCGCCATCCTGGCGAAGGCCGCTACGCGCGGCTGGGCCACTCAATTGGGGACCAGAATCTGGTCGCGCGTGCTGTCGTAGGCGAGGGTTTGGGGATTGCCGAAGCCTGGTGTGGGCGTGCCCGCGGGGGCGGTCCGGACAATGCGTTTAGGAGGTTCGTTGCCCGTTGCTAAACGATCGAAAACCAGGGCCGTGTGATCGCCGAAATTGGAGACCCACAGTTCGCTGTTGCGTGTGTCGATCGCCACTCCCATGGGACGGTTGATGAGGGTTCTTCGGCCGGCCAGGACGCGCAGCGGGGCCACATCGCCGGCGGGAGTTCGCGAGAAAACCAGCACCGAATTGGCGCCGTTGTTCGCGACGGCATACTCGTCGTGTTCTTCATCGACGCTCAGGCCCATAGGGAAATCGAGCTGCGTCTGGTCGCCCTGGAGCGTGCGGATCGGCCGTATATCGCCCTTTGCTTCGCTGGAATAGAAAGTGATGGAGGAAGGCAGGACCGCGCCGCCCTCGGGGTCGGTTGCGCCTGTTGGGACGCAGCCCGCGCCGGCATCTTTGATGAGGCCGCGGAAGTTGCCGTGGTTGGCGACGGCGATTTCGTTGTGGCGGTCGTCCCAGAAAATGCCGTGGGGATCGGCCAGCCCGGTGTTGGCTCCGCGGATATAGCGGAGGGGCGGCGTGACATTGCGCGCATCGCGCTTGTAAAAGACAATAGCTTCCTGCAGTTCGACAGTGATGGCAATCTCATCTCGCGCGCGGCTCATGGCCAGTCCCCACGCCTGATGCGGGATCGACAGAATCCGGGACGGTTCGGCGTTGCCCTGCGCGTCATAAGGCAGCACAACCATGGTGTCTTCGATATCGTTGTTGACCGCGTAGATTTCGCGCCGCGCTGGATCAACCATGACGCCGGCGACAAAGCCGATATTGGTAAGCGGCCCAAAAACCTGGCGGCGGGATGGAGTGGCAGCGCCGCGGATCGACTCGGCGGTCCGGTCGTAGCTCAGAAGGCTCTTTTTATTGACATCGCTCATCGCGACCACGTTGTTGAGTGAGTCAACGGCGATGCCGTTAAATACCGGATAGGGGTCCGAGACCTGGCGCAGAGGAATCAAGTCGCCGCCCGCAGGTTTTGAGTGGGACCGCTCCTGGGCGGAGACGGAGCCCGGGCCACGGAGCCCGAAATAGAGAAGGGCCGCGGCGGCCAGCAACAGGAAACAAGAGACAGACAGGGAAGCCTGCCCTACGGGGCGTCTCATCGACTGACACAGCTATAGTACCGCGCCAAGCGTTAGTGCGCTCGCCGGGCAAATGCTCTATTGAGCGGCGGCGCCGGCTTCAGCCGCCTGGAGGTTGAGGCTGACCCTTTCCCCGTTGATCAGCACATAACCGGCATCGATCAACTGCTGGCCCGTGCAATCGAAATCCGCATATGAGCGCATCAACTTGAGAGGGAAGATGAACTCCACCGCCAGTGAACTTGCGTCGGCGGTTGCTGTGGCGAGGCGAACGGAGGTGCTGAAGTCGATGCCATCGAACTCGGCGCGATCTTTAAAGTGCGCCATGACGGGGCGGATCAGGTGCGCGATATGCTGGTCAAACGCCAGTGCGGCGAGTCTGTACTGCGAACCCGCGGCGCCCGGCGACAGGGTGGTGGTCAGCGAAAGTTGCAAGTAGGGCAGGCTGCGGAAGGGAATGAATGCTGGCGGAGCATAGCTGACAAAGTGCGCCTGCGAATCCAGTTCTTTCACGATCTGGTCGAGGGTGGGCTGTTCGGCCTGCTGGAGGTCGTTGAGGGAGGCGGGTGTACTATTCGCGTGGTCCGGCGTTTTGGCCGGTGGAGTGGAAGGAGCCGTTTTTTCCGGCGGTTCCGCTGATTTTGGCGTGGACTCAGCGGGCACAGGCAGCTTCGCTGGAGCGTTGCCGGCTACTCTCGAGCCCACCATCGGGAACTCGAATCCACTCATGATCCGCGCCGAAACAGTGGGCTCGGGCAGAGTAGTAGGCGGCGCCGCAGGGGGAGGCCGAGGCGTGACCGGGGCCTTAGTCACTTCTTGCGGGGTTTCTTCCTGACGCCACAAGGAGATCGGAACGGCATTCAGGAAGGCTTCTCCTTCGAAAAGGGCCGCCTCACGCGCCTGCTGGTTGATGGCCGTTACCAGCCGCTGAGCGGATGATTTGGGCAGCACAAGCACCAGGTTCTCCGCGCCTTCCGAGGGAACTCCGAGCACCTTCTTCCGAACGTGGTGGGAAATCTCAAAAGCAAACGCCTCCGGAACATCCGCCTTCTCCAGTGCATGGACCGCCCCACTCAGCAGCGGGAAGATGATGCTCTCATAGGTGATTCGCGCACGGTCTTCCGGCTTAATTAATTCGTCCGAGTACGAGGCAAAATAATTCCCCGTGATTTTGAGAACGAGGCGCCCCTGATAGCGGTCAAAACGGATAGAACGCTGATCGCTGCGCTTTTGAGCTGATTCCTCAAGATCCATCCGCTTGCTGAAATAGAACGGGTAGGGAAGATTGCGTGAGAGGGCTTGCGGAATCAGTTTCAGCTCGCTGCGATACTTTTGCTGCAAAGCACGCAGTTGGGGGTCGCGAATCTCCTCGGGGGCGAGCACCTGGGCCGAAGCGCCGGCTACCGCCAGGAACAAAGTAAAAAATAACTTAGTACGAATGACTAACTCCTTCTAGTGCGAATTTACCGGCGGCGGGACGCCCGGACGCGACAGGCGCCGCCGCCGGACGCTGCTCACTTAGCCAACGTAAAGTCAACTTTCATGTCGCTAGCCACCATAATAGGTTTGGACTGGGGTTTGAAACCCTCATGCCATGCCTTCAAGGTGTAACTACCGCCCGGAACATCTGGGATTTTGAAACTTCCAGATTCGTCGGTCTCGGCTCCATAAGGTGTCGGAGTCACGATGAGGTATGCCGACATTTCGGGATGGACATTGCACAACAGGGGCACGACTCCCGGAGTAGTGAACTCAAATTTGCGTGCCTGACCCTTGGGCCAGGTTCCAAGAGTGTGGCCCAGCTTCTTGTCGCCGCTGATTGCGGGCCAGAAGATGTTATGCTGCACGTCGTCGCCATTCTGAAAATCGACTTCCGCTCCCACGGGAACCATCATTACATGCGGCACGAAGCGCAGCGATTTCTGCGAGATCGCAAAAGGTTTAGCGGGTTTTGGGAACGTTTTGCCGGGCGCCTCCAGCCAAACCACGGAAATACCTCTTCCGGCTGTGATCTTGCCTGAGATACTGCACGCAGGCCCCGGCGCAGAGTCCGTTTTTTCTTCCGGAGCCTGTGCGTTCACCGCAAGTCCGGCTGCTAATACGGCGGCTCCCAAAGGCAGCCACAGCTTTAAATGAGTGATCAGACGGTGAGACATTGACAAGAATTTCCTCCTTTTTCGAGTTCTTCTGAGTTACAGCCGGGCCACATGGGCCGGCGACATTTTCTTTCGACAGTTGCTTGGAGGCGGCCGCCCGCCTCTGCGCCGGCTAGTACAGGAACTCCAGCCCGAACACCGCGGTGTTTACGCGGAACGGATTGACCGCCGTCAACTGACCGGTGACGGAATTGGTTTGCACAACTGCGTACTGCTGCGGGCGGAATTGGTATTCGAACGAAAACTTGATATTGGGATGAATCAGGATCTGAAACCCCGGCGTGTAGCGGTTGCGAGTCTGATGGAACGGCGCGAAGAACGGCGTGTTCGTCGCTAGCGCCAGGCCATTGATCTTATCTGCCCAGGAGTTCACCGCATCCCAGCGCATGATCGCCATGATCCACGGCGTTAACATGTAATCCGCCTGCACGAACCCGCCATTGAACCTCGCAGGTACGCCCTTGATGAAGCTCACTGGTACGGGCGAATCGGTGCCCAGAGGCACCGGGATCAGCGCTCCCGTGTTGTCCACCGGCAGCAGGTTCTCATCGCGGCCGTACATGTACAGCCCGTACATATTGAAGTGCCGGTAGTTGAAATTGAAATCGCCGCCCGCGCGGAAGTAGGGCTCGTGCACGGACAAGGTGCCATCGGATCCCGCATATCGTTGGAGCGAGTTCCCGTACAGATAGTACGATCCGAAGGTGAGATACGTGTGATCGCGCGGACCGGACGGCCCCGCCGCCTGAACGCTGTGCCGGCTCTCCGGGTCGCGTTCCAGGTTGAAGCGGTAGGCAAGCCGCCCGTAGACAGTCTTGAAACCCGAATCCGAGCTGAACCCCACGCCGCCATTGGAGCCGCCGGTGGCCGAGGGCAGGTAGGGGCTGGTATTGGAGCCCTGGGAGACGCCCGAGGTGTTTTGATCTACCACGGCCACCGAGTAATGATAGCCGCCGTTTTGATGGCCGCCGCTCAATTCAATCCCCCTTGCGGCATCGGCGAGCGTGAACTGGTTCGACACGTTCTGCTGAAGAGAGACCATCGGGTTCATGGCTCCGATGTTGGCCTGCGAGTAGATGTCGTAAGGGCTCAGGTTATAGCTTCGTGCCTGGGTGAACGGAAG
>CAZKVF010000316.1:0-6509 GCA_964556085.1 uncultured Solibacteraceae bacterium
CGATTTTCCTGCCCTGCTGCCCGGAACCCAGGAGGAGCACTTTGATTGCGGCGGCATCCTTAGAGCCGAGGCGGAATCGGGTGTCTGCCGCGTGGTCTGCTTTTCTCCCGACCACAGCTTGACTATGGCGGACATGACTCAGTCGCAGATTCGCGCCGTCGTGGATACCCTGGCTTCTCAGTTTGGGGAACTCATGTCACGGCCGGAAATCCGTCACGTGCAGATTTTTGAAAATTGCGGAGAGATGATGGGGTGCAGCAACCCTCACCCGCACGGGCAGATCTGGGCAAATCAAACCGTGCCCGACGAGATCGTCAAAGAGAGTGCTGGGATGGAGCACTATCGCGCCGTGCGCGGTGGCTGCCTGCTGTGCGACTACGCTGCGCTCGAACAACGGCTCGCCGAACGCCTGGTATGCGAGAATCCGTCGTTCTTGGCCGTAGTCCCTTTCTGGGCTGTGTGGCCGTTCGAAATCCTGCTACTGGCTCGCCGTCACGTAGCGTCGATCGATGCGCTCGAGAGTGGGGAAAGGGATGATCTGGCATCAATGCTGAAGGGCATCGCCATGCGCTACGACCGTCTCTTCGGCGTGCCGTTTCCCTATACTATGGGATTCCATCGCGGCCATTTTCACACGCACTATTATCCGCCGCTGCTGCGATCCGCATCCGTGCGGAAGTTTATGGTCGGCTACGAGATGCTGGCCATGCCGCAGCGCGATCTCACAACCGAATCCGCGGCGGAGCGTCTCCGTCAAATCGCAGATTGACTTCTATTCGGCGGTTCCCCCAGCAGGATTCGGGTTGAGGAAAGCCATTTTCGTATGCATGGACATACTCTAAACCGAACTTCTAAGTGAACGTGCCTTGGCCCCAAAGAAGCTCGGTCTAAACTTCTGTTGGCCACCGGCCGATTTATAGGCATGGCGATACCGCTGGGCATCCTCAGCGTACTGGCCCTGGCCGCAATGGGCATCAGCTTTTTTGCACTGCTTTGCGCGAGGGCCGTCGCTGCCGATGTGTACCGGCGCGTGAGTGATCTTGAAAAGGGCCTGCAATCTGCGCTTCGGGCCACGGAGGCTAAGCTCTCGGAATTGGGGGCGGAAGCCCGCGATCGGGAGGGTCAACCCCGGGTAACGGTACTTCCCGCCCGATTACGGCCCGGCCTGAACCTGACGACGCGCTCGCAGGCCCTGCGCCTGCATCGCCGCGGTGAAAGCCCCGAGAACATCGCCAGGCTCTTGGAGGTCCCTCGCCAGGAAGTAGATCTGCTGCTGAAGGTACACGGCATTGTCATCAAGGGCATCTGAGCGGCACATTTAACGCGCCGACATGGCGATCACTACTCCGCCGCCGACGATGAGGGCGCCGCCCAGCCAGAGACCGCGATCCGGCCATTGTCCAAATACCGCGATGGCCAGAACTTGCGCCATGAGGAAAACCAGGACCACGTACACACCCAGGAGACGGCCGAAGTCCCAAGGCGGAGTATTGACGGTCCAGCCATAGAAAAACAGAACCACCGCGCCCGCCAGCAAAAATCCGAAGCGCGTCCAAGGCGCCGGTGTCCGGATACCGGCGCGAACAAGTGCGTCGCCGCCAGTCTCCAGCGTGGCGGCTACCAGCAGAACCAGAAGGGCAATAAGCCTGTTCATCTGTCTCATCATCGCATTCCGGTTTTTCCGCACGCTAAAATGACACTAACTATATGCGTACGCTCGCTTGCGCTCTGCTCCTGGCCGCGGCCGTCTGGGCGCAGAAAAAGCCCATCACGCTCGAGACACTCGAAGAGCCGCCGGCCCGCGCACAGGGCGCCCGCGTGTGGGCGCCGGATGGCCGCTCGTTCGCATTCCGGCAGGGTGGCGAGCTGAAAATTTACGATGCTGCATCGCGAGACGCCAAAACAGTGATTGCCGTGGACAAACTGGAGGCCGACGCGGCAACACCTCCGGAGGCGGCGGGGCCGTTCGAATGGACGAACCGAAACGCCAGGACCGGCGGTATGGCTTGGTCGGACGATGGAAATTCGCTTCTGTATGCTGTCAAAGGCGACGTATTTCTGATCAGCGTCCCGCGCGGTAAGATCGAGCAACTCACTAAGACCCCAGATATTGAAATCGCTCCGCAGCTTTCGCCGGACGGCAAGAAGGTAGTCTTCCGCCGGGGATGGGACTTGTACTCGGTCGATGTCTCCACTAAGAAGGAAACGCCGCTGACCTCGGGGGGTTCGGAAACGCTGCGCAATGGCGGTCTGGATTGGGTCTATCCGGAAGAGATCGGGCTCGATTCTGCTTTCTGGTGGTCGCCCGATTCGCGCTCTGTGGCCTATTTGCAATTCGACACTTCGCGCGAGCCGTTATTTCCCCACGCTGATCTGTTGGGGCTGCGCGCGGTATTCGAACCGGAGCGGTACCCGCAGGCCGGGGAGAATAACGCCACCGTGCGGCTTGGAATTGTTGCGGGTACAGGTGGCCCGACTCACTGGTTGGACGCTGCAACCACAAATACTTCGGATCTGCTGGCGCGCGCCGGTTGGATGCCGGACTCGCGCCGCTTGTACATCGTGCGCATGAATCGCGTGCAGAATCATTTGGATGCTGTGGCCCTTGATGCGGAGTCCGGCAAGGCGTCGACCATCTTCCGCGAGTCCGACCCCTACTGGATTAATCTCCGCGGCGATCTGCGGTTCGTCGACAACGGCCAGCGCTTCCTCTGGACCAGCGAGCGCGATGGTAACCGCCATCTGTACCTCTACTCCAGCGACGGCAAGCAGGTTCAGCAGATCACGCGCGGAGACTGGGAGGTGTCGGGTATCGCCGCGGTAGATGAAGCCGGCCGGCGCGTCTTCTACACGTCCAACGAGCCGAGCCTTCTGGAACGGCACCTTTATGTGATTGGCTTCGACGGACAGAACAAGCGGCGCCTCACCGCTGAGTCGGGAACGCACCAGATTTCGATAGGGCCGGGCGGCGCCTTTTATCTGGATACCTTTTCCAACCTGAACGCCGCGGCGCGCACCGTGCTGCACGCGGGCGACGGGGCTGCCCTTGGAGTCTTTCGCGAGGCGGATCGCCGCGAAACCGAAGAGTACAACGTCCTGCCGGCCGAAATCGTGGAGTTCCACGGCCCGGATGGAACCCTGTTGCACGGCCGCCTGATTCGGCCCACCGGCTACCAATCCGGGAAGCGATATCCCGTCGTGGTGAATGTGTACGGCGGACCGGACGTCGCCCTTCCCGTGCGCAATGCCTGGCCGGGAATCGATATGGACCAGGTGCTGGCGCATCGCGGCTACGCAGTGTGGCAGGCCGAGAACCGCGGCGGCGCAGGCAGGGGCCACAAGTTCGAAACGGTGATCTATCACAATCTGGGCGCGAACGAACTGGCGGACCAGGTCGCCGGCGTTCGCCACTTGATCTCGATGGGCATTGCGGACCCCGAGCGCATCGGGATCCGCGGCCATAGTTACGGCGGTTTTATGACGGTTAACGCACTGCTTAGCGCCCCCGATGTGTTCCGCGCCGGATTCGCCGGCGCTCCGGTCACCAGTTGGCTCAACTACGACACTATCTACACGGAGCGCTACATGGGCCTCCCGCTGGATGACGAAGGCGGCTATCATGACACCGCGCTGCCGCAGCACGCCGCCAATCTGAAAGGCAAGTTAATGCTGGTTCATAACTTCGAGGACGATAACGTGCTGTTTCAGAATACGCTGCAATTGACCACCGCGCTAGAGGCCGCGGGAAAGCAATTCGAGATGATGCTGTACTCGCAGAAAACCCACGGCATCACGGGCGCGTCACTGCGCCACGAAAACCAGCTCATGCTGGAGTTTTTCGACCGGGCTCTAAAGTGACGGGGCAGGCGAGGGGATGTAAAATCGAGCTCGCCGTCCGCAGGAAAGTGAGGTTTTGATGCGCTGCCGATTACTTCCAATGCTGTTTGCGATTGGCCTGGGCGTTGCCGCCGGAATGGTGCCGCTTGCGGCCCAAACGGCAAAGGCACGATCCAAGTCCTGGACTCCCGCCCGCACGCCCGATGGCCAGCCGGACCTCCAAGGCACGTGGGTTGACGCAACCATCACTCCGTTTGAACGGCCCGCGCAACTGGCGGCGAAGGAGACGCTTTCGACCGAGGAAGCCGCGGAACTGGAGCGCAAGGCGGCCGAAAGCCGCGTGGAAACCGGCCCCCGGGAAGGTGATGTGGGCAGTTACAACCAGATCTGGTTTGATTCCGGCACCAAAGTCGTCAAGACGCGCCAGGCCTCCCTGGTTATCGATCCGCAGGATGGCAGGGTCCCGGTCATCCCGGAAGCGGAGGCGAAACGTGACTACAATCTCGCGCACACGGCCGACTCCTATGAATACATGAGCACCTGGGACCGCTGCATCACGCGCGGCGTTCCAGGCGACATGTTCCCCGCCGGATACAACAACGCCTACCAGATCGTGCAAGCGCCGGGGTATGTGGTCATCCTGGCGGAGATGATTCACGACGCGCGCGTGATTCCGCTGAGCGGCGGCGGCCATGCCCCCGCGAGCATCCGCCAATGGAACGGCGACTCGCGCGGCCATTGGGAGGGCAACACGCTGGTCGTGGACACGACCAACTTCAACGGGAAAGGCTGGATGGCCTCCAATGCTGCTTCCGGAAGGATCAAAGGCATTCCGGAGAGCGATGCCGCCCGTATCGTGGAGCGCTTCACACCCGTAGATCCGAATACCGTCCTGTATGAAGCCACCATTGAGGATCCCAAAGCATATTCGAAACCATGGAAAGTGGCGATCCCGCTAAGCCGCGATCCGGAATACACCATTTACGAATACGCCTGCCATGAAGGCAATTACGCCATGGAAGACATTCTCAACGGCGGGCGTGCCCAGGACAAGAACCCGCAAAAATAGGTCGTCCGGCGCGCCCGGAACCATTTCACGCCCGGCATTTGACCCCGCGCAGACCGTACGTTACGATGTGATTGCGGGGTGGAGCAGTCTGGTAGCTCGTTGGGCTCATAACCCAAAGGTCGGTGGTTCAAATCCACCCCCCGCAACCAGCTCCTTCAGTCTCTTATCCCGCTGATTCCAAATCGAATGAATCCTAATTCAGGCACTGCTTCGGAACGCGGTCGGAGGCCTCAGAGCCGCCTTTTTCTAGCAAAGCTTCTAGCAATTGGTTTTTGGCCGGCCTATTCGCGCCTGCGCCGCGGCCTTTTTCAGAACCCAACGATTTGCTAGAAAGAGCCGCCGACAGGGTCGCATCCAGCTTGTTGACGGATTCCTGTTTCGATTGGGGAAACAAATGTCCGTAGGTGTCGAACGTGACCTGGATGCTGGAGTGCCCCATCTGGTCCTGAACATACTTCGCGCTCTCACCCTGGGCGATCAGAACGGAGGCGAAGAAGTGGCGCAGATCATGAAACCGCATGCCGCTCCGACCCGCCTTGGCGGCAATCGGAGCAAAGACGGAGGCGTCGAAATAGTCCGGATCGATCCACGCATCTGCGGGTTCCAGGCCCACCGATCCCTTGGGAAAAACAAGATCCTCGTCTGCGGCTCCCGTGACTTCCTTCAGACCTGCCAGAAGACTGCGAACTGTTTCCGTCATGCCGATCCGGCGGCGTGATTTTGACGATTTTGGGATTCCCGTTTTCCATTGCCATTTGTGGACGCCGTCGGTTCCTTTGGCCCTTTTGATCGCCCGCCGGATTCGGATCTCGCGGCTGAACCAATCGATGTCGGAGTACCGCAATGCCAGCACTTCTCCGCGGCGCATTCCGGTCGATGCCACCACCAAGATCGCCGCATAGCCTATACCGCCGATCTCCTGAGCAGCAACTAGCAGCAACGATACTTGTTCAGCGGTCGGAGGGATTATCTCCTCCCCATCCCGCTTCGGCAACTCGACTCCTTTCGCGGGATTGTGGCGGATGTATCCCTGCTTCACCGCACTTTGGCCGAATTTCCCACCCAGCATCGTGTTCAGCAGGGACATGATGTTGCCGAGAGTTTTAGGCTTGAGGTTCTTCGCCAGGGTGGTCGCTAGGGCCTGCAAATGAGACCATTCGATCTCAGCAACCTGCATCTCGCCTAGATTCGGAATCAGATGCTTCCGGACGATCGAAGCGTAGGCAGAGAGCGTGCCTCCTTCGATGCTCAAACGCCCTGCCAGCCACTCCTCGGCAAATCGGGCAAAGGTTCCCGCCTTGGACTCGACGTAGACGCCGCGGTCGACTTCAACCAGAATTTCGTTTAATCGGCGGCGGGCTTCACCGTAGGTCTTGAAACCCTGGCCCGGCTTCTCGCCGATCCACTTTTGTTTGCCCTGCTTGTCGCGGAAGTATCCGAAGTAGGAAGCACCCTTCCGAATGACGCTGCCGCGCTGCCTACGCTCTTTCGGCATGGATTCTTCCCTTTACGAAGTCTTCCGTCAGGCGCTCGATCTGCTTTGCCATAGTAGTAGCTACCGCCATGCACTTCAATTTGAATTTCTTGTGCAGGTTCTGATCAA
>CAZKVF010000317.1:0-11686 GCA_964556085.1 uncultured Solibacteraceae bacterium
CGATGCTTCCACTGCAATCGTGTACTGCCCGGGTTGCATCAGGTTGAAAACATAATCGCCCGCCACGTTGGTCGTGGCCGTTTTTACCTCGTTCGTGGCCACGTTTTGCACGGTGACTTTTGCATCTGTTAACACCGCTCCGCCAGCATCGCTGACGGTCCCCAGAATGTCGGCCGTGTTCACCTGGGCCGAAACCCAGCCCACTGCTAACAGAGACAGCCCCAAAAGAGACACTAATCTTCTAATGAAATTTCCGGACATCCCCTTCCTCCACACCCCAGTCGTAATTGAATTGAAAGACGAGGGGAAATATATACCGTTAACCTCGGGATGTCAACCGTACCCTAAGACTATTAGGACCAGCAAAACCATGCGTGCATACCGGGCGTGAGCCGGCAGAAGCGTCATAAAACCGGGGGCACTCCGATTCGAAGGCTGAATGCGGATCGCTGAAAGCTCTCCCGTGGCATTGCTACGCTGAATATTTGATGCGCAAGATTCTTCCAGCCCTGGCGATTGTGTTGATGGCGGGCTGCGGCTATGAAGGCTCACCTCTTCCACCGCTCGCCAACGTGCCAGGGCGGGTCACGGACCTGTCGGTCACGCAGCGCAGCGCGCGCCTCCTGGTGCAATTCACGCCGCCGCAGCTCACCACGGAGGGCTTTCCTGTCAAGCCGCCCCTGGACCTGGATGTTCGCGTCGGGCCGGGCTCCGAACCCGTTGACGAAGCCGTTTGGGCTACCGGCGCCACTAAGTTGCCGAGAGGCGAGCTGGCCAAGGGTTCCGCCAGCTATGAAACGCCCGTAAGCGAATGGATCGGCAAACAGGTGATCGTCGGAGTGCGCGCCACCGGCAGCAATCGAAAGTCGTCCGGCTGGACCTTCGCCTCGACTTTCGTCGTCCCCGCGCCCCAGATACCTTCCGCCGTCCGGGCGGACAATACCGAGCAGGGAATTCGCCTCTCCTGGAGCGGTCCGGAAAGCGCGTTTCGAATTTTCCGCAAAACTGGCAACGAGCCTCTCCAGCCAGTCGCCGACGTGGCGCGCCCACCGTGGACGGACAACTCCACTCAGTTCGGCCAGCAGTATACCTACGCCGTTCAGGCTATCGTTAAGCTCCCCGAGGCTTCCGGGGCCGGTCACGAGGCGCAGAGCGATTTATCAGGGGAGATCAGTTTTACTCCCAAGGATGAGTTTCCTCCAGCTACGCCTTCCGGTCTGCGAGCCGCGGCTGCCCCCAAGTCCATCGAACTTTCCTGGAATGGTAACGACGAAGCGGACCTGGCGGGCTATCGCGTGTACCGTGGAGTTGCCGGCGGGCCGATGCGCCGGGTTGCGGAGGTCGAGCTTCCCGCGTATTCGGATCCCGATGTCGAGCCGGGAAAACTGTATCGCTACGGAGTGTCAGCCGTGGATCGCTCCAGCAACGAAAGCGCTCAGACACCGCCCGTCGAGCTTCAGTTGCAATAAAGTTACACCTGCATCGGGTGGTGCGCCAACCCCTCCATAATGCGAACATTACTTGCCACTTGCACCCTGGTCCGGTATACTGTTGGTTTCGATGTCCTTCGCTAGCGCCACAAGCTATCGCTTCCGGGGTTTTAGGGTCTTCAGGTATTTTCGCCGGATCCGGTAGACGGCGTTGGTTCGGGCGATATTTTACGAGGTTCCAACCAACCCACTCCAATAGAGGGTTGGTTTTTTTATTTCGAGGAGAACTAAAACCATGATCATTTCCATGCGTCCTCATGCCAGTAAGCAGCAGATCGATCACGTATGCGAGCGCATTCGTGAGTTTGGCTATAGAGTTCATTCAATCGAGGGTGAAGAACGCGTCGTCATCGGGGTGGTCGGGGTGGGCGATGTCACTGCCTGCCTGGAGCCGCTCGAAGCCACGCCCGGCGTCGAAAGCGCCGTGCGCATCTCCGCTCCTTACAAATTTGTGAGCCGCGAGTTCAAGAGTGACCATTCCATAATCCGCGTGAATGGCCTGGAAATCGGCGGAGACCAGTTCGTCGTAATGGCCGGGCCGTGCTCCGTCGAAAACGAGCGGCAGATCATGGAGACCGCCGAAGGGGTCGCGGCAGCCGGCGCGCAGATGCTGCGCGGTGGAGCCTTCAAACCGCGCACGTCCCCTTATGACTTTCAAGGACTGGAACTCGAAGGATTGAAGCTGCTGCGAAAAGCGAAGGAGGCTACCGGACTGGCCATCATCACCGAGATCATGAGCGACCGCGATGTCGATCTCGTGGCCGAGTATGCCGATTGCATGCAGGTGGGAGCCAGGAACGTGCAGAACTTTGCGCTCTTAAAATCCCTGGGCGGCTGCGGCCGGCCGGTGCTGCTGAAGCGCGGTATGAGTTGCACGATTAAGGAGCTGCTGATGTCGGCCGAGTACATCGTCGCGCACGGCAATCCAAACGTGATCCTGTGCGAGCGCGGAATCCGCACTTTTGAAACGGCCACCCGCAATACCTGCGACATAGCGGCTATCCCGGTCTTGAACGAACTGACCCATCTGCCCGTGATTCTCGACCCCAGCCACGCCACCGGAAAGCGCAGCCTGGTTCCGGCCATCTCGCGCGCGGGAGTAGCCGTGGGGGCCGACGGCTTGATCGTGGAAGTGCATCCATGTCCGGAGAAGGCCGTCAGCGACGGGGCGCAATCGCTCACTCTGCCGGACTTCCGCCAGATGATGCTCAGCCTTCAGCCCTACGTAGAACTTTGGAAGGAATCGCGCGTCGCCACCGCCGCCGCGGTCTGCTGAAATTCGCAGGTGGGGCAGGCGCTTCCGCCTGCCAACCGCGCGTAGCGCGGTGGTTTTGGTGCGGCTTTCCTGCGTTGTGGGGCAGGCGATCTTGTCGCCTGCCTTGGACAGGCGATCTTGTCGCCTGCCTCTGGCGTCATCCAGACCGAGGGAGCTTTTCGAGAGAGCCGCTTTAACCGTGCCGCAAAATATTTGCCGGATCCATCTTCATGGCGCGATTGGCGGGGATGTAACTGGCCAGGAAAGCAACGAAGATGAGTAACAAAAAAGACGTCGCAAACGACGCCGGATCGGTTGATTTCACGCCGTAGAGAATGTCCGACAAGAAGCGTGTCAGGCCAACGGAACCGATCAGGCCGGCTGAGATTCCGTATCCGGCGAGCCGTAAGCCTTCACCGATGACCAGCAATCGCACCTGGTTTCGCTGAGCGCCCAGGGCTAGGCGGATTCCGATCTCGTGTGTCCGCTGCGCCACGGAGTAAGATATCACCCCGTAGGTTCCGACCGCCGCCAGCATGAGTGCCAGTACTGCGAACAGGCTTAACAGAACCGTTCGAAAACGGCGCGCCTGGATAGACGAGGCCACTACCTCTTGCATCGTGCGAACGTTATACACCGGCTGTTCTTTGTCGATTTCCTGAATCGCCCCGGTCGCGGCGGCCGCAATCTCCTTGGGGTCCATGCCGGTTCGAATGACCAGTGCGATCGCTGGCCAGGGATCCTGCGTATAAGGGACGTACATGGCAGGAAGGGTTGCCTTGTCGATCCCCTGCTGCGCGACGTCCGCCACCACCCCCACGATTGCGCTCCAATTGAGCCGGTCCACTTTGATGACTTTCCCGACCGGATCTTCATTTGGCCAGAAGTGGCGAGCCATGGCTCGGTTGATGATCACGGCTCCAGCCGCATCCGGGGTATCGTGATCGGTAAATGCCCGGCCTTCCATAACGGCGATCTGAAGCGTCCGGAAGTAATCCGGGCTGATCACCAGGTAATACGGCGAGATTTCTCCGGGTGGTGAAGGCCGGCCCTTGATTTCGACACCACGCCGGCTGCCGCCGGGATCCAAGGGCAGACGCGACGTGACCGCCGCTGACCGAACTCCTGGAAGCGAACGAATCCTCTCAAGCACACGCGTAACGAATCGGTTTCTGACCGCTGGGTTCCCGTACTGAGCCGGCGGAAGCGACATCTGTAGACTGAGCACGTGGTCCGGGCTGAAGCCTTCAGGGGCGGAAAGCAGACGATCCAAGCTGTGGATCAGGAGTGCGGCGCCGATGAGCAGAATACCGGTCAAAGCAACCTGAGTGATGAGCAGAATCCTCCTGCTGGAATTGGCGGGCACTCCCCAGGTCGACGAGCGGCCGCCTTCTTTCAGGGAGCTGCTGAGGTCCACCTTGCCGGCCTCAATTACCGGAAACAACCCAAACAGAATGGCGGAGAGCAAAGAGATACCCGTGGACAAAGCAATCACCCGAAAATCGACGTGCAAGCCGCCAGCCGGCAGAACGCCGGCGGGCAGGAGCGCTTCCAGCGAGCGCAGAGCGAAACTCGCTGCGGCCACACCGGCGGCGGCGCCGGCCAGTGAAAGGAGCAGGCCTTCGACAATAAGCTGCCGCATGAGTCGCCACCGCCCGGCGCCCAGAGCGCCGCGAATGGCGATTTCCCGCTGCCGAGCCGCGCCTCGTGCTAGCACGATGTTGGCCACATTAGCGCAAGCAATCAAAAGGAGCACAGTCACGCTGGCCAGCAAAACGAGGATCGCGGGACGCGTGTTGCCGACCAACGCCTCTCGCAGCGAGACCAGCAAAGGGCCGTCGGCGATCTCTTCGTTTTTGAACCGGGCGGTCAACCCGCGGGCAATCACTTCCATTTCGGCCTGCGCCTGGCGCAGGCCGGCGGCCGGTTGCAAACGCCCGACAATCTCGAAGTAGTGGCTCTCCCGCGATGCGGACGGGTCGGTGTACGGCCGCAGAGGATGCTCCGGAACCTGGAATCGCGCAGCCATCCACAACTCGGCGTTACCGGGATAATTGAACTCCGGGGGCATCACGCCAACGACAATCACCGGCTCGCTGTCGATCAGGATCGTTCCGCCGACAATACCGGCCGATCCGGCGTACCGGCGCTGCCACAGTGAATACGAGAGAACTGCCTTTCGCGGATCGCCGGGCTTATCCTGCAATGCATTGAGCGTTCGCCCGAGCTTCGGCCGAACCCCGAAAACAGAAAAGAAATTCGGGGTGACCACCGCGCCGCGGGCGCGCTCGGGCCGGCTGTCTCCGCTTAAATTGAACGGGTCTTCGCGATACGCCGCAAGATCCGCGAACGATTTTGCTTCGCGCCGGTAGTCGAGATAATCGGCGGGCGCCAGCAAACCGAAGTCCCCTTGCCAGCGCTCATATAGATTCACGAGCCGTTGCGCTTCCGGGAACGGCAGAGGCTTGATTAGCGCCGCGTCTGCCACCGCGAAAATGGCGGCAGTCGCGCCAATGCCGAGAGCTAGCGTCATCACCACAGTGATGGCGAACATCGGGGCCTGGCGGAACACCCCGATGGCATACCGGAAATCCTTTTGCAGATCGGTAAGCCAGAGGATCCGCTGCCTTTCATAGAATCGTTCCTGCGCTTCGAGAACGTTGCCGAACTCCTTCCGTGCGGCGGCGCCGGCAGCAGCCGCGCTAAAGCCCTCTTTGTGAAGCCTTTCCGCTTCGATGGCAATGTGAGACTCGATTTCGGCGACGAAATCCTCCGTTCCGCGTCTCTTCCAAAGCTTCATGCGTCGCCCTCCTCCGCGCCTAGTACGTATCCGATGGCAGTGGCCATGCGCCGCCAGCGGCCGGTTTCATGCACCAGGAGCTTCCGGCCTTTCTGTGTCAACTGGTAGAATCGCGCCTTGCGATTGTTCTCCGAAACGCCCCATTGAGCGCTGATGGCGCCCTGCTCCTCCAAGCGCTGTAAGGCCGGATAGAGCGCGCCATGCTCCACCAGTAGTTCCTCCCGTGACCATTCCTGAATGGCCCGGGCAATGCCCTGCCCGTGCTTCCGGCCGAACAGAAGCGTGCGCAGTATCAGTAAATCCAAGGTGCCCTGCAGGAGAGCGAGCCGATCTTTCTCTTCCCGTGTCGACATCTGACATGAGTATGCCGCCGTTCGGGTAAGATGTCAACACGAAGCTTCGTGGGGCAGGCGATCTTGTCGCCTGCCTTTGCGGCAGGTCTCTGCCGTCGGGGATGGCACAAGCCCGCCCGCCCCGCCACCCGGTCCCCCTGCTGGTCCATGCTAAGTTAATGAGGATTCCCCAGGATCACAGGGCGTGGCGGCTCACGTGAGGAAGCTCTACTACTGGAAACTGAATAAGCGGGAGATTCAACTCGGCGAGCGCACCGTGCTCATGGGCGTGCTCAACCTGACGCCCGATTCCTTCTCCGACGGCGGCAAGTATTCCGAGCCCGACCGCGCCTTCGCCCGCGCACTCGAGATCGAAGATCAGGGCGCCGATATCCTGGACATTGGCGCCGAGTCCACCAAGCCCGGCGCCGCTCCTATCTCCGCCGCCGAAGAAATACGCCGGCTGATCCCCGTGCTCAAGCGGCTGAAAGACCGGCTGAGCATTCCCATTTCCGTGGACACTTATAAGGCCGAGATCGCGGAACGCGCGCTCGACCTGGGCGTGGAAATCATCAATGACCCATCCGGGCTTACCATCGAGCCACACATGGCGCGCGTGGTCTCTAACCATAACGCCGGCCTCGTCCTCAACCATATGCGCGGCCGGCCGGAGACTTGGGCGAGGCTGGGGCCCATGCCCGATCCCATGGGTACGATCCTCCGCGATCTCGAAGCAGCCATCAGCCGCACGCGGCATGTCGGCATCGATCGCGCGCGGCTGGTGGTCGACCCGGGCATAGGATTCGGCAAGCGCAAGGAGCAGAATTCTTTGATCCTCGGCAAGCTGGGGCAGTTGGCCGCGCTCGATCAGCCGGTTATGGTGGGGCCATCCCGCAAAAGGTTCCTGGCCCATGAATCGACGGAGGAGACCCGCTTTGCCACGGCGGCTGCCGTAGCCGCCTGCGTGCTCGGCGGCGCTCACATAGTCCGCGTGCATGACGTAGTCGAAATGCGCGCCGCGACCGATGTGGCCGACGATATCCTTCGCGCTATCGCGGCCTGATCCCGGTTAGACTGTGGCCGGAAGCGGCCGGAATTGGAGCCCGGATCAGCCGTCGTTGTCCAGCAATTTGAGCGCGGTTAGAAGGGTAGACGTGCCGTAAAAAGTCCGCGGGTCCGCTCCAGTGCGCTCCTTGATCCGATTCAACCGGAAGTAGATGGTGTTGGTATGAACACCCAGACGCCGGGCTGTTTCCTTTACATTCAGGCTGCATTCGGCGAACGCGCGAATGGTGCGAATCAGAGGCGCTTCCCTGGCACTGGCGTGCGCCTCCCGCACCCAATTGGGAATGAGCCGGAGCGCAGCCCTGTCGGCGCCATGAATCACAAACTCCGCCAGGTCGATATCGGCAAAGTGCCGGAGGGTGCGATTACTGTCGGTGAACTCCAGCGCCATGCGAGCCTCCCCGAACGCCTCCGGCAGATGGGCCACGGCCCGTTTATCAAGGCCCACCCCGATTCGTGCACCAAGGGATCCCACTCCCTTACGTCCAAATCCACGCCGGCCGAGGTGCTTTATGAGGCGCGCGGCCGTATCAGCTTCACTGTTGGCGATTAGGATAATCTCGCCATTGCGTGTACTCACCAGCTTGCCGATTTCCGACGAGGGAAGCATCTGGTGCAGAAGCCGCGCGAGGGAGCGCAGCGCTACTTCAGCATCTACATGGCTACCATTGTCCGTTAGCGTCGGGCGGATGAGCCCCACAGTCATCGCCTTTGGAGGACGCATTCCGCACAGTGTCAGAAGTTGGCGGGCGTCGCCATCCCCCGGCTCAATTCCGTTCAGAAGGCTGTCGATTACCGCGGCGTGCGCTCGTGTATGCTGAGCCAGGATGCGCGCCTCCTCGGCTCCATGCGCCTCCTCCAGCGCGGCGCCCACCACTTCGAACAGCTCTATCCAGAAATCCGAAAGCGCCGCCAGAGCTTGCAGGGCCTGTTTCTGCCTGCGGTGTTCCGCGAGTTGCTCGCGCGTAACACTCCAATAAGTCTTGTGCGCCAGCCGGTAGGCGTGCAGCGAGGCAACCAGCGGCACCTGTCGCCGCGCCCTCCATTCCGCGTGCCTGCGTACAAAGGCGAAGGGATCGGCTCCGTACGGTTTTCCGGAGGCAATCACCACGATCGTCTTGAGCAGCTCCGCGCAATGGCTCTTGGACTCGGCGGTAAACTCATCGTCCACGGCGTTGCGGTACTCCGGGCTTTCCTTCTTCAGCAAGTCGAACGTCCGCCGCCAAATCTCGTGGGCACGGCCTTCCAGACCGGTAATCACTTGCCTGGCGAGCGGAGATTTCCGGAAACGCTCCCGCCAATCCGCAAGGCGGAGATCGGCAGTCGGCATCACCGCCATTGTGAGCCTTCACAACGGCAGCGTCAATTAACTGTTGATCTTAGCAATTGAATCGGTGGGGGAACGTAGGCACAATCGAGCTACGGAGCTCAGGCGAATTAGCCGGTGGCGAAGTAGTGTTCACTGACTACAACCTGATCGCTACAAACCAGGAGTGACGCCCGTAACAAACAAGGATTCGTTGACATGGCAGATATCAGGCACGCAATTCAAATAGCGGCTGCGGAAGAAAAGATTTATCCGCTGGTGGCTACCGCCAAGGGCTTGGGGGCGTGGTGGGCGGCGGACATCACCGAGCCCGCCGGCGCCGTCGAGCTCGGCTTCTTCAACCGTACGACCATTTATCGCCTGCGGTCCATCATCCAGCAGCCTTCCACAAACGCCGAATGGGTGTGCGAGTCCGGCGATGAATGGCGCGGCACGCGTCTCTCCTTTCAGATTGGGGCAGCCAAATCGGGCACGCTGTTGCGCTTCACCCATGCCGGCTGGCGCGCCGAAAGCGAATACTTCACCTCCTGCAACACAACCTGGGGCGAGCTCATGTTCCGCTTGAAAGCCGCCGCGGAAGGCAAAACCCCTGGACCACTGTTCACCCGCGAGGGATGGGTTGCGTGATTCTCCACCCGTGCTACTGGAAAGACACAAGAATCATGTAACGACCGGCCCTCCGCTCCAGTCGTGAGACGCGGCTCGCCACCGCATTGCTCCTCCAAAAACGTTTACAATAAGGACACCGGCCAATTTTCCAGCACAAAGAAGTGGATGCGTCCTTATATTGAACTGACCAAGCCGCGTATCACCTGGCTGATCCTCATGAGTACCGCCATTGGGTACTTTTTCGGATTGCCTGACGCGGGGAATTGGAAGGCTTTCCTCGGGGCGATCCCCATTTTTCCCCTGCTGCATACGCTCATCGGGACGGGTCTGATGGCTTCCGGCACTGCGGCGCTGAACCAGTGGCTGGAGCGCGAAGCCGATCGCCGCATGCGCCGCACCGCTGCTCGCCCTTTGCCTACTGGCCGCGTTCCGGCGGGGCGCGCGCTGCTGTTCGGAATCGCCCTCTCCCTCGTGGGCTGCGTGGAGTTGTGGCTGGGCGTCAACCAGCTTGCCGCGCTGTGCGGGGCAGTCACGTTGTCCGCCTATCTGTTTCTCTACACACCCTTGAAGCAGCGGACGTGGTGGTCTACAACCATCGGAGCTGTTCCGGGTGCGTTGCCACCCGTAATCGGCTATGCGGCAGCGGCCGGCGCGCTTACGCGGCAGGCCTGGGTGCTGGCTGCCATCCTCTTCATCTGGCAGTTTCCGCATTTCTACTCCATCGCCTGGATGTACAAGGATGACTACGCTCGCGCCGGTATTCGCATGTTGCCCGTGATCGATGATGACGGCCGCTTCACCGCCCGTCAGATCGTCATCTATGGCATGGCGCTCATCCCCGTGAGCCTCACACCCGTTTTCTTTGGCATGTCGGGCGCGGCTTATGCCATTGGCGCGCTCGTGCTGGGGTTGTGGTTCTTGTATTCAGGTGTGCGCGTGGCCTTGGAGCGCACGATCGTCCGTGCGCGGCGCGTTCTGGTGACTTCCGTCTTGTACCTTCCGCTCATCTACGGGCTCATGCTCCTGGACAGGCCGGGATTGTGATCGAAGTCTCGTGATCGAAGTTCAGAACCTGACACATCGTTATGGCCCCCGCATCGCTCTCTCAGGCGTGAGCTTCGCCGTGGGAAAGGGCGAAATCTTCGGCTTGCTCGGCCCCAACGGAGGCGGCAAATCGACTCTTTTCCGTATTCTCTCCACCATGATGATGCCCACCGAAGGACGCGCCGCTCTCGCGGGGCACGATGTAGTGCGCGAGCCGGCGGCCGTGCGGCGTCATGTGGGCGTAGTGTTCCAATCGCAAAGCCTGGATAAGGCGCTCACCGTGGAAGAAAACCTGCGCGCGCAGGGACACCTTCATGGCTTGCACGGAGCGCCGCTCCGCGACCGCATGGAGCACGCGATGAAACAACTGGGTCTCGCGGATCGCCGCCGGGATCTGGTCGAGAGCCTTTCCGGGGGGCTGCGTCGCCGGGTGGAAATCGCGAAGGCGCTGCTGCATCGTCCCCAGGTGCTGCTGATGGATGAAGCCTCCACCGGGCTGGATCCGGCGGCCCGCCGTGATCTCTCCAACTACGTCGAAGGCCTGCGGCGGCTTGAGGGCGTCACCATCCTTCTGACGACGCACATTCTGGAAGAAGCCGATCGCTGCGACCGTCTGGTCCTGCTGCATCAGGGCAAGATCGTGGCGGAAGGCACGCCCGCCGCGCTGCGCTCGCGCATCGGCGGCGATGTGGTGGTGCTCGAGACGGAAGACACGGCTTCGCTCGCGGGAGGCATCCAGCGCCGCTTCGGCCTGCAGCCCAAGGTAATGGACGGACAAGTGCGCGTGGAGATCGAAAATGGCCACCGCTTTATCACCGAGGTCGTGGAGGCTTTCCCGGGCACGGTCGATTCGGTGGCTCTGCACAAGCCAACGCTCGAAGATGTCTTCGTGCGCGAAACGGGAGCTGCCATTGAGTAACTTCTTCCTGCCCGCCGCCACGCTGTGGCAGCGCGAACTGGTGCGGTTCTGGCGTCAAAAGAGCCGCCTCCTGGGAGTAATCGCATCGCCGCTGGTAATCTGGCTGCTGATCGGGTACGGCTCCAACACCTTGGGCCGCTTCTACGCCGGCGCGTTGGTGCTGACGGTGATGTTCTCGGCCATCTTTTCCACCATTTCGATCATCGAGGACCGGCGCGAGGGCTTCCTGCTTTCGATGCTGGTTTCACCCGCGCCTCGCACCAGCATGGTTCTGGGCAAGATCCTCGGCGCGGCTACGCTGGCCTGGATTCAGGGCATCATCTTCCTCCTGTTCGCCCCTCTGGCGGGCTTCCATATCGGCCTTGTAGAAGGCCTGGCTGTAGCGGGCGCAATATTTCTCATTTCGTTTACGCTCACCGGCATGGGGTTCGTGATCGCCTGGAAGATGGAATCCACGGCCGGATTTCACGCCATCATGAACTTGCTGCTGATGCCCATGTGGATGGTCTCGGGCGCCCTGTTCCCCCTCGCCGAGGCCCACGGCTGGGTGAAGGGAATCATGTGGGTGAACCCCCTGACGTATTCCATCTCGCTGCTCAACCACACGCTTGCCATTCCGAATGTCACGCCGGGCGCGGCCGAGAGCCTCGCCGTAACGGCGGCGTTCGGACTTGGCCTGTTGCTCGTGTGCGGCTTCCTGGCCGCCCAGAAAAGCACGCGGAGTGCCGCGTGAAGTGGGGTCAGCCCTTCTTCTGGGCTGTGGGGCAGGCGCTTCGGCCTGCCAACCCGCGGCTTCGGAGCCGCGACCGTAAGGGAGCGGTCGTGTTGCTGGTGCTTGCTCTGGC
>CAZKVF010000318.1:0-8404 GCA_964556085.1 uncultured Solibacteraceae bacterium
GCCAGTGGTTAGAATTGTTAGAATAAGAGCAGAAATGGTGGCCAGCACCAGTCTGTCGTCCGTACGGGAAATCCTCGAAAGCCACCTCACGAAAGCGCTGCCCGAAATCGAAGGTGCGCTTGATTCGCATTGTTCAGCCCGCATCGCGGAAGAGCTGGAGCGCCATACAACGCGTATTACTGCCGAAATCCGGAAGCGCACACAGCGCGAGTTGGCTGATCATCTGAACCTGGGGTTGCGGCGGATGGGGCAAGCGCAGGGCGGAACAGAACTCGGAGGCACTCTGTTGGAAGCAGCTGCGCCGTTCGCCGCGGGCGTAGCCTTGTTGCGGGTGGATCGGGCCATGGCCTTTGGTGAAGGGATCCGCGGCGTCACGGAAGAGCGCGCGGCAGCGTTTCGCAAGCGGGAAATTGCGCTGCGAGGCGCGGCGGCGTTAGCCGAAGCGGTACGGAGCCGCGATCCCGTTACGGCGGCCGCGACCCCTGGAGAGGTCTCCGAAGAACTGGCTAGCTTGGCGGCGGCCAATCACTCCGAGCGGATGTTCCTTTACCCCGTAGTAGCGGGCGACCGGGTGCCGGCCTTGTTATGCGCCTGGGGTGAAGTGCAGGGTTCCGTTGTAGAACTGCTGGCCCAGATGGCGGGCGCGGCCTTATCCACCCTGCCAGGCCGCAGCGATTTATTGGGCATCGCCCCGGCGGGACAAAACGGGGCTCAGGTCGAGCCTTCGGCCTGGGAAGCTCTTTCAAGCGAGGAGCAGCAGTTACACCTGCGCGCGCAGCGTTCGGCTCGCGTGCAGGTGGCGGAGATCCGCTTGTTCGAACTCGATGCCGTGCAGGCTGGACGCGCGCGGCACGATCTTTATGGAGCGTTGCGGACGCGCATCGACGCGGCGCGGGAGGCTTTCCACAAAGCGTTCTTCACCGCCACGCCAACCATGGTGGACTACCTGCACCTGGAGCTGCTGCGGACTCTGGCCAACGATGAACCCGAGCTATTGGGCAAAGAGTATCCAGGGCCGATGGCTTAGGAGCGTGACCGCCTCAGCTTTACCTTCATGAAACGCCGCGCGCTAATAAGAAATCCCGGTTCGCCACCTTCCTTGGGAAAACCATCAGGCGGGCACGGGATTAGGAGCGCGGGACGGCGGCTGGCGGCATTGCTCGCCGCGATGTCCCTGCTCGCTGCCAGCCCGGCCGCGCCATCCCGAAAACCGCCGGTAGCGGCACACGCCGCGGAAACGCTGGGAAGCATCGCGCGGGCATACCGCGAATCGCCATCCCCGGCTCGCCGCGCGGCGGTCGAGGCCTACGCAAAGGCCAATGCGAAAGATACCACGGGCGCGCTGGCGCGGCTGGTCCTGGGGATCGTCGCGTATGAACAGCGGGATTACGCCGCGGCGCTCGAAGAGCTTCGTGCGCTTGCCACAAAACTACCGCGCATTGCCGACTACGCGGCGTACTATCAGGCCGCGGCGGAAGTGGAGGCTAGCCAGCCGGAGAACGTTGCCCAGGATCTGCTTCCGGTACGTCGAAGCGAGGCGCCATCGCCGTTCGCGGGGCGGGCGTGGGTGCTGGAAGCGCGGGCACTCAAGCTCACGCAGCCGGCCCAGGCTGTGCGCCTGCTGCGCGACCACTACAATGCGCTGCCGCAGCCCGAAGGCGACATCACTCTGGCCGATTCCTACCAGGCGGCAGGTGACCTGGTGCATGCGGCCGATTTTTATCAGCGGGTGTATTACGAGCGGATTTCCGGGGACGCGGCTGCGCGGGCCGCTGGCGCCGTGCTCACGTTGCAGGATACGATGGGCGCGGCCTATCCCGAGGCTCTCCCGCAGCAGCGATTGCGCCGCGCGGAACTGCTGCTCGAAGCGCGAGAGTATCCAGAGGCGCGCCGGGAATACGAAATGCTCACGCGCGAGCTGGGAGGATTGGAGCGCGACCGGGCGCGCGTGGGCGTCGGCGCGGCCGATTTCCTCGGTGGCGATCAGGCTGCCGCCTATCCCTACCTGCGCGGCCTGGATCTCGGCGAATCGGAAGCCGATGCCGAACGGCTGTTTTATCTGGAAGAGATCGCGCGGCGGCTCACTGACGAAGACGAAATGATGGCGGCCGTGCGGCGGCTGGGCGAGCGGTATCCGCAATCGCCATGGCGCCTGAAAGCCCTGGTGGGGGCCGCGAATCGCTACCTGGTGACGAACCGCCCGTCCGAACTGGCGGCGCTCGACGCCGCAGTCTATGCGAGCTTTCCGGGCGAGCCGCCGGCGGCGCAAGCGCACTGGAGAATGGCGTTCCGGGCGTACTTGGAAAACCGGAGCGAAGCGTCAACACTCTTGCGCGAGCACTTGACACGCTATCCCGCTCACGCGACGGCGGGAGGGGCGCTTTATTTTCAGGGGCGCAGTTCGGAACGGGATGGCGATTTTGCCGCAGCAGCCGCCTACTACGCCTACTTGGCGAAGTCTCTGCCGAACACCTACTACGCCATGTTGGCGCGGCAGCGGCTGGCGGACGTTCCGGAATTGCGCTCACCGGGTGTGTCGGCCCCGACGGCGGATTTCCTGGCAACCCTCGCATTGCCTCACGCGAACGCGGTGCCGGGTGAACCCACTGCGGCGACCACGGCACGTATTGAACGCTCGCGCCTGCTGCGCAGCGCCGGATTGCCGGACCTGGCCGACTCGGAACTGCGCTTTGGAGCACGGACCGACGCCCAGCCCGCACTGCTGGCTATGGAGATGGCAACGGCCGCGGATGCGCCGCATCAAGGCTTGCGCGCCATGAAATCGCTCAATTCCGATTATCTGAACCTGCCTTTGGCAAACGCGCCCGAAAAATTCTGGCAGCTCTTGTTCCCCATGCCGTATCGCGTGGAATTGGTGGGCAGCGCGCGCACGGCGGAACTGGATCCGTACCTGGTCGCAGGCCTGATCCGCCAGGAATCGGAATTCAACCCGCAGGCACTTTCGCGCGCGAACGCCTACGGCCTCACCCAGGTCCGGCCGGCCACGGGCAGGCAATTCGCTGCGCGCGCAGGCGTCACGGCCTTCACCAATCGCGTTTTGTTCCAGCCGGCTGCGAACCTGAAGATCGGCGCCATCATCCTGCGCTCGATGCTCGATAAGAATAACGGCAACCTGGAGCAGACCCTGGCGGCCTACAACGCCGGGCCGGTGCGGGCGGCGGAGTGGGTCACCTGGAACACCTATCGCGAGCCCGCCGAATTCGTAGAGTCGATTCCCTACACCGAAACGCGCGAGTACGTGCAGGCCGTGCTGCGCAACGCGGATATCTACAGAAGGCTGTACAAGTAGACATTGGTTAGAGGCGCTATCCTTAGAGCGTGGGGACTAAGTTGCCTGGCCAACCGAAGCCTGAAAACCTCCCGGCTTCGCCATCTTTCGAAGAACTCGCGGCCCTGCAGGGTGTCGAGCCCATACGCGAATTCGATGAGTTGCTGGGCGTACCCTACGCCGACGACGAATCCACAGAAGAGTTTTCGAGGCTCTTGAGAAGTTGGCGCTCTGAAGGAGGACCCGCGGCCTCGCAGCGATGAACGCGGCCATTGTTGACACCGACGTGGTGTCCATGTTGTTTAGAAGCGATTCGCGAGCAAGAAAATTTCGCGACTATCTTACGGGTTGCCTCCTCGGAATATCATTCATGACTCTCTCCGTGTTTTCGGCATAATTCTGCCGGACTACTCATCTTTCCGGCAGCCGGAAAACCCCGCCTCCAAGTGCGCGCATCATCTTCCCCCACAGCGACTGGTCGAGTTCTTCGAGATCGCTTTCGCGGACGGGCGCGGCCTGAAGATGCAGGCCGGCCATTTCGTCGGTGCTCGCGGCGCCATAAGTGACGCGCTTGGGCGGATCGTTCGGGTTGCGCGGGTTGCCGTCGGAATTATCGTAGGTGAACTCCATCTCGATGCGCGTGTCGGCGGGCAGCCGAATTGGGGCCGGATAGCGGTATTGTTCCTGCCAGTTGAAGTTCCAGTCGGGGATATGGATTAATGTGCGCCGTTTGCCATCGGGCAGAACGGCGTACCCCAGCATCTCGCGGCAAATGTAGTGCGCGTGCGGGATGATGCCGAATAGATCCACGTCCACCGGAAGAGTGAAGTGGTCGGTCACCTTGTAATCGCGCTGGCCGGGTGGAATATCGATGCGGTTCGAAGTGAGGCCGATGTCCCGCAGGTGGCGGTTTGGCTTTTCATCCGTGAAGTACAGCGCCACGCGGGTGCGGTCGGTTTCGGGCTTGCCGGTGGGATGATAGTGCACCTGGAGCACGAGGTTTGATGTCTCGTAGAGCGTCTCCGCCATTCCGGGGAGCATGTTGACGGGTCCCGAACCGGGGGTCCAGCCGCCCAGCCCGCGCGCAGGCAGGAAGCCGGGAGTGCCAAAGCAATCGTAGCCCGAGCCGGTATCGCGCTTCTGAGCCGCGCTGCCGGACGGACCGGCCACGTCCTGAAAGAGCAGCGCGTGGTGTACCGCCGTCGGATTGCCGGGCCGGATCTCGATGGCCCGGACATAACGCTGCGGATGATTGGGCAGCGGAATCGCGAAGCAGCGGTAGAGGTCGGGACCGTCGGCGGGGACTTGGAATGCCGCGGGCATTTCCGCCTCGAGACCGGGAGTTCCCAAAGACCAATCATCCGCGAAGTTCGGCTGGGGCGGCATTTCCGTGGATAGGCCCTCGGGCGGCAACCCATCCGTCGCGGTTTCGGCCCAACGACGCAGCGTGGAGATTTCAGTGTCGCTCAAGCGGCGTGCGCCGGCGAATTGCGGAGCATCGGGGAGCCACGGAGGCATGTAACGGCTGGATGTGACGGAGGCGATCAGAGGCGCTCGCCGGGCCGCGTCGGAGTACGTGAGCAGGGAAAACGGCGCCACGGCTCCGGGACGGTGGCACGCCACGCAATGGTGGTACAGAATGGGCGCGACATCGTGCGAAAAGGTCACACCTGGGCGCGCCGCCCACAGCACTGAAGCTGCCGGTGCCAGGCACCACGCCGCTAAGACCACCGATCGCACGGCACTCCTACTTCGGGGCGGCTTCGCCCTCCTCGATCGGGTATCCGTGGTTGATCCAGTCCGTCGCGAAGTTGGTGGGGATCATAAGCGCTTTCACGTGAGTGAAGCCCAACTCCCGCAGCGCCGCCAGGGCGGGCTTGATGTTCGGGCACATATCGTAGGGACAGCATCCGCAATACACCACGATTTCGCGGTCGCGAGGCATGTTGGCCACGGCCTTTTTGAGCGCGTCCAAACCTTCCGCGTTGCGCGCCGGACCTGCGTAGATCGACTGCGGGATGTGCTTGCCGCGGTACATGACCGCGAACCCCACGTGGATCAGCGCCGGCTTACTGCCTGAGGCCTGCAGTTGGGCGGCCAGGTCTTTCGGCTCCACAGTTCCGGTCTCGGCCGCGAACGCGAGTATTGGCAGGGCGATTGCTAAACGGATTGTCCAGTTGGTCATGACATTACTATAGATGACTCGTTAACGGGCCGCCCGGCCTCTGCCGGAACTTGCGCCCGGCACGGCGAGTACACTATAGGTTTTGGGGTCTTTGTGTTCGCTAAAAGCATGCTCTTTCAACGGTCCGGTCTTGCCCTGCTCGTTTTCGCAGGTTCCATTTTTGCCGCCACGACTGGCGATCCCGCTGCTTTGCGCGCCAAAGCCGTGATGGAGCGCCTGCCGCTTCACTTCGAACAGAATCGGGGGCAGTGGAGCTCCGAGGTTCTGTACGCCGCGCGCTCAGGGGACGGGACACTTTTTCTGACCGCCCAAGGGCCGGCACTGGCGGCCTTCACAGGTAAGAAATCGCGCCGCGTCGATATATCGCTGGTGCGCGGGAATCAAGCGCCGGTGATCGAGCCTCTGGACCGCATGCCGGCGCGCACCGACTATTTCACCGGCAGCCGCGAGCGGTGGCGGGCGGGCATTTCGCAGTACGCACGCGTCGCCTACCGTTCTGTCTATCCGGGAATCGATATCGTTTATTACGGCAACTCCGACCGGCTGGAGTACGACCTTCTGCTGCGCCCGGGCGCCGATCCGAAAGCCATCAGGCTGCGGTTCAAAGGCGCCGATCGCATAGACATCACTCCGGAAGGCGATCTGCGCGTGGAAAGCGGCGGCGCTCATTTTCTTCAAAAGCGGCCGGTTCTCTACCAGGACGGAGCGCGCAACGGCGAGCGGCACGAGGTGGTGGGCCGCTATCGGCTCTTGGCGCGCGACACTGTCGGCGTGGATGTGAATGACTTTGACCGCTCCCGTACGCTGGTAATCGATCCCGTTCTGAATTACGCCAGTTTCCTGGGAGGAAGCTCGACCGACGTGATCAATGCCGTGACGGCCGGCGCCGACGGGCTACTTTACGTGGCAGGCTACACCACCAGCAGCGACTTGCAGCCAACCTACAACGGCGTGAATGGAGCCATCACCGGGGGCAAAGACGCTTTCATCGCCGCGATTGATCCAACCCGGTACGGCGGGCCATCGCTGCACTACCTTACGTATCTTGGCGGCTCGCAGGATGACGCGGCAACGGCCATCGCGGTGGACGCGAACAGCAACATTTACGTAACCGGCACCACCCGTTCGAGTGATTTTCCACTGGCAGGCAACACTGTGCAGACGGCTCTGGCCTTAAGCACGAGCGCCACCGTCTTCAACTCCGATGCGTTCGTCTCCATCATCAGCCAAAGCAACGGGCTGGTGTACTCGACTTATTTTGGCGGCACGGGAGACGAAACGCCTTACGGCATCGGACTGGATGCGAAGGGTCTTATCTACGTCGGCGGCACTACGACTTCCACCGATATGCCCGTGACAGCCAATGCAGTCCAGGCCGTGAACTGGGGGCCGAGCGACATATTCTTCTTGAAGCTGGATGTGAACGCCACCTCGCCGGATTACGCTTCCTATCTGGGAGGCGAGGACCAGGACGATGGACGGGGCCTGGCAGTGGCGCCCAACGGGCTGGTCTATTTCGCGGCCTCCACGCTCTCCACGGAGTTTCCCATCGCGGGTTTCGCCTATCAGGGCAGTCCGAAAGGCACGGAGAACCTGGTGATCGGCGTTATGGATATGACGCAATCGGGCGCCAGTTCACTCGTCTACTCGACGTACTTGGGAGGGTCGGCAATCGACGAGGTGCGCCAAATCACCTTAGATGCCAACGGCCGCCTGCTGGTCACGGGCTGGACGGTTTCCTCGGATTTCCCCGTGACCGCGAACGCCATGCGGCCGCAGTATGGCGGCTCAGGCAACGCTTTTGTGGTGCGCGTCAACCCGGGCGCGCCGCCCGCGACCTTCCTGGAGTATGGCACTTACCTCGGCGGCTCGGGTGGCGACGTGGCCTATGCCGTTACGAGCGATAAAACGGGAGCGATCTATGTTGCGGGCTACACCCTCTCACTGGATTTCCCGGTTACATCCGACGCGATACTGGGCCAGTTTGGATACGGCGCGGAAGCCTTCCTGGTAAAATTCAACCCCACGGTGGCGGGTCCGGGCGCTCTGCTCTACGGAACTTATCTGGGCGCAGGCGGCTTTCACGTGGCGACGGGACTGGCTCTCGCACCCGACGGCAGCATTTTCACAGGAGGCTACACGACCGACTCGTTACAGGGTATCGGCCCGGTGCTCCCCTCGGCCTATCAGCCGGGGTTCGACGGCGGATACTCCGACGGCTTCGTGGCCAAGGTGAAGTAGCTGGGCGCTGGTCCTCATATTTGCTGAAAACCGGCCTTGACATACAAAATCGAGACTTGAAGCTTCGCGTATCATGACATCATGCGGCCGCTGCTGGTCCTGGCCTTGACCGCGCTCACCTTACATGCACAGTCCTCGGTCGAGAGCCGCCAGATGGACTTGAATTACGTTGCCAATCAGCTGCCGCAGGTCGCCCCCAACTTCTTTGCCAACCTTTCACGGGCGACCTTTCAGCAAGCTGTCAACAACCTGCAAACGAATCTTGCGACTCTTGCTGACGCGGAGTTCTTTGTGAATCTCGCACAGTTAGTCGCTATGCCGGGAGACGCTCACACCTACCTTTATCTGGGCGAAATGCCGGGAACGCAGACCTTCCCGTTCCATCTGCGTTGGCTGGATGACGGGGTCTTCGTTACCTCGGCCGGACCGGAATACCTGGAGACGCTCGGTGCCCAGATCGTCGCGATCGCAGGCGTCCCGATTGAGCAGGTAGTCGAGCAACTCGGAACCGTCATCCCTCACGAAAACGAACAGTGGCTACGCTACCAAGCCCAGACCTACCTGCTCCAGCAGCAGACGCTACAAGGTCTCGGTATCTCCGCGGCCACCGCTGCTACCCCCATCACATTCCAGAATCTGGACGGAAGCCAGGTCACTCTTCCGGTGACTCCTTCAACCGAGGCCCGTAT
>CAZKVF010000319.1:0-7361 GCA_964556085.1 uncultured Solibacteraceae bacterium
AACGCGAGCAGTAATGCTCCGATACAGATGCCGCCTAAAAGCCGGACTACGCGATCGCCAAACCCCAACCAAAATCCGAGCAGAGCCAGCGTCACCACGGTTATGCCCATGAATGTGTAAGGGCGTCCTGCCGAAAGCAGCAATCCCGTCAGATCGGCGGGAGCCAGCGAATATTGCTGGTGTACGATGTACGGCACGTATTGCCCCCAAAAGACGCCGTTCTGGGATCCCACAAAACGGATGGCATGCGTACCGTATTCATATGCCGGCAAGGTCTGGAGGGCACTGACAAGGACAGTGAAAAGCGCAAACACGCCGGCCTGCTGCAGCGTCCTGGGCCACTGATTCCGTGTGCGCCACAATTCCACGAGCCAGAGCCCGGCCATCATCAACGCTGCAAAAGTGGGGATCTGATGATGTCCGCTCAGAAATGCGATCCCGAGAAACGTGCCTGCAAAGGCTGCGCTGGCAAGCCTGGCTTGGCCGCGAACGGAACGGAAGTAAAACAGAAGACACAGCGGTATCCATACTGCCCCGTTCAACATCTGCGGCCACTCGATCGAGCCCACCAAGCCGCCGAGAGCAAACGCGAAGCCCGCGAATATAGACGCTCCAACTGTGCGCCCCAAATCGCGGCACAGCCAATAGCAGGCCAACGCCGCGAAGAGGTGGGTCAGAATGAAATACCCGTGCAGGCCCGCTAACTGGATATGCCCATCCCGTAAAGGCAGCAGAAAAAGCAGCCAGTTGGGAGGATAGGCCGCTCCCGGTTGCATCTGCCCGACCAGGGGCTGCCCTCCCCACACATGCGGATCCCAGAGGGGAAATATGCCGTTGTGCCATGAGGCGGCTTGAAATTGGAACCACGGAAGCACCTGGTAAACCATGTCTGGATGGTCCACCCACGTGTACTGCTTCGTGAGCAGCTTCCAGAAGGCGCCAGCAGTGATGAGGAATAGAATGACTGGCCCTGTTAAAGCTTTTCGGAGATTCGCCGTTACCGGGCCCATAGGATCAACAATGCCATACTGACCTTGGATGCCGAAAGTTCTCATCGCCGGGGGAGGCCTCGCGGGCTTGGCTGGTGCAGCCGCCCTGGGCGACGCCGGCTTCGAGGTCCACGTTTTTGAAGCGCGCCCCTTCCTGGGGGGCCGCGCTACATCGTACCCCGTCCCCGCCTCGCCGGAGGAGCCGGCCGAGACAATTGACAATTGCCAGCACATCCTCCTGCGCTGCTGCGTTAACCTGCTCGATTTCTACGAACGCCTGGGCGTCCGGCGCCACATCCGCTTTCATCGTGAATTCTATTTTATTGAGCCGGGCGGGCGCGTCTCGGTGCTCCGCCGCGGCTCCCTGCCTGCGCCATTTCACTTCATGGGCTCGTTTGCGCGCCTTTCGTTCCTTGATAAATGGGACAAGCTCGCGCTAGGCCGGGGCTTGCTGGCCCTGAGGCGCGAGCGCGAGCGCCGCACTGATCTGGACCGCATCACCATGCTCGAATGGCTCCACGAGAAGCGCCAGACGGCACGAGCCATCGAGCGATTCTGGCGCCAGGTTCTGGTGAGCGCCGTCAACGAGGAACTGGATCGGATGGCCGCCTGCCACGGCTTCCAGGTTTTCTGGCTAGGCTTTCTGACGCGCTCGGATTCTTACGAAATGGGTGTTCCGGCCGTGCCTCTAGGCGAACTGTACAGCGCGGATGCGTGGGAGAAGCTGGGCCGGGTTCACATCCATTTGCGCAGTCCGGTGGAGAGCATCGGGCGGGAAGGCTTTGTCGTTGATGGCCGCCTGGAAACCGCCGATTATTACATTTGTGCCCTGCCGTTTGAACGCCTGGCGGCCGCCGGTCTCTCCGCGCCGCCGCTGGAACATTCGCCCATCACTGGCGTGCACTTATGGTTCGATCGCGAAATCACCACGCTGCCGCACGCCACCCTTCTCGATCGCACCATGCAATGGATGTTCAATAAGAACGGCGGCCGCTATTTGCAGCTCGTGGTGAGCGCCTCGCGCGAATTGACCGCGCGCTCGCGCAGCGAGATCATCGACCTCGCGGTGGCCGACCTGGCCGCGTTCTTCCCCAAAGTCGGCGAGGCGCGCCTGCTCAAAGCGCACGTTGTGAAGGAGCAGCGAGCCACGTTTTCCGCCGCACCGAAAACCGAATCCCTGAGGCCGGGCTGCGCCACGGCCGTGCCAAATCTGTTCATGGCCGGCGATTGGACGCGCACAGGCTGGCCGGCCACCATGGAAGGGGCCGTGCGCGGCGGTTATCTGGCTGCCGAAGCAGTCGCCCGCGCCGCGGGGCGGGAAGAGAGATTTTTACTCGCTGACCTGGCGTAAGGATGGCAGGCGGAAGCGCCTGCCCCACCACAGGTTCACTGCTTCTTCACCAGCTTGATCTCGAACAGCTTCGGCCACCATTTGCCGGTCACCCACAAGCGGTCCGTGCGCGGATCATAGGCAATGCCGTTGAGCACGTCCACCTGCCGCACGCGATCGGCGGCGCTCAGGATGCCTCGCAGATCGATCCACCCCGTCACTTTTCCCGAAGCAGGATCAATACGGGCGATCCGGTCCGTCTGATAAATATTGGCGAAGACCTCGCCCTTCACCCATTCCAGCTCGTTCAGTTGATCCACCGGAACGCCATCGGCGGTCACGCGCACCCGCCCCATTTCGCGCAGCGTCTCCGGATCCCAGAACCGCAGCTCGGATGTGCCGTCGCTCATGATGATGCGCTTGCCATCCTGCGTCAATCCCCAGCCTTCGCCGGGATAAGAGAAGTGTCCCTTGGGGACAAAACTGGCGAGGTCGTAGATAAACCCTTCCTGCGATTTCCAGGTGATCTCGATCAGCCGGTCCTTCCAGTTAATGATCCCTTCACCGAAATACTGCTCCGGTATGTCCCGTTTTTCCAGAACTTCGCCGGTTTCCAGGCGCACCTTGCGGACCGAGGATTGCCCCCATTGTCCGGTACCTTCATAAAGAAACCCGTTGAGATAAAAGAGGCCCTGGGTGTACGCCTGCGGATCGTGGGGATAAGTGTGGACCACGTCGTAGCCGTACTCGGGTATGCCGCCGGCCTGCGTAGCCGGCCCGCAGGCACAAGCCGCCAGCGCGGCCACGGCAATCATCATGCGCATATACGGACAGCGTACCGCACGGACGGGCCAGCGGCCGGCCGTCAGGCGTTTCATGATATAACCTCACGGTAAGGAGAAAACTCAAGATGGCCTCAATCGAGCGTCGGTCTGGGGGCCTGGCAGCGTTGGCCCTGGTTTTGTCATTGGCTCCGATTAGTTTCGCGCAGGAGCATTGGGTGGCAACCTGGGCCGCCTCGCCGCAGGAGACCCGTGCCTTTACTCCGCCGCCAGGGCCGCCAGCGGCGCAACCCGGTGCGACCAACCAGCAGCCCGCAGCTCCGCCACCCGCGCCGCCAATCATGAGCTTTCAGAATCAGACCGTGCGCATGGTGGTGCGGACTAGCATCGGTGGCCGCCGCCTGCGCGTAGAGCTGTCGAACGTTTTCGGGACCAAGCCGCTCACGGTCGGGTCCGCGCATGTAGCCCTGCGCGAGAAGGATTCGGCCATCGTCACCGGCACGGATCGTCCGCTGGCATTCAGTGGCCAGCCGTCCTTCACCATTCCGCCCGGCGCGCAGGCGCTCAGCGATGCCGTGGATCTCAATGTGCCGCCCTTATCCGACCTGGCCATCAGCCTCTACCTGCCGGGCGAAACCGGTCTGCCCACCATGCACGGCACCGGCCTCCACACGACGTACATCGCACCGGGCGATATGGCAGGTGCCGCGGCAATCGCTAATCCGGCGATGACGCGCGCCGCCTGGTATTACATCTCGGGCGTACACGTGACTGCGCCCGCGGACGCCGGCGTGATCGTGGCCTTCGGCGACTCCATTACCGATGGCGCAACTTCGACCGTGGATGCCGACAAAAGCTGGCCCAGCCAGTTCACCCGCCGTGTGATCGCCAACCCCGCAACCGCCAATCTGGCGGTCATCAACGAGGGCATCTCTGGCAACCGCGTCCTACGCGACCTTGCCGGGGCCAACGCGTTGGCGCGCCTGGACCGCGACGTATTCAGTCAGCCCGGTGTCAAGTGGATGACCCTGATGGAAGGTATCAACGACATCGGCCGAGCCAGCGGAAGGGGTGCACAAGCGAGCGACGCCGTCACTGCCGATGAAGTGATTGCAGGGCTGCGGCAGATCGTCGAACGCGCCCATCTGCATGGCATCAAGGTGCTCGGCGCCACGCTCACTCCCTACGAAGGGGCAGCCTACTATAGTGAAACCGGCGAAGCCATGCGCCAGGCAGTGAACCGGTGGATCCGCACCGGCGGCGCTTTCGATGCCCTGGTCGATTTCGATGCTGTAGTGAAAGATCCGGCGAACGCTCTTCAGATCAAGCCGGGCTTCAACATCCGCGATCACCTGCACCCCAACGATGCGGGCTACGCGGCCATGGCCGAGGCCATCGACCTTTCGATCTTCGGCGGCGGGCGCGCGGGCGCCGCGTCGGCGCGGTAAGCTCTTCTGAAACGCTTCTGGGCTTTGGGCGCCGGCCTGTTCCTGCTCGGATGTTCTCGGGGTCCCGGACAGGCGGGAGATCTCGTTGTCGATCCGGCGATCGCGGCGGAGATCCAGCGCACGCGGGCCATCGACAACCACGCGCATCCGGTGCGCAACGTCAAAGGCGGGCCGCCTGACCGCGAGTTTGATGCGCTGCCCGTCGATAATATGGAGCCCGCATCCGACCCCGTCAACCTGCGGCCCAATTCCGCGGCCGTTCTCGAAGCTCAAAAGCAGCTTTACGGTTCCGCGGCTAACAAGCCGGCTGTGATCCGCGAGAAAGGCGAGGCGTATCCCAGTTGGGTGCTCGACCAGATCGCTACCGACGTGATGCTGGCCAACCGCGTCGTCATGGGCACCGGCATCGAACCGCCACGCTTCCGCTGGGTGCCGTATGTCGACGCCCTGATCTTCCCGTTCGATAATTCCGGGCTGGCCGCGCGCAATCCCGACCGAAAGGCATTCTTCGCCCTCGAGGACGGGTTGCGCGGGCGCTATCTGAAGGAGGCGACGTCAGCGGTCTTTGGCGCCGGCGTTGGCGCAGACGCCTTGCCACGCACGCTTTCCGATTACCTCGGGCGCGTGGTGACTCCCACGCTCGAACGCCACAAGCAGGGCGGCGCAGTGGCGGAAAAATTCGAAGCTGCCTACCTGCGCTCGCTCGCATTCGATCCCGTAGAGGGTGCGGCGGCCGAGCGCGTCTATGCGCGATACGCGGGCAAGGGCGTACCGCCCGACGCCGAATACAAGCAAGTGCAGGATTACCTGTTCCGCTACATAGCGGCGGAGTGCGGGCGCCTAGGCATGGCCGTTCATATCCATTGCGACGCGGGCGCGGGGAGCTACTTTAATATCGCCGGCGCCAACCCGCTGCTCCTCGAATCGGTTCTCGAAGATCCGGCTCTGCGCCGCACGCGGTTCGTGATGTTGCATGCCGGCTGGCCGTTCACACGGGAAATCACGGCCCTGCTTGAAAAGCCCAACGCGTACCTCGATTTTTCTTTTCAAGACATCGTCCAGCCACCGGCATCCCTGGCCGGCGACATCCGCCAATGGCTTGAATGGGTCCCGGAGAAGGTCTTGTTTGGAAGCGATGGCTATCCGTATTCAGACCAATTCGGCTGGGAGGAGACCGGTTGGATAGCGGCGCATAACGCGCGCCAGGCGCTCGGTATCGCGCTGACGGGAATGCTTCGCGATGGCGAGATCACGCGCGAGCGGGCGCTGGAGCTGTCGCGCATGGTTCTGCGCGAGAACGCGCGGAAGCTTTACGGCCTATGAAGAAAAAGCTGACTGCTCGCGAAGCAGCGCGCAAATTGATTCGTGCGCCCAAGAGCGAGCCGCGCGATGCCGCAATTCGGAGAGCCATCCGCCAGATCCCGCGCGGCAAAGTGGCCACCTATGGGCAGGTGGCCGCGGCGGCCGGTTATCCGCTCTATCATCGCCAGGTGGTGCAGGTGCTACGGAAGGCCAGCGGTTCGCTGCCCTGGCAGCGTGTGGTCGGCGCTGGCGGCGTGATCAGGTTTAAGTACGAGGCTTACCGCGAGCAGCGCTTTCGCCTGGAAATGGAAGGTGTGCGCTTCCGCGGCAAACGCGTCGATATGGCGGAACACCAGCACGTGTTCCGGACCTGGGAGTTGTAATGGTGGGACAGACCTCCTGGTCTGTCTTCCTGGCACTTCGCACAATGACAGGCCAGGAGGCCTATCCCACTAAAGGTATTTCGCCAGCCACTCCTGCACCTGCTGGTAGAAGAACCGGCTATCCTCGCCTTTCGAGATCCAATGGTTCTCGTCCTCCCACACGATCAGCATGCTGGGAAGCCGCATCCGCTGCAGCACGCTCCAGTTCTCGAGCGTCTGGTTGATTGGAACGCGGAAATCGTGCTCGCCCACGCTGAGCAGAATGGGCGTTTTGAAATTCTTCGCGAAGAGGATGGGATTCTGCTCTTTCCAGGCCTTGTCCTCTCCCAGAACGGGCCGCCCATTTCGACCTCGCGATGGTAGATTCCGTCGCTTGTGCCCCACTGCGATTCCAGGCCGATCAAGCCGGAGTGCGCGATCAGAGCCTCCGTATCGGGAGGTGCTGGCCTGCAGCCAGAACTCACCCGCGTGGTTTCCCTGGCCGAACACGAAGGCAAGACGGTGGATCTGTTAGTGGTGCCCGGCGTAGATCCGTTTGATGCCATGGTGCAGACGGCGGCTAAGCTGAAGGCTTCACGGTTGGTAACCGGGGTTTCCGCGCGCATGGACTCTGACGAACTGGCGCGGCGCATCGGCCTGGCCTGGGAGAAGCTTCCCGAGCCCCGGCACGGTTTTTCTCTGGAGATCATTACCCCCGAGCGTCCTTCCGTGTACGTGAACCTGGGCCCGCACCCACCGCGTCTGTGGCCGCAGGACCTGGATCGCGCGCACGAACTCTGGCTGCGCCTTCAGGACAGGTTCGGTTCGCGATTGCATCACCGCGACGTCGTAGGCCTGGCACTCCGACGGCTCGAGAAAGACCTCGCCGGTGAGCGCGCCCACGACGTGCTTACCGATTTGGAACGGGAACCGGGAAAAAACTAATCCGACGGGGCAACCGGCTACTTCTGCGATGCTGTGATCGCCTGGTCCAGGTCCCAGATGAGATCGCCGATGTCCTCGATGCCTGCCGAGATTCGCACCAGGTCTTTGGTCACTCCCGCGTCGAGTTGCTGCTCGTCGCTCAGTTGCTGATGAGTGGTGGTGGCAGGGTGGATGATCAGGCTCTTGGCGTCGCCCAGGTTGGC
>CAZKVF010000320.1:0-13153 GCA_964556085.1 uncultured Solibacteraceae bacterium
TCCGCTCCTCTTCCGCGGGGCCTACGAACTGGGCGCCCAGAAGCGGCGGCTGGTGGTCGCGGCGGCTGGCGGCGCCCAAATGATGGACGGGCAGGGCGTGTTCAACGTCGGCCAGCGGAATTGTTTGGCGCTGCGGAAGACTCTCTGGAAAGCAGGGGTCGCGGTGCACGCCGAAGATCTGGGTGGGCTAGCTTCGCGCACGGTACATCTGGAGGTGGCCAGCGGCAGGGTATCGCTGCGGGCAGCCGGAGAGCGGGAACAGGATCTACTGGCCGCCGGCTCGCCGGCCGGGAGGAGTTTCTGAATGGCCTACAACATTCTCATAGTGGATCATTCGCCGGCCATGCGCTCGTTTGTGCGCCGTGTGCTGGAACTGTCGAGTCTGCAACTGGACCGAGCCATATGAACAACGAGCGCAAGATCAAAGTCCTGGTTGTGGACGACTCGGCGATCGTTCGGAAGATTCTCACCGATGCGATATCTGAACAACCGGACCTGGAGGTTGTGGGGACAGCGCCCGATCCGTTCATCGCCCGCGACAAGATCCTGGCGTTAGAGCCAGACGTGTTGACCCTCGATATCGAGATGCCCCGCATGGACGGGCTGACTTTCCTTAAAAAGCTGATGCACCATCATCCGCTGCCGGTGATCGTGATCAGCTCCCTGGGACAGGCTTCCTCCCAGGCGGCCCTGGACGCGCTCCGGGTCGGAGCTGTCGAAGTGCTGCCCAAGCCGGGCGCACCGTACTCGGTCGGGGAGTTGCGCACCAACCTGGCGGCCAAGATCCGTGCCGCCGCTGTCGCACGGGTGCGACGTCCCCCAGCCGACTCGGCCCCAGCGACCCCTGAACCCGCTGAAAAGGTTGAACGCGTGGGGGTCCGTTCCTTCCGCCCTGATGCGGTGATCGCCATCGGAGCATCAACCGGAGGGACCGAGGCGATCCAGGAGGTGCTGACCCGCCTGCCAGCCGATAGCCCCGGCATTGTCATCACGCAACATATTCCGCCAGTGTTTTCGCGTGCGTTTGCGGATCGCCTGAACCAGATCAGTCCCATGGCCGTGAAGGAAGCCTGCGATGGTGATACGGTTGGTTCGGGGCGGGCACTGGTCGCGCCGGGCAACTTCCATATGCTGCTGCGCCGCTCGGGCGACAGCTATCGAGTCCAGATCAAGGACGGCCCCGCGGTCTGCTATCAGCGGCCGTCGGTGGACGTGATGTTCAGTTCTGTGGCAGAAGCGGCCGGAAACCGGGCGGTCGGCGTCCTATTGACCGGCATGGGCTCCGACGGCGCGCAGGGCTTGTTGCGAATGAAGCACGCCGGCGCGCCGACTATTGCTCAAGATGAGGCAAGCTGCGTGGTTTTCGGCATGCCTCGGGAAGCGATCCGCCTCGGGGCGGCAGACCGGGTGGTGTCTCTTTCGGGAATCGCTTCTGCCATCCTCGCGCAGGCCGTTCGTTGATCGGCGCTGAGCAACGGCTCCAGCCAGTGGCACTCCGCACCCGAATAAGCCGACGTTGAACGTCGCTGGCCGCAAAGGTCCTGGTTGAACGGCACTCCGCCGATTTCCAGGCCGGCGTCGCGCTTTCGCTGACCGCCTCGCCGACGTAACCGACGTAACCCATTGGTTGACTTGCAAAATTCTCAAATATAGAATCGAAATCGCTATCGCACGCCTGGGTCGCCCGCGCGAGCCGACAGGAGGGTTTCATGATGTGTTTTCGTTTTCTGACCGTTCTGGCGCTTTCGCTTGCGCCTGAATTGACGCCGATTCCCATCGCTGCGCAAACCGTGAAAAGCCAGTCCGCGGCCGGAAATGCATGGACAACTCCACGCACACCCGACGGCCAGCCGGATCTCGAAGGCGTCTGGAATAGCTCTATCCTGACGCCCTTCGAAAGGCCGAAGGAATTCGCGGGGAAAGAATTCTTCACACTCCAGGAGGCGGAGGAGTTCTCTAAAGCCGAACTCAATCGGGTGGACGGGGATCGCCGCGATGGCGGAGGCGACGCCGATGTGGGCCGGGCATATAACGAATTCTGGCGCGACCGTGGGAAGCTCACACCGGACCTGCGAACCTCGATGATTATAGATCCCTCTGATGGACGTGTCCCGCCTCTAACACCTCAAGCCCAAAAAATCGTGGTTGCGCGTCGGTCCGCCAACCGCGGACGCGAGTTTGACGCCCCTGAGAACCGGTCGTTAGCGGAGCGTTGCATTCAAGTGAGGAACGCGGGACCGCCCCTGGTTCCCACCAACTACAACTCCAATTATCAGATCGTACAATCTCCTGGCTACGTGGCGCTTCTGAGCGAACAGATCCACGACGTGCGCATCATTCCCACAGACGGGCGGCCACACATTTCCTCGAACGTACGTCTCATCTCGGGAGACTCGGTCGGACATTGGGAGGGCGACACGCTGGTGGTTGAAACGGCCAATTTTACGGATAGAACGGCCTTTCAGGATTCGGGCGAACATATGAAGCTGACCGAGCGCTTCACGCGCACTGGCCCCGACACACTCATCTACGAATTTACGGTGGATGACCCTGAGTCCTTCCCGAAGCCATGGACGGCGCGTTACCCCTTGACGAAAACCAATGACCTGATTTACGAGTATGCCTGTCACGAAGGCAACTACGGCTTGGAGGGATCGCTCGCGGGCGCCCGCGCGCAGGAAAAGGCCGCGACGGCTTCAGCCGGCAGCAGATCGAAGTGAATCCGCTTCGCAGAAGGCACCCCGGTTACAAGTCTTCGATCAGCGCCAAAGTCGATGAAGTCGATGCAGCAGCATTGACTGGCATGAGTGATTCCGCTAGAATCCGCTGCATGTTCTTCAGTCGCTTCGCCGTCGTGACACTCGCGGCTACTTCGGTAGCTTTTGCACAGCTTCCGACCCAAAAGGTCCTCACGCTTGAAGTGGCGCAACAAGTCGCGCAAGAGGCGCTGGCAAAATGCCGTGCGGACGGGTACAAGGTGTCCGTAACCGTTGTCGATCACGCCAACATGTTGAAGGCGTTTCTGCGAGACGACGGCTCAAACAACGTCACAATTGAAGTCGGCAGGATGAAAACAAATTTCGTAATGGCCTACGGACGGGCCTCCGCTCCACCGGCGAACGCTGTCCCGGGCCAAATGCCCCCGGTTCCCGGCACAATCTACGCCATGGGAGGTGTTCCGATTAAGGTAGGGGAACAACTCATCGGCGCTGTGTCGGTGAGCGGCGCACCTGGTGGCGATAAGGATGCAGCCTGCGCGAACGCAGGGCTGGCGAAGGTCGCCGACAAGCTAAAATAATCGCACCCCCGTCTCCTGACGGGCAGAGAGCGCGAGAAACTCACGCTTCTAGATTAGGAAAATCAAGAACGGCACGAAATTCACAGTGAATAAAGGCGCGAAGGAAACTCAGAAGGGCGCCGATAGAGTGCAGCGGAAAACGGAGTAGCCGGTCGGTACTTTTACCGGCCGCGCGGAGCCTTTAAACCACGGCCTGTTTCTTCAAATCCTCGGCTGCGCGTGCAACGCTTTCCGGCTTGCCTAGGTCGCGCCAGTAATCGCCGTCGGCGCGATAAGCCAAAATTCTTTCTCCTTCGCTTGCCAGCCGGAGATAAGCCTGCACAATCGAGAACGCTCCTTGTTCGCTCATCATCCTCAGCAGGCTTGGCAAAATCACATGAATTCCAGAGAACGCGACCTCCTCGAACTGCGATGACGGCCTCACCAGTTCCGTTTTCTGTTCTTTGACGAGCCGCCGCCCACAAAGCCGCATTTGCTTGTCGAACAATAGATATCGGGAACTCTGGCGCTGCTGCACTGCCAGTGTGGCCAGCGCCTGGTTCTGGGTGTGGAAATCGAGCATTCGCTGCAGATCGATAGTGCTGATGACGTCGACATTGTGCAGGATGAACGGCGCTGTCGAACCCTCTTCCCGAAAAAACCAGGCCGCTTTTTTCAAGCCGCCGCCGGTATCCAGCAAGCTGTCTTCTTCTGATATCTCGATCCGTATTCCGAAGTTGTTCTTCTCGCGCAGATATTCAATGACCATTCCGGCAAAATGGTGCACATTGACGATGACTTCACGCACTCCGAATTCCCGCAGGCGTGCGATGGTGATCTCCAGCAGCGTGCGTCCGGCCACCTCAACCAGTGCCTTGGGCCGGTCATTGGTTAACGGGCGTAGCCGTGTGCCCAGCCCGGCAGCCAGAATCATCGCTTTCATTTACCCGGCTTCTCCAGTTCCACGTGCCGCGCGACCACCTGCAGGCCCTGCCGGCCGCGGAAATGCCGGGCCAGCGCCTCCGCCAGGTACACCGAGCGGTGCTGGCCCCCGGTGCAGCCGAAGCCGACCATGAGGCTATTAAAGCCTCGCTCCTGGTAGCTCTTCACGCTCGCTTCCACCATCGACGCGGCGCAGCGCAAAAACTCGCACACACTTGCCTGCCGGCTCAGATAATCGATTACCGCCGCGTCTTTGCCGGTCAGCGATTTGAAGCGCTCTTCACGGCCTGGGTTTGGCAGCGCTCGCGCATCAAAGATGAAACCGCCGCCATGTCCGCTCTCGTCCTCTGGCGGCCCGCTCTGGTGAAATGAAAAGCTGAAAATTCTTAACGCTAGGGTGGCGCACCGTTCTAGTGGCGCCGGCGACGTTGCTGGTAGCGCCGGCGACCGAAGGTCCCCGCCGGATCTCGTCGCCGGCGAGACCGCGGCCGCTTCGGCCAGCCCGGATGGTATCGGGCCCCCGGCAGGCGACAAGATCGCCTGCTCCACCGGAGATGTGTTGACCAACTGCTGCAGCTTCTCCGACGCGACCATCTGCTCAAACGCGCCCAGCAGCATCGGCAATGCGATGGGCAGCTTTATGTGCTCGAGTAGCCAGCGCAGGTTTTTCAGCGCGAAGGGTACGCTCTGCAGGAAATGCGGCTTTCGCTCAAAGAAGCCGCGGAATCCATAGGCCCCCAACGCCTGCATAATGCGTATATAGACAAAAGCGTAGTAATGGCGCATGAACTCTTCCGGTGTCAGCTTGACGAAGCGCGCGAGACCTGCGAAGTAGTGCTCCAATAGATGCTGACGTAGAGCGGGAGGAAGGTCGGCCTTGGCGTCGTAGAGCAGGGAAGCAATATCGTAGTGCAAGGCGCCTCTGCGCCCACCCTGATAGTCCAAAAAGAATGGCTGGCCGTGGCGCAGCATCACATTGCGCGACTGGAAATCGCGATAGAGAAAATAATCGCGGTCGGCGGTGAGCAGAAACCTGGTCAGGCGACTAAAATCCTTTTGCAACTCCTGCTCGTTGAAGGGAATTCCCGCCAGCCTGAGAAAGTAGTACTTAAAATAATTCAGGTCCCACGCAATGGACTGGGCATCAAAGCTGGGGCGCGGATAACAGACTTTGTAGTTCAGGTCCCGCGAAGCTTCGATCTGGAAGCGCGGCAGTTGCGCCACCACCTTACAGTAAGCCTCCACCGCCTCGGGTGCGACGTCGTCTCCTACCCTGTTTTGCGAGAGAAAGTGAAACAGCGTGACGTCGCCCAGGTCTTCTTCCAGGTAGGCGCCCGCATCCAGCTCTGATCCGTAAATCTCCGGAACGGGCAGGCCACGGCTGCGGAAGTGCCGGGAGAATTCCAGAAAAGCGACGTTCTCCCCGCGTACGTCGTACAGGATGCCGACCGCGCTCAGATCCTGGTGGGCGAGCCGGAGGATATTGCGCCCTGACCCTCCCAGTTCGCCCTGCAGAGCCTGTATTCGCTCCACTGGAAGGCGAAAATGCCGCTCAAAAAGCTTTTTCAGAACATCCATGGATTCTGTTCGCAACCGTCAGTGCCTTTATCTTGATGGTTAATTAACCCTTATCACACTCCGAAAGACAACTGCCGTAGCGTGGAACTCCCATCGCAGGCTGTCGCAACGACGGCAGGGGGACGTAGTAGCGCCGCGGTTTCTCGTAGCTGCAGTTGCGGTGTAACGAAACGTTTTTGTAATCTTTTATGAACACGATCGTAATGTGCGATTGCTATCATTTCCCCGGTTACACAAGGAAAATTCCCACATGTTGAAAGCAAACTTCCACAGATACGCGGTTCGGGTAGGGCTCGCACTGATCGGGTTGGTCGCTGCGGCGCCCATATCACTGGCGCAATTGGCCGGCTCAGCGACGATTAACGGAACCGTAACCGATGCTTCAGGCGCTGCCGTCCCAGGGGTTACGATTACCCTTCATCAGACTGAGACAAGCGCCGATCGCAAGACCGAGACCAACGACGCCGGTCTTTATAACGCTGCGTTTCTGGCGCCCGGCCATTACGAAATCACGGCCGCGAAAACGGGGTTCGGAACGCTGGTGCGGAAGGATGTCGCGCTGCAGGTTGGCCAAGTGGTGTCGGCCGATTTTCAGCTGAACGTCGAGCAAACGCAGACCGAAGTTACGGTGACTGGGGAGGTGCCCCTGGTCGATCCCGACAAGACAGAAGTTTCCCAGGTAATTTCCGAGACGGCGGTGAGTAATCTGCCGGTTTCGGGCCGCCGCTGGGATACCTTCGTGTTACTGACGCCGAACGTGACGACAGATGGGACCAGCGGGATGGTTTCCTACCGCGGCCTCTCGGCCCTGTACAACTCCAATACGGTGGATGGCGCCAACAATAACCAGGCGCTGTTTTCCGAAGCACGTGGCCGCGCCACCAGCGGTGCCTACGTCTACAGTCTTGATTCCATCCTCGAGTACCAGGTGACCAATACCAACTACAGCGCCGAGCTCGGCCAGGCGGCCGGTGGCGTTGTGAACGCGGTCACTAAATCCGGCACCAACACGTTCCACGGCGACCTGTTTTACTATTTGCGCTACCCATCTTGGAATGCGCTCGATCCCCTGCCGAAATCGCAGCGCATCTATTCGCAGCCCATTCACCAGTGGCAGCAGTTCGGTCTGTCGTTCGGCGGCCCGCTGATCAAAGATAAGCTATTCGGTTTCTTCACCTATGACGGCTCCCGCAAGGTGAATCCGGTCACCTACACCAGCACGACGTTCAGTCCATCGGTCCGTGCTCTGCCCTGTCCGTCGCAAGTGACGGCGACCCAATGCTCGGAAGCCAACGGCTTTCTAGGCAGTCTCCAGGGGAGCTACCCACGCGCCACTAATAATGACATTCTATTCGGCAAGCTCAACTACCAGATCAATCGCAGCAACACGTTGACTACTTCGTACGATTATGCGAATAACTCGGCGCCCAATGGATATTCGACGGCGCCCACCTCGAACAACGATTCGATTCAAACCAACGGTAGCTACATCTACCACGAGCGGATCTTCATCGCCAATCTCGACAGCGCCCTGAGCAATACCATGGTGAACAACATGCGGTTCCAATGGGGCCGCGATCTTGAAGTGGCTGGTTCCAATGCCCCGGGGCCCTACGTAAGCCTGTCGAACATCACCAACTACGGCGAATTCTATGCGCTGCCACGCACGGCCGAGCCGGACGAGAAGCGGACGCAGATCGCCGACACGCTGTCGTTTGTACGAGGCACGCACAGCTTCAAAACCGGCTTCGATTTAAACCTCATACATGAGGTGATGATCAATCTGTTTCAGGGCACCGGCCGGTATACCTACAGCGGCACCGCTCAGCAGGCTTTCAACAACTGGGTTCTGGACGTTTTCAATGTCAATACGGGCGACGGCCTGACCGGCAAGCACTACAACACATTCGTGCAGGTAAATGACCCCATTACCCATGTCGGCAAGGACGATTTCTGGGAGAAGGACGCCGCTGGTTTCTTTGAAGACGCCTGGCATCCGTCGCGGAAGCTGACCGTGACCGCGGGGCTGCGTTACGACATCTTTCTGATTCCGGCGCCTCCGCAACCGAACACGGCCACTCCGCTGACGACGCTGTATACGTCGACCATCAACATTCCCAAGAAGCAGTTCGCGCCGCGTTTGGGCGTGGCCTGGCAGCTCACCCCGCAGATGGTGCTGCGCACGGGCGGCGGCCTCTTCTATGCCAAGACGACCAACACGACGTACTACAACACCAGGGTGGAAAACGGCGTTTTCCAGCAGACGTTCAATTGCACGCCCGCTACGTGTCCGACGCTCACGTTTCCCAATCTCATCTGGACACCGCCCGGGCCGGCCCCGGCGGCTCCATTCGCGGGAGCTGTCGCGCCGCAGGTCATCGCGTTTAGCCCTCCGGCAACGGCCCAGGCCAGCCGCGGCCAGGTGCCCGACTGGAAGAACCCCAGCGCCTGGTCCGGCGACGTAACTCTGGAACGGCAGTTGCCTGGGGGTATCAGCGCTTCGGCCGCTTATGTGTTCAGCCGCGCCATTCATCTGCCGATTTTCAACGATTCCAATCTGGCGCCGGCTACTGCTACTAAAACCTATGACATCCTGAGTCCCGCCGGTTCGACGGTGGAAACCTATACCGTCCCGTTCTACACAAGCCGCATCGACCAAGGCACCGGGATCATCACAACCGCCTATCCGTCGGTAAACAGCTGGTACAACTCTTTCGTCGTTACTGTGCGCCGCCCCTTCCGGCATGGGCTTGAATTCACCGCCAACTACACGCTGAGCAAGTCCCGGGACGACGGCGAAGTGATCGGGTCGAGCGGCACCTTCGCAGGGAGCGATATCGCGGTTGATCCGTATAACGTTCGGGCCGAATACGCTCCCAGCGATCTCGACCAGCGGCATCGCTTCGTGGTGAATTGGGTGTGGGCGCCGAGCGTGAAATTGTCAAATCGGGCGGCGAACTGGGCAGTCAACGGGTGGTCGCTGTCTTCGATCGTCACGGCGGCTACCGGACACCCCGTGCAAGCCAACATCAGCGGCACGCCAACGCCCCTCGATGGCGGCCTCACAGGGGGAGATTCCAGCAATGCCAGCGCCACCAACGGCCGGGCCGGATGGCTGCAGCGCAACCCGTTTTACGCTCCGAACTATCGTGATTGGGATCTACGTCTGAGCCGCCAATTTACCATCACCGAGCGGATCCGGCTCGCTCTGCTCGGGGAAGTGTTCAACGCCACGAACAGCACCAATGTTCTGAGCGTTAACACTACCGCGTTCACTTATGCGGCTGCCGGTTCGGGAGCCTGCGCCGGCCACGCCAATCCCTGCATGGTGCCGAGCCCGAGCTTCATGGCGCCCACTGCTACCAGCAGCCTGATCTTCGGCCCCCGGCAGTTGCAGATTTCGGGCCGGCTGACGTTCTAACTGATTCGCCCGTCACTTGCTCGGCTTGACTTCTTCCGGATGGGTTTTCAGCAGCAGCGGATAAACCCATCCAGCCGGCAGGACCTTCTCCGGGTCAGGGCGTACGCTCAGGTAATCCACGTGGTCGGTGATTTGGCTCCACCCGTGTCCCACACCGGCGGGGATGATGATGATGTCCCCTGGCCCCACCTTGCGGCTATATGCACCTTTACCGAAAACACCGCCGCCGCTAGGGCCATTCATCACGTTGGGGACACCCGGACTGGGTTTAAAATTGTCGATCACGCCTCCCGTTGTGAGGACACCCCCTCCGGACTGAATGATGTAGACTTCTGGCGTGTAGTAATGAAAGATCGCCTGGATTGGGTCGCCGGGTTTATCGTTCGTAGGGCCGCGATGGATAATCCCGACACCTAGGTTGTACTTCCCCATATCGACGACGCGAAGCTGGCGGTCTGTCGTAGGATCATTTTTGTTGACCATGTCAACCTCGGCTTTGGTGATGTCGAAGGCATAGGCCGGTCCCCCGCCTGGCTGGCCAGGGACAGGAGGCGGGTTTTGTGGCGCTTGTGCGAACGTTATGGCCGATAGCGCGAGCAGGCTGGGCAGAGTACTCACGATGGTTTTCTTCATGATCTTTCTCCTAAGCGGCATTTGTGCCGCTTGATAGGATACTCGCCCAAAACCTTCTTGACAAACCGGACTTCGCAGCTTGCGGCAATTTTGTGGGACAGGCCTCCTGGCCTGTCATGACTTTGGTTGGGGCTTTCCGCTTTTTGGGACAGGCAATCTTGTCGATTGCCGTGGCTCACTTCTTGGCGTACTTTCTGACGTCGCCCAGGAAATCGGCCCCGTAGACGTTGCCCTCGGCATCCACCGTCACGCCCTCTGCCATGCTCGATCCCGAGGCGTAGGGATACGGACACGGGTCGGCTATGAAGTATTTCACCTGGCCGTTCCGGGCGCTGCCAATGCGGATGCCTCGTTCGGCCCCGAGGTTGTAGCCATAGCCGGTTTGAGCGAGCCCATATCGCCCGGTGTTGGTCCGGGCATCGCGCGATTCGGAGTCGGCTACGTACAGCGTGTCATTCTTGTCGATGTACATGCCGCTTGGCCGGCCGAACTGGAACCACTGCGCGATGAAGTTTCCGTTCTGATCGAAGATCTCGATGCGGTTGTTCTGGCGGTCGCCCACAAATAAGCGGCCCTTGGTATCGAAAGCCAGGGTGTGGACCACATCGAATTCGCCGGGCCCCATGCCCTTCTTGCCCCAAGCCTTGATGTACTTGCCGTTCTTATCGAACTTCACGATGCGTGCGTTACCTGTTGCCGTGCCGCCGCCGCTATGCCCGTCGCCGACGAATATATCGCCGTTGGGCGCGACCGCCACGTCGGTCGGTGCATCGAACTCATCCTCGCCCGGCCCGGCCACTCCCTTTTTCCCAAGCGTCATCAACACCTTGCCGTTCTGATCGAACTTGAACACCTGGTTGCCGCCATTGTCGGCCACCCATACGTTGCCTTCCTTATCAACCATCAATTTGTGCGGGCTGATGAAAACTCCGGCGCCCCATTTCTTGAGCAGCTTACCGGAGGTATCGAATTGGAACACCGGATCGACATTGGCGTTGGCGCCCGCGCACGTGGTGCCTCCTGCCCCGGAGGCGCCGCATCGATCCACCACCCAGATGGTGCCATCCGGCGCGGTGGTGACACTGGCCGTCGACCCCCACTTCCGCCCTTCGGGCAACTGCCCCCAGCTCACGCCCGGCTTGTACGGATTGGGAAGATCATTGTGCGCGCCCAGCAGCGAGACCGCCGGCAGCTTGACCGGATATTGATCCGCCGGAAACACCGGCAGTCCGCGGCCGGCGCCCCCGCGACCGGAATCCGAAGCGGCGCCGGCAGGCGGTACACCGCAAGACGAAGCCAGCGGCCCGGGCGATCCCTGCGCGTTAAGCCATCCCGCGGTTACGGCCAGCCCCATGGCGGCGGTTGCCAGCGAACAACGAATTTTCACGAACGAAAGAGACATCATTCCCTCCTCGCGGACACCCGCGGCCCAACCAGGATTGCTATTGTACATCCCACGGTTGCCGCGGAACACAGGAGGGCGTATCCTAATGCCACCGAGTCTGTTTGACGCCGAAGGGAGACACATTTCATGCGCAGAAAATCTGTTACCTGGACCACTGCCGGCGCCCTGTTGCTGCTGGCTTTTGCCGCTCCAGCCGCCGAAAATCTCTCTTCCCCGGCGCTCCAAGGCAAAGTCAGTTCGCAAGCCGAGGGCCCTATGGAGGGCGTGATCATCGGCGCTAAAAAGGCGGGTTCCACCATCACTACCTGGGTCGTGAGCGATGCCCAGGGGCGATACGCATTCCCGAGCGAAAGGCTCCAGCCGGGCGCCTACTCCGTCAGCATCCGAGCCGCGGGATATGAGCTGCCGAAGACCTCGGTGGATGTGACCGAACACCCAGCGCAGCTCGACTTGCAGCTCAATAAGGTCGCCAGCAAGTCGAAGCTGGCCATGCAGCTTTCCAACGCCGAATGGCTCATCAGCGTTCCGGGAACACAGCAACAGAAGCTGACGCTGGCCGGTTGCGTCACCTGCCACACATTGCAGCGCATCATGTTCTCACGCTTCAATGCAGAGGAAATGACGCAGGTGGTCCAGCGGATGACCATGCACACCAACAACTCGTCCCTGCTCCATCCCTGGATGCGGCCGGTGGAGTTCACGGTACATCCGGTCGCCGAACCGACCCCGTTTGCCAAGTGGCTCAGCTCGATAAACCTCAGCTCCTCCGACACCTTCGAATTCGCGCTGAAGACCCTGCCGCGGCCCAAAGGCAAGGCCACACAAGTGATCTATACGATGTACGACCTGCCCCGGTCCGACGCCTCGCCGCACGACGAAGTGTTCGATGCCGAAGGAAATGTCTGGTACTCCGATTTCAATTCCCAGTTTCTTGGTAAGCTCGATCCGAAAACAGGCAAATCCGTGGAGTATGAGGTTCCGCAGCGGCGCTTCGGCCAGATTGCCCAGGGCGGCCTTCAGGTTGATATCGACAAACAAGGGCGGATCTATTACGGCAACATGTCGCAGATGCAGATCGTGCGGCTCGACCCGAAAACCGGGAAGATGGAGACGTTCCCTTCGCCGATTCCCGAGCCGCAGATCGGCGACGCTCACCTGACGATGATCGACCCCGCGTTTCAAGATGTGGACGGCAAGCTCTGGGTCAACGTGGCCTTCGCCACGGGCGAGGCCGGCGGCACATGGCATATCGACCTTGCCACCAACACCTGGACCCGCGTGACCTATCCCGCAGATAGTCCGCGCGCGCAGGCTTACGATGTGGTCGCCGATTCGAAGAACAACGCCTACGGCATGCACATGAACAACGATAAGATCTGGTACACCGATGGCAAGAACCTGAAAACCGTGTGGTATGACCTTCCCACGAAAGGCTCCGGCTGCCGGCGCGGGCACATCGACTCGCAGGACCGTTTGTGGTGCGGCGAGTTCAACGGCAACGGCGTGGCGATGTTCGATCCGAAGACGCAGAAGGTCACGGACTGGAAGGCCCCCACGGAGTGGACGCGACCTTACGACGCGCAGTTCGATGACCGGACGTACGCGTGGGCGGCGGGAATGGATAACGACCTGGCCATCCGCCTGAATCCCCAGACCGGCGAAATCACGGAGTATCTCCTGCCACATGAAACCAACGTGCGCCACGTCGAAGTGCAGAAGTCAGGCGCGCTCTCGAGCCTCTGGCTCGGAGATCAGCACGGCAACACGCTCATCCGCGTGGAACCGTTGGCGCCGTGACTCTACCGTCGGTGTCGTGGGGCAGGCGCTTCCACCTGCCAGCTTGATTCTTCCCGGTGTCGCGGCGGTCTTGCCGCCGGTATTTCGCTTGTGCCACCCA
>CAZKVF010000321.1:0-9266 GCA_964556085.1 uncultured Solibacteraceae bacterium
CATCGGCACCACAATGAGCCTGGGCCAGGATACCGGCGATGAGGTATACAAAGTGCGCGCCGAGACCATCCCCAATGCCGCGCGGTACCACAACGCCGGACGCGGTCTCACCGCCCCGGAACCCGGACGCACGCAAGCCCCCTATTGGGTTACCACGGCTGCCGAAGCGCGCAAGGACGTCGATGAAGATGCTGCCAAGAAAGTGGATATTATCAAGATGTGGGTGGATGACCGCAATCATACAGTCACGAAACTGAGTCCTGAGCTGTATGGCGCCGCCATCGACGAAGCCCACAAGCACCATCTCCGAACCATTGCGCACATCTATACGCTAGACGATGCCAAAGCCACTCTGCGGGCCGGTATTGACAATTTCGCTCATAGCGTGCGAGAGGAGGAGGTGGACGACGAATACATCAGACTGATTAAGGCGAAGCCGGGTTTCATCGTGGATCCGAACCTTCCCGATCGCGGCGTCCGCGTCGACCGCAGCTGGCTCCGCGACTCCATGACCGCCGCTGAATTTCAGAAAGTTCAAGCCGACACCAAGGATGATCCCAAACAACAGCAATTCTTCGGAATCCAGTGTCGCAACCTGACCAGGGTGAATAAAGAGGGCATCAAGGTCACGTTGGGCTCGGACGGCCCGATCCCCTGGAGGGCACATGAGCAGATGGCCGGTATGGCGGGCTGCGGGATGACGCCGGCCGAGGTCATCGTGGCTTCGACCCGCAACGCGGCAGCGCTGATCGGAATTACTGACACCGGCACCATCGCCTCTAAGAAGACCGCCGACTTCCTGGTGCTCGACGCCAATCCGCTCGATGACATCACCAATACCTGCCGCATCTCCGCCGTCTATCTACGCGGGGCCCAGGTGGATCGCACCGCCTTGCGGGCGAAATGGACGAGCAGCGCACGCTTGAAGCACACCGGTCCCGACGGTTTGCTGGCCCTACGGTAGGGCGAAGACGAACAGGCTGTTGCCGGAGTTGGGCCGCTTGATCTCAGGCGCCAGTTCAGTGGGAATGAGCGTAGACCAGCTCCCGCCGCCCGTGCCCGCCGGCACGGCCACATATTGCTTCCCCTTAGCCAGGTAGGTGATCGGAAAACCTTGCGCCGAAGTCACCAGGCGTGTCTGCCAGAGAATCTTCCCGGTGGCTGCGTCGTAGGCATACAAGTGGCGGTCCCAATCGCCGCCGAATGCCAGACCGCCTGCTGTCGCGAGCGCGGCCGTATTGGATGGCGACGGTGTGCGGTCGCGCCACAACACCTTGCCCGACCGGATGTCCATGGCCAGATATTGGCCCAGGTCGCCCTCCGATGCGGGATGCTTGTAATCCTTGCGCTTCACGGGACCCGTGCCCCCCTTGCCCACCACTTTCTCCACCTCGCCGAAAGTGGCTTTCTCGCAGGTCAGCGCCATCGGGATATACAAGGCGTTCGTCTGCGGGCTGAAGGCCATAGCGCGCCAGTCTTTGAATCCGGCGGTGCTCGGGCACATATCTATCTCCACGCCCAACTTTGGAATCTTGTCCGGCCGGTAGGTGACTTTCCCGGTCTCCGGGCCTACCTCCACAATGTTCTGGTAACCGAGATCGGTGGCGTGAATGAACTTCCCGGTGGCGCGATCGAGTTGCCAGAGGATGCCCAGCTTGCCCATCTTGAATAGCGACTTGCGCCCGCCGGAATCGATCAGAATGCTCTCAAACACCTCGTCCATATCCTGCGTTTCGCCCGGAAGGTGCTGGTAATACCACTTCATTTTTCCGGTGTCGGGATCAAGCGCGAGGGTGGAGTTGGTATACAGCGCGTCGCCATCGGTGCCGCGCGCGGCCCTGGCCCAAGGTTTCGCCTGCGCGGTGCCCCAGTAGACGAGGTTTGTTTCGGGATCGTAGCTGCCCGAGATCCAGGCATCGCTGCCGGCACGGAGAGCCAGAGGCAGGTCGCCCCACGTATCGCCGCCGGGCTCGCCCGGGCGGGCGACGGTGGAGGTGCGCCAGAGTTCTTTTCCCGTGGCGGCATCGTGCCCGCTGATGAAGCAGACGTCTTCTTTATAACGGCTGCATCCAGTAATCCCGGCGATCACCTTGCCGCGCACGGCGATCGGACCCGAGGTGTAGTTGTAGCCCAACTTAGGATCGGCAACCGCGACGTCCCACATCAGCTTTCCGGTGCGCGCGTCGAGGGCGATGAGATGCGCGTCGCCGGTCGCGCCGAAGATTTTGTCTTCGTAGATGGCAATGTTTCTTTGTATCCCGCGTAGTTCGCCGCCGCCGCGGTTCGTCCTAGCCGGCCGGTAATCCCAGAGTAAATCTCCCGTTGCCGCATCCAGTGCTTGAATCACGCCGCCCGGGTTCGGCAGGTACATGATGCCGTCATGCACCAGCGGCGTGGCTTCTTGCGCCCCTTCTTCCATGGCCCACGACCACGCAAGCTGCAGCCGCGCGACGTTGTCGCGCTTGATCTGATCGAGCGGGCTGTAGCCCCAGGCGTTGTCGGTGCGCCTCCAGTTCAGCCAGTCGCCCGCTGACGGGCTGCGGAGCATGGCTTCCGTCACCGGCCGGTAATCCTTCACCTGGCCTAATAGCCAAAGGCTCCCCGACAGTACGGCGACCGTTGTCAAGAGAGCGGTTCGCAGTTTCATACCATCCTCCTTAGTTCCCTACATGCTACGGCAAGGCCTCACGAACCGCTAGCGGGGGGTCTCGTTTGAGCAAATGACGCCTGCAGTTCGCAGGCGCCGTCGCACTTAGAGGACCACCACCGGGTGGTAGAGATTGGGCAATACCGCCTCGCCGATGGCGACCAGTTCGCCTCCGTACGTAACGGCTTTTACGTATCGCGCGGCAGCAGGTCCGCGAAACGGGGATGCCGGGAAATTGCGCCCGCTGCGAATCAGCGCGACAGTCGAGTCGTCAACGCTGACCTCGGGCATGCCAGGCAGGAGGGCGCCGGCGGGAACGAGCGCGTCGAGCAGGCGTTCTTCGGAGGCGAGCGATTCGAGCTGTTCGATCGTTCGTGCCTGTGCCACGCTGAATTCGCTGGAAGCGGTGCGTCGCAGTTCCTCGAGATGCGCGCCGCAGCCCAAGGCCTGGCCCAGATCGTGGGCAATGGAGCGCAGATAAGTCCCGCCGGAGCAGTGCGCTCGCAAGCGGGCGCAGTCGCCCTCCACCCCTTCGAGAGTCAGTTCGTAGACCTGGACTTTGACCGGTTCCAGGCGGACGGCTACGTCTTTGCGGGCCAATTCGTACGCGCGCTTTCCTCCCACTTTTTTCGCAGAGACCGGCGGTGGCAATTGCAGGAACTCGCCGCGGAATCGCTCGAGCAGTTGTTCCAGGGTGGCCACGTCTAACCGCACGCTCTGTTTTTCACTGGCCGGTTCGCCGGCTTTATCGTAAGTCGTGGTGGACCAGCCGAAGCGGACAGTGGCTTCGTAAATCTTGTCGCCGCGCAGATAGAACTGCGCCAGGCGCGTGGCGCGGCCGACAACCAGCGGCAGCACCCCGGTGGCAATGGGATCGAGCGTGCCCAGGTGCCCCACTTTTTTGGTTCGCGCAATGCGGCGGAAGCGCGCGACGACGTCATGCGAAGTCCAGCCGGCCGCTTTGTTGACTACGATGACGCCGTCCATGGAAGGAGAGGGTTGGCAGGCGAAAGCGCCTGCCCATCGGGAGAGCAGCGATTAAAACACGATGCGCTGCTTGATCGGTTCGAGCTTCTTTACGTCCAGTCCGGGGACCTTTGCCAGGTCGGAAAAATCCTTCAACTTCCCCTGAGCCTCCCGGAATTTGACGATGGCGCCGGCCTCGTCCGCCGTAATTTCGAGCTGTGATTCGAGGTCGGGTGCGGAGGCGCGATTGACGTTGACATCCGGGCCGAAGAAGCGCGCCAGGTACGCCACGATAGCTTTGAAATCTTCGTCCGAACCGTCAGCGCCGCGGCCGCGCATGTCATCCACAACGGCTTCCCAGTCTTCCTTCGCATTGTGGTACTTCACGACGACGCCGGCCTCGTGGCAGCCGCCGCAGATGCGTTTCGTCACTTCTTTGCCGCTGCCATCCGGAAGGTCCTGGGCGCGAGCTAGTGCAAGGAACGCCAGAAGCAAAAGGGAAGGGACGAGTCTCTCCATGTTGCTTATGATACTTCTTAGCGTCGGAAAGGCCGGTTTGAAGAGGCAGGCGACAAGATCGAGCCACCAGCGGCGCGGTAAGCTCAGAAAATGAGGGCTTTTTTCCTAATGGGCTGCCTGTCGTGGGCCGCGTTGGGCGCCGATTCCCGGGAGATCGTGCGCAAGGCGCTGGAACTGGACGGGCAGAATTCAAAGCTGGAGCGAAATTATACGTTTTTGCAGAGGCAGGAGACGCGGGAACTGGACCACGCCGGAAAAGTGAAGACCCGGAAAATTGAGACATGGGATATCACTTTGCTCGAGGGGTCGCCGTACAAGCGGCTGGTAGCGCGGGACGATCACCCGCTGCCGCCGGAAGACCAGCAACGCGAAGAAGAAAAATTGCGCTGGAGCCTGGAGGAGCGGCGCAAAGAAACGAGCGAACAGCGGGAGCACCGGATGGCGGAATGGCAGCGGCGCGAGCAGCGGCGGCATGAGCCGTTTCACGAAATTCTGGACGCATTCGACTTCGCGCCGGCGGTAGAAGAACAACTGAACGGGCGCCAGGTCTATCGGATCGACGGAACACCGAAGCCGGGATACAAGCCCGGATCAACGTTCTCGGCGTTCCTGCCCAAGGTCAAGCTGCGTTTGTGGATCGATGCCCGCGATTTCCAAGGCGCGCGCATCGAAATAGAGGCTACGGACGCGATCGCCTTCGCCGGGTTCCTGGCGAAACTCGAAAAAGGCTCGCGGATTACGGTCGAACAAACCCGCGTCAATGATGAACTCTGGCTTCCACGGAGTGTGTCGATCTCGGCGGCGGCGCGCCTTCTGATGATAAAAAGTCTTAACCGCGAAATGGAGTACACCTTCAGCGAGTACAAAAAATTCCAGGCCGATTCCCGGGTGGCGGCTTACCAGCCGCTGGAGCATTAACGGGCAGGGCCGCGACCGCGAAATTGCATGCATAAGGCTGTCGTTTTCGACCTGGGAAAGGTGCTGATTCCCTTCGATTTTAAAATCGGATACCGGGCTCTGGAAGGCGCCTGCCCATACTCCGCGGATGAGATCCGGTCGCGGATCGCACAATCGGGCCTGGTGAAACCTTTCGAAACCGGCTTGATCGAGCCGGAGGATTTTTTCACGCAGCTCTCGGCCGCTTTGGAGCTTTCGATCGGCTATGAAGGCTTTTGCCAGGCGTGGAGCTCGATTTTCTTCGGACAGTTGATTGCGGATAAGGTGCTGGAATCGCTGGCCGCGCGCTATCGCTTACTGCTGCTCTCAAACACTAACGCGATTCACTGGCAAATGATCCGGGCGAATTATCCGATGTTCCGCTATTTCCACGATTGCGTGCTGTCGTTCGAGGAGCGGGCGATGAAGCCCGATCCGGCGATTTACCGCGCGCTCGTGGCACGCGCCGGGTGCCGGCCAGGGGAGTGCTTTTTTACGGACGATATTGCCTTGAATGTGGAAGGAGCCAGGCTCATGGGGATTGATGCGGTGCAGTTCGAATCGCCCGCGCAATTGCAGCGGGAAATGGCGAGCCGGGGGATCTGGTGGGAGGGGCCGGGGCACACGGGTGATCGGGCCACGACCGCTCCCTGACGGTTGCGGCTCCTACACGTTTTATTTCCAGGCGTCCATGGCTTTTCGGGGGAGCGACTCGGGAAGGAAGTCGAGCAACTCCAGGCGGATGCCGTCGGGGTCCATGGCGTTGGTGATGCTGGTTTTGGTCGAGCCGGTGCGCGGATCATCCACTTTTACGCCTTTTGCGCGCAGGGCGGCGACGGTGTCGCTCAGGTTATAGGGCCAGATGCCGACATGGCTGAGGCCCACGGGGCGGGTGCCGGCCGGCGCCAGCTCGAGAAACGTGTCCTTGCTGATCTGGAGGTAGCTGAGAGTGGGCTTGCCGTCTTTGTCCCGGATGGTGAAGGCTTCCCGGAAGCCCATGGTCTGGGTGTAGAAGCGGAAGGACTCGTCGTAATCCTTGGCGAAGACACCGACGTGATTCAGGCGCAGGCCTGGAGCCGGACCCTGCTGGGCGGCGCTGGGCTGCATCAGAAATACGCCCACGACGATTCCCGCGGCAAACAATGTGGCACCACCGATCAAACTGCGCATGTGCGATCCTCCTCTGGCCCGGCGTTTTCGGCACGCCGGCGACAAGATCGTCGGCGCCACCAGGGTTTCATGATAATACGGCGACGAGACGCGCGCGCGGCGTGAAGTCACCGGGATAAGATCGCCGGCGCTACGAGGGGCAGTTTGGACAGGCCAGGAGGCCTGTCCCACTCTTTACACCAAATTGGGAAGCTTGCCGTTGCTGTCGCCGATCGTGTCCTGGTGGACGCCGTACAGGTCCAGGATACTTAGCAGAAGATTCCCCGAGGTGACCGTCTTGGTCGGATACGCCAGGTGGCGTCCGCCTTTGAGTTTTCCGCCCGCGCCGCCGATCAGGATGTGCGGGACATCATAGTGGAGGTGTTGGTTGGAGTCCCCCATGTTGGTGCCGTACAGGACCAACGAGTGGTCCAGCAGCGTGCCATCGCCATCCGGAGTCTTGGAGAGCTTGTCGATGTAATATGCCAGGCACTTGACGTGGTATTGGTTCAGCTTCGAGTATTCCGCAATGCGCTCGGGGTTTTCAGCGTGGTGCGAACCACCGTGGAAACTCAGGGCGGGAACGTCGCTCGCGGGATAGGCGCGGCCGGTCAAATCGCGTGCGTAGAGAACCGTGGAAACGCGGGTGATGTCGGCTTTGAAGGCGAGCACCTGCAGGTCGAAGTGCAGTTTGATGTGCTCGTCAAAGGCCTCGGGAATGCCGGTGGGCACGACCACGCCTTCGGCCGACACCGAGCCGGTTGCCTTTTTGGCGATTTCGAGCCGGCGCTCGAGCTCGCGGATATCGTCGGTATATTCATCGAGTTTGGCGCGGTCAGCGGAGCCGAGATCCTTTTTGAAGCGAGCGAGACTCTTGGAAATAGAATCGAGAATGCTGCGGTCCTGTTCCCTGCGGGTGGCCCTTTCCTCCTGGGTTCCGCCCTCCCCGAACATACGCTCGAAGACGACCTGGGGATTGAGTTCCATGGGCAACGGCGTGGTGGGCGAGGACCAGGAAATCGAATTGGTGTATGCGCAGCTATAACCTTCGCCACAGTTACTGGAATTGGCGCCGGGATCCTCGATAGCGAGTTGCAGCGATGGGAGCAGGCTCTCCTGGCCGATTCTCTGCGCGATGATCTGATCGATGGTGGTGCCATCCTGAATATCGGCGCCCGTGGTCTTCTTGGGCTTATCGGCGCAGAGGAAGGCCGCCGCCACCCAGTGGTCGGCGCCGGTCACGCCGGGAGGCGGCTCGGCGGATTTCGACCAGAGGCCGCTCAGGACTATGGTTTGGTCGCGGAACGGCTCGAGCGGCTTCATGATGAACGGGAAATTACCGGCCTCGAGAGCCGGCTTCTCGGGAATCCAATATCCCGGCGCCATGCCGTGCGGGACAAAGATACCCGTAAAGCGGGTTTTGGGGGCGGCCGCGGTCTTCGCTAAAGGCGTTTGCGCGGGCACCATGGAGTCCAACAACGGTAACGCCAGCGCCACACCGGCGCCCCTCAGGACGGTGCGCCGCGAAATGTGTTTTTTTGTGATCAGCATTGCGTTCCCTTTCACATTCCCCTTACAAATTCTAGCGCTCCCTCACGCCGTGGGGCAGGCGCTTTCGCCTGCCAACTGGCTTCGTCACAGGCCTCACGGTCGAGGTTCCTGGAGAGCAGCGACTGGCCGGGAGCCTGTCCCGCCGTTATCGCTCACCTGAACTTTTTCGTTCATCTGGAATTGTGGGCTCTTCACCACACCTAAGACCAGGGACGAAAACCGGTACTGATTCTTTTCGGCTTCGTGGACAATGGAGCGAACCAGCGGCATGTCGTAATACTCGGTCCCGCGGCCCAAGGCGTAGATCAGCAATTTTTCGGTGGCCACGCGGACAAATTCGGGCGAATAGCGCATCAGGGCTTTGCGGAGGCCCGCTACGCCATCCATCTTGGTGCCGTCGACGAGGAATCCGGCGGTATCAATGGGACTGCCGTCGTCGGTAGTGCGCCACTGGCCGATGGCATCAAAATTCTCGAGTGAGAAGCCGATCGGGTCCATTATCTTGTGACAACTGGCGCACGGCTCAACCTTGCGGTGCATCTCCATCTGCTCGCGCATGGTGGGCTTGTGGCCTCCGTGCACGGAATTGCCGGTGTCCTTAAGAGGCGGCACATTGGGCGGCGGCGACGGCGGCTCGACACCGAGAAACACCTGCATCACGGTTTTGCCGCGTTGCACCGCCGAGGTTCTGCCCGGCTGCGAGGAGACGGTCATGAGCGAAGCTTTGCCCAACAGGCCGCGGCGCATATCGAACTCGGGCGGTAGGGTCACCCGGCGGAAATAACTTCCATACACATTGGGGATGCCGTAGTGCTTGGCCAGCCGCTCGTTGAGGAAGGTGTAGTCGGCATCGAGAAGGTCGAGCACGCTGCGGTCTTGGTGGACGATGCTGTCAACGAACAGCTCCGTCTCCTTTTCCATGGCGGCGCGCAGGTTGTCGTCGAAATCCGGGAACTCGGCCGTGACCGGGGTCTGCGTGCGCAGGGCGCGTAATTGCAGCCACTGGCCGGCGAAATTGAGGACCAGCTGATTGGAGCGGTCGTCTGCCAGCATGCGCCGGACCTGCTTTTCGAGCACGTCAGGCTCATGAAGTTTATTCTGGCTGGCGAGGTTGAGGAGCTCGTCGTCGGGAATGGTGCTCCACAGGAAGAACGAAAGGCGCGAAGCCAGTTCCACGTCGCTAATGCGGTATCGTTCACCCGGCTTGAGGCCGGCCGGCTCGGCTTCTTTGCGGAAAACAAATTCGGGGTCGGCCAGGATGCGGCGGAGTGCCAGCTCGATGCCGTGATCGAAAGCATCGGCAGGCGAAAGCGCCTGCCCGGCTCCGGCTTCGTTGCGGCCCTGCTGATAAAAACTCATCAGGGCCTCGGTATCCTCGAGCGTTATGGGGCGCCGGAAGGCCTGGCGCGCGAGCTTGTCGATGATTTGTTTGGCGCAGGCGGTTTCCTGGTTGGGGGAAGTAGGGCGGCAGACGAAAATCTTACGGCGGCTGGGGGTA
>CAZKVF010000322.1:0-7957 GCA_964556085.1 uncultured Solibacteraceae bacterium
GCCAAGAGTCTGGTTGTGACTAAGGTCCTCATTATCGGCGGCGGCATTACCGGTCTTTCGGCCGCTTATTACCTGGCGAAACGCGGCATCGGCTCTACCGTTTTCGAGTCGCGCCCGCGTTTCGGCGGCGTCATCCAGACGGAACACGTTGCGGGATGCACCCTCGAGGCCGGCCCCGATAGCTTCATTTCCGCCAAGCCAGCGGCGTTGGAATTGATCCGCGAACTCGGGCTCGCCGGCGAGGTTATCGGCTCCAACGACTTCTCGCGCAAAACCTACGTTTGGAAACAAGGCCGCCTCTTGCCGCTGCCGGAAGGGCTCATGATGATGGTTCCCACCAAAATCATGCCCCTTCTGGCCACACCGCTGCTCGGCTGGAGCACCAAGGCGCGCATGGGCCTGGAACTGTTCCACCCACCGCGCCGGCACACCGAAGATCAATCCGTCTCGGCATTCATCACTGAGCACTACGGGCCGGAGGCGGTGGATTACCTCGCCGAACCGCTGCTCTCCGGCATTTACGGTGGCAACCCCGATGATCTCAGCGTCACCAGCGTGCTGCCGCGGTTTGTAAGCCTGGCCCAGCGCTATGGCAGCTTGACCCGCGGCGTGCTGATCGAGCGCGCTAAGGTCGAGCGCGCCAAGCCGGCCAGCAATCATGTGCCGCCCGCGCCGCTGTTCCGCACACTAAAAGGCGGACTGCAGCAGATGATCGACGCTCTCGTCGCATCCATTCGCGGCACGGTCGAAGTTTGTCATCGGCGTGTTGAAGCTTTGGAACGCACCGGCCCCGGCTTTCGCCTGCGCGCGGGCGGCGATTGGATCGCAGCCGATCATGTAATCGTGGCGTGCGAAGCTCACTGCGCCGCACCGCTGGTGGAATCGCTCGATGGGCGCCTCGCGGCGCTGCTGGCCGGCGTACCGTACAGTTCCTCGATGACCGTAGCGCTCGGGTTCGACGCCGGAGATCTTGTTGAACGCCCCAGCGGCCATGGGTTCCTGGTGCCCCGGAAAGAACGCCGCCGGCTGATGGCGTGCACCTGGGTGGGCGAAAAATTCCCGTTTCGTGTGCCGGAAGGAACCGTCGTGGCACGCTGCTTCCTGGGCGGGACGGATGATGCCTCCGTGCTTGATGCGCCCGACGAAACGGTCACTGCCATCGTTAGCAGCGAGCTGCGCGAGATCGCGGCTATCCAGGCGATGCCGAAATTCGTGCGCATCCATCGCTGGCCGCGTTCCATGGCGCAATACACGGTCGGCCATCCGCAGCGTCTGGCCGAAATCGAAGCGCGCACGAAGGCCATTCCGGGTCTCGCGCTGGCGGGCAATGCTTACGACGGCATCGGCATCCCGGATTGCATCCGCCTCGGGAAGAAGGCTGCGGAAGGCGTTTGTAGAAGGCTTGATTCGGAGGGGTCAGAATGAAAACCGCGTTGTTGGTGCTCATCTGCACGGCAGCTTTCGGCCAGAACTCTTACAATCCACCGCGCACACCATTTGGCCAGCCGGATCTGCAAGGAGTCTGGGACTTCCGCACAATCACGCCCCTGGAGCGACCCAAGGAGCTAGGAACGAAAGCATTCTTTACGGCCGAGGAAGCGGCGAAGTATGAGCGAGAACAAAACCGGAAGCAGAATCGCGAATTGATCGATCCTGAACGGGGCGGGTTGCAGTATCCGGCCGGCGGCGTCGTGCCGTACAACGAGTTTTGGTACGACCGGGGGAACAAAGTCGCGGGCGCAAAGCGCACGTCGCTGATCGTGGATCCGCCAGACGGCCGGCTTCCACCACTGACACCGGAAGGCCAGAGGAAAGCGGAAGCGCGCGCGGTCGCCTCGCGCAACGACCAGCTTGGAAATCCACTGGCCGACTCGTGGGAGGACAGGCCCCTACAAGAACGCTGCCTTATGGGTTTAAACGCCGGACCGCCTATGATTCCGGGCGCCTACAACAATAACGTTCAACTGCTCCAGACTCCTGGACATATTGTGATTCTTAATGAAATGGTTCATAGTGCTCGCATCATCCCCTTGGACGCGCGTCCGCATGGGAGCGTTCGTCAGTGGAGTGGGGACTCGCGCGGACATTGGGAGGGCAATACGCTGGTCGTCGACACCGTCAATTTTAAGCGCGAAACGAGTCTCGAAGGCTCCAGTGCGAACACACATCTGATCGAGCGTTTCACGCGCGCCGACGAGAACGCGCTCCTGTACGAATTCACGGTCGACGATCCTTCCACGTGGACGAAGCCTTGGTCGGCAGTGATTCCGATGTCAAAGAGTGAGGGTCCTATCTACGAATACGCCTGCCATGAATCCAATTACGCGATGGAAGGTATCCTGAGCGGCGCGCGGAAGCGTGAGGCGCAAGCGGCAAAGTAACTCGCGAGCCCGCATCTATCTCGGATTCACCAGCATCATTGCCGCCCAATAACGCAGGAGGCGAGGAGTGCCGGGAAGAAATACCGTCTCATGGATTGGATCCTATCAGTGCTGGCGCCGCCTCAGTTCCCCTGCCCTCGTTCGCCGCCAGAGAGAAAGCGACCAATATTCTGATTGAGAAACTCGGCGTCGGCGGGGTTGCTGGCTGCGCCGGCGGTGTGCCCCCAGAGGGACGGGATGGGCCTCAACTCACATTTTGGGATGAATGGAGCTTCGTAACGAGCGTCGCCAATCGGAAAATACAAATCGGTTTCCGACGGCATGTACAAAAGCGGGACCTTGATTGACCTCAGTGCACGCTCCACGACCCCTCCGTATCCAGGGGTCATGCCCACGTCATGCCGTTCCCAGGTGCGTGCTTGCAGGATGTAGTCGTTGGCATCCGCGCTGAACCGCTTTCGGAAGCTATTCATCACTTGATCGAAGGTCGTTCCGGGGGCGGAATTGGTCCGCCATAACTCGCGCCGCCACCACTCCTGCGAATAGAGCCATCCGGCCCAGACCATCCCGAATGCCTCCAGCCCGGCGCGCGGCGGGGCTGCATAGTCCCCGTCCCGAAACGCGGGATCCGCCGTGAGCGATGCAATCTGTCCCTCTAGCCGCACTATCCCGTGGGGGTACGTCTTGGCTGTGCCCGAAGTCGCGACGATTCGGTCCGCAAAATCCGGATAGCTGACCGCCCACTGAAACGCCTGCTGCGCTCCCATCGAAAAGCCAATGACCGCCTTAACGTGTGTGACCTTGAGTTCTTCAAGCAGCAACCGGTGAACGGCTTCGACATTGTCGCGAATGGTCATCGTGGGGAAGCGCGGGCCGTGGAAGGGTTCGGGCGTGTTGCTGGGCGATGATGAACCACCGCTGCCGAACAACTCGGTCGCTACCAGAAACAGCTTCGCCGGATCCAGAGCCTTTCCCGGGCCGATCAGCCACTCATACCCGTGGAAATTGGCCATATAGTGCGACGGCAGCAACACGGCGTTGCTCCGGTCGGCGTTCAGGCGGCCATACGTGCCATATACAATCCGAGCTTGCGGCAGCACCACACCGCCCTCGGTCCGAAAGTTCGCGATCACGAACTCGTGGCGCTCCGCCGCAACCTGACTCTGTGCAAGAACGACGCGGCAGAGAACGATCAGCATCAAAGCCTTCATACTGGCTCATTCTCGCATTCCGCAAGCGGGGGCCGCGTCCATCGCAGGCTATCATTTAGATACATGATTTTGATCCGGCCGATTCTTACTCTCGCGCTTGCGGGTGGCACGCTGCTTTGCGCACAGACTCCCGCGCTATTCGATGTGCAGGCGGCCACCATCAGTCAGGTGCATGAGGCAATGAAAGCGGGCCGCCTCACCTGCCGGGATCTCGTCGATCAGTATCTCAAACGCATCGAGGTCTACGACAAGAATGGGCCCGCGATCAACGCGATCCTGCTTGTCAATCCGGATGCAAGGACAGAGGCCGCCGACCTCGACCGCCGTTTTGCCCAGTCGGGGCTCAGCGGACCGCTGCACTGCGTGCCGATGATTGTGAAAGACAACTTCGAAACGCGCGGCTTACGCACCACTAATGGTGCTCTCGCATTCGCTTCCTACATTCCCGCCGAAGACGCGTTCCTGGTGAAGCGAGTAAAAGAAGCTGGAGCGCTTGTGCTCGCCAAATCGAACATGGCGGAGTGGGCGTTCAGTCCCTATGAGACGGTCAGTTCGATCCTGCCCGGATATACGAGGAACCCGTACGCTCTCGAGCGCGTCACCGCCGGATCGAGCGGCGGAACGGCGGCGGCCGTTGCCGCGAGTTTTGGTCTGGCCGGTTTGGGCACCGATACTGGAAATTCCATCCGCGGCCCCGCCTCGCACCAGGCGCTGGCGGGTATCCGTTCCACCATGGGACTGACCAGCCGGGCCGGTGTTTTTCCATTGAATCTGCTGGCGGACATCGCGGGTCCGATGGCGACCACCGTTGAGGATGCCGCCCGCATTTTTCAGGTGATCGTGGGCCCGGATCCCAATGACGCGGTGACCGCGGCGGCTTCCGCTCATCTTCCCCAGGACTATCTCGCCTCCCTCGATCGCAATGGGCTGCGGGGCGCGACGATCGGTGTTCTGCATCAGGCTTATGATCGGGAGTCGGCTGATCCCGAGGTGGTTCGCGTGTTTCTCCGAGCGGTGGAAGATCTGCGAAGAGGCGGCGCTACCATCGTGGATCCCGCGAGCGTTGACGGCTTGGATTCTCTCCGCCGGCCTGAAAATAACGCCGCATCCCCTGGGCCGTGCATGGGATTCAAATACGACATCAACCACTTCTTGGCGGCGCGGGCCGGTTCCGTGCCCCTTAAGGATCTGGCGGCGATCATCCAGTCGCGAGGCTTTCATCCCAGCGTTCAGCGGCGTTTGGAAGAAGCCGAGAAGAATTCTGAGAATGGGCCCGGTTCGCCGGCCTGCGTGGCCGAAACCAACTACCGCGAGCAGTTTCGCACAGCCGTATTGAAGACGATGGATCGTCTCCACCTGGACGCGTTTGTGTATCCGACGTGGAGCAACGTGCCGCGTCTGATTGGTGACCTGAATACCCCAGCAGGCGACAACAGCCAGGTGTTCTCTCCCACCACCGGCTTTCCGGCGATCAATGTGCCGATGGGGTATACCCGCGGCGGCACTCTGCCCGCGGGAATCACTTTTTACGGGCGTGCCTGGTCAGAAGCGACCCTCATCAAGTACGCTTACGCATACGAACAAGCCACGCGGCACCGCCACCCGCCGCCATCCACACCGCCACTGCGGTAGAGCCAGGTCGCGTCGGGACTGCCGTCGGTCATACGTGACTGGCTACGCAACGAAGGATGACGGACTACCATTGAGTCGTCCGGCCAGGTTGATGTCTACGGAAAAAACCGGGATGCGGGCCGAAGGAGCGCGTGCTCACACCCGCAGTTCGTAGCCCAGCCCGCGCATGCCCTCGATGATCCGCTCCCGGATTTGGGCCACCTCTTCCGAGGAGAGCGTCTTTTCGGGCGAGCCTGCGGTCAGCCGGAAAGACACACTCTTTTGTCCGGTGGCGAGCGGCGGCCCAGAGTACTGTCGTAAGAACTCAATCGATTCGACCAGCGGGCCGGCGAAGCCCGCAATCAGAGATTCCAATTTGCCCGCGAGTTCGCGCTCGCCGGAGATTACCGAAAGATCGAAGGCACTCGTCGGATAGCGTCGGATGGGAGTATATATTTTTTCGCCCACGCGAAGCCGCTCAACGGCTCGCAGATCCAGATCCACAATAGCGGCGCGCCCGGTTTCGATTAGGGACGGATGCAACTCGAACAGGCGGCCCGCCTTTTCGCCTTTCCACAGCACGTCGCCGGCGCGCGCCGGGTGTTCAAATGGGCGCCCCGCGGCGGGACACACCTGCGCGCCCGGCATCAGGCACTCGGCAGCACGCTTCGACTCCAGCAATCCGGCCACGCCGTCGCCGTGGCGGTCGTAAATGGCGGCCACCAGGTGGGGCACTTCTTCAGGCAGGTCATGGTTTCGCCCGGCCTGTCCCGCGTGCTTGTGAATCTCGAGGCCGATCTCGAAGAGGCGAAACGCTTCCCGGTGCTTCGCATTTTCCGTTATGTTGCGCCACACACCCGGCAAGAGAGAACTGCGCATCAGTGCCTGGTCGGAGGCGATGGGATTCAGCACGCGCACGTGGCAGGCCGGGTCGAGGCCGAAGGCCCGCACCGACTCCTCACTCACAAAGGAGTAATTGTAGACTTCGGTGAAGCCCAAGCCCGTAAAGAGATTGCGCACATCGTGGTGAAACTTTCGCTCGGCGTTGGCGGGTGGCACGCTCGCCGGCACCAGCGGCGCTTGCGGCGTGATGGAATCGTACCCCACCATGCGGCCCACTTCTTCCACCAGGTCGTCCTTGATTCTGATGTCCTTCGTTGCGCGCCAGGAAGGAACCGACACGGAAAAGACCCCTGGCGCGTGCTCGGAAACTCCGAATGCCAGGCGCTCCAAAATCCCGCGGACTTCAGCAGGATCGATCCAGCGGCCGAGTTTGCGCTCGAGCCAGTCGAGCGGCAACTCGATGGGCGGCGCCGTTCGCAGCTCCGCTTTCTGATCGGCCAGGCCTCCCACCAGGCGGCTGCCGGGCGAAAGCTCCTGCAGCAATTCGATGGCGCGCGCCAGCGCGCGCACCGTGTTGTGCGGATCTTGTGCCTTTTCAAACCGCATGGAGGCATCGGTGCGGAGCTTGAGGGCCGCCGAGGTCTTGCGCACCGAGGAGGCCTGAAAGTTGGCGCTCTCGAGCACCAGCCTGGTGGTCTTCTCGCTGATGGCTGTGTCCAGCCCGCCGATTACACCGGCCAGGGCGATGGCGCCGGACTCATCCGCGATCACCAGGTTCGAAGGATCGAGCGTGTACTCCTCGCCGTTCAGCGCCCGGAAGCGCTCACCTGGCCGGGCGGGGCGGACGAAAATGGTATCGCCTTTGAGCAGGTCTCCATCGAAGGCATGCATCGGCTGCGCCAGTTCCGCCATCAGGTAGTTGGTCATATCGACGATGTTGCTGATGGGGTTCAAACCGATGGCCGACAAGCGGTACTGCAGCCATAGGGGTGAGGGCCGGATGCTGATGTTTTCAAACGCAAGCGCGCTATAACGCGGGCACAGGTCGAAATTTTCGATCTGTATCTTGATCGGCCCCTGGCCGGAGGGCAATAGCCCCGGCCGAACGGGATCGTGGAGGCGGCCTCTCACAATGGCGGCTACCTCGCGGGCCATGCCGAGGTGACCCCATAGGTCGGGCCGGTGCGTGATCGACTTGTTGTCGATCTCTATAACACTATCGGGGACGCAGCCCGGCACGGGCGTACCCACCTGAGCATCCAACTCAAGGATGCCCGAATGGTCGCGGCTGATGCCCAGTTCGGCCGCGCTGGCCAGCATGCCATCGCTTTCGACTCCCTGAATCACCTTGCGGCCGATCGGCGCGTATGCCGCAATGACGCCCTCGCGGCAGTTCGGAGCGCCGCACACCACGGTCCTGCGCCCGTAGCGGCCGGCATCCACCATAGCTTTCACGTTGTGGCCGGGCATCGGCTCCACAGATTCGATACGCGCGGCGCAAGCGCGGTCGAGGAGCGGGCCCACCAGTTCGATGCCTTCGCACTCGGCCGTCTTCATGGTTATCAAGCGCGCCAGCTCACCCGGCGATACGTCGAGGCCTTCTACTAACTCCCGAATCCAGGTGTAAGAAAATTTCAAAACTGCTCCAAAAAACGAAGATCCCCGCCCTGCAATTGGCGTATGTCGTCGATCCCGTATCGCATCATGGCCAGACGGGTGAGGCCCAGTCCGAAAGCGAATCCATTCCACTGGTCGGGATCGATGCCGCACATGCGCAGCACGTTGGGGTTCACCAGGCCGCAAGGCAGCAGTTCCACCCAGCCGCTCTGTTTGCAAACCGGACATCCCGCGCCCCCGCAGATGAGGCACTGAATATCAAGTTCGAATCCTGGCTCGACGAAGGGAAAATAG
>CAZKVF010000323.1:0-5781 GCA_964556085.1 uncultured Solibacteraceae bacterium
TGAACGAGGCCGCCAGGCTTTATATCAATGCGGTGCATCAAAACCGGCAAGAAGAGTACGACCCCGAGGCGCTCGGGTTCGAATTTACGCTCGAGCAAATCGAGGTGCGCGCCCAGCAGGTGGGGCACGCGATCTTGTCGCCTGCCTGATCCCTTTTTGTGTAGGTGGAGCAGGCGCTTCTGCCTGCCAACAATAAGAGAAGGTACCTGCTGGCCTTGCCCAGTCGGAGCCGCGACCGTAAGGGAGCGCCTGGGTGGAGCAGGCGCTTCCGCCTGCCAAATGCCTCTTCTGTAGCGCCGATCTTGTCGCGGGTGCTTTTTACTTACTATCCCAAAGGCACTGCAATGCCGGCCAGGTCGGTCGCGCCGATTCTGACCCGGAAGCAGCGCAGCCTGGCCGGCGGCACGTCGGCCTGGCATTGTGCCAGAGGATCGTCGAACGGCACGGCGGACAGATTTGGGTGCAGTCGGAACTCGCCGAGGGATCGACGTTCTATTTCACTTTGCCGGGGTAGAGATAGCTTCCCGCACTCGGTCTATAGGCTCCGGCTCCGCCGCCAGTGATCTTCGAAGAGTCCTTTCATCGCTTCGCCCATGCCTTCGTGGTAGAAGACCACGGCGGTCCATGTGGGGCGCGTGATCACGGGATCGAGAAGCGCGATCATGCCGCGCCGGCTGTCAAAGACGGCAAGCTTCATGGGAAGCGAATTCGCCACGCGCACTTCCACGCCGGAGGTCTGGTACTCGGAGAGCCGCTGGCGGTGGCCGTCATCCAATGACGCAGCCTCGAGCAGCAGCCGGCAGGATACGCCGCTGATGCCGGCCTGCTTTACCAGCTTTTCGTCCAATGGGTCCACGGCATAGGGCGGCCGCGAAAACTCCAGGTATTCCGACTTCACTTCGGAAAGCATGCGCCGGTATTCGGCTGCGGTCTGCGCCGGCTCCGAGACGATGCGTAAGAAATCGAGAGTGCCGCGGCCTCCCTGGCCTTCGGAATACAGTTGCTTCAAATCGTCGATCAGCGCGGTTCCAGCCCGCCCGTTGTCAGTCAGTTCCTGCTCCAGGATCTGGCGTTTTCGGGACAGATAACCGGGGATTGCCAGGCTAGGCTCAACTGCCGAAAATAGCTTAGTTTTTTCCTGAACCACCTGCGCAAAACCTTTCTCCACAAGGCTGTCCAGAACTTCGTAAATCTTCTGGCGCGGCACATGCGCCCGCGCCGCCAGTTCCAAGGCCTTGAAACGTGGGTGGCCCAGTAGAACCAGATAGGACCGGGACTCGTAAGCGTTGAGCCCTAATTGTTGGAGGCGGCGCCAGAACCTTTGGAAATCGAGTTCGGCGAGATCTTCGCTGGTTTTTAACACCCTAACACCATACCAAAGCCTCGCCCATTTCCCTGAAGTCCTTCAATGGAAACAAGAAAAATATCCACCATTGGTTAGTGGGACGGAATCCCTAGATGGCCATCGGTATTAGGAAGAAACCTGATGGAAGTCACATTACAATTGACTTAGTACTACGAGGATCCTAGAATAGCTCATAGTGGTTTCTGTATGTCTGAACACATCCCAAATGGTGTGACGACCAACGTGGCAGTCGGGGCCAAACCGAAAATACGCATTGTTGTAGCTGACGATCACCCGATATTCCGCGACGGGCTTTGCAAGCTTTTGTCGCTGGAAGAAGACTTCGAGGTTGTAGCGCAGGCTTCCGACGGCCGTCAGGTGCTGGAAGTGTTGCAACAGCTGGAACCTGACATCCTGTTGCTCGACCTCAAGATGCCCGGAATGGACGGGCTGGCCACCTTGCAGCGGCTCCAGGCGATGAAGAACAAGACGCGCGTCATCGTGCTGACGGCTTCGGATGATAAGAACGAATTCGTGCAAGCCATGAAGCTGGGCACCTCCGGGATCGTGCTCAAACAAACCGCGACAGACTTGCTGATCAAGAGCATTCGCAAAGTGCATGACGGTGAGATCTGGCTGGATTCGCATACTACCGCCGAGGTGATTCGCCGGTTTGTATCGGCGGATGAAGCGGCCCCGGTTACCCATCAGGCAGCCCCGCGCGAGCGCGAACGCTCGCCGCTCAGCCAGCGCGAGCGGGAGATCGTCGCCCTGGTGGCTCAAGGCTTCAAGAACAAGGAAATGGCCGAGAAGATGTTTATCAGCGAGCAGACGGTGAAAAACCATCTGCACAACATTTTCGATAAGCTAGGTGTTTCCGACCGGCTGGAGCTGGCGCTCTACGCCATCCACAATAACCTGCACACCGGAAGGTAAAACGTAAGAAGCCAGGATGCAAGAAGAGGGAACTCGAGGCCCTGGCGTTGCGTAGTGTGCCAGTATGCTGCAAGCACGCAGTATTCCGGCTCGCGGCTTCCGGCTCCCCCGGCTTCTGACCTCCGGCATAGCCGGGGTGGCTGCAATCGCCTTGGCTCGGCTGGTGCTGCTCTGCTATTTCAACAACCGCTATGGTTATTTTCGGGATGAATTCGATTACCTGGCGTGCGGCAATCACCTCGCTTGGGGCTTCGTAGACCACCCCCCGCTCGTTCCGTTTGTCGCCAAGGCCAGCACGGTAATCCTGGGCGATTCTCTCCGCAGCATTCGCTTTCTGCCGGCGCTTGCATCATCCGCGGTGGTCGTGCTGGCGGCGATGGTGGCGCGCGCATTCGGCGGCGGGCGCTTCGCGATGGTGCTGGCGGCGCTCGCAGTGACTATCCCGCCCATTTTCCTTTCCGATGGAACGCTGCTTACTACCAATTCGTTCGAACCTCTGCTCTGGACGGCCGCCGTCGGCTTCGCAATCCTCGCCGTGAAGCGGGAGGAGCCCCGCTACTGGCTGGGCTTCGGTGTGGTCGCTGGAATCGGGCTCGAAGAGAAATACTCGATCCTGATTTTGGGATTGGGCATCGTCGTCGGGCTGGCCTTAACGCCGCAGCGCCGTGCGCTGGCGACCAAATGGCTCTGGCTGGGCGGGGCAGCGGCGTTGCTGATCTTCCTGCCGAACCTGCTGTGGAACATCAACCACCAGTTCCCGTTTCTGGAGCTGACCCGGAATATCCGCGCTGACGGGCGCGACGTACAGCTCTCTCCGCTTCAATATTTCGCCCAGCAGATCCTGCTCATTCACCCTCTCACAGCGCCGCTGTGGATTGCGGGGCTGCTCGCTCTACTCTTCGCTGCGCGATTCCGGCCGTTCCGTATGCTCGGCTGGTGTTACCTGGTGGCCTTTGCGGTCTTTGCGGGACTGAGGGGCAAGAACTACTACCTGGCGCCGATCTATCCGGCACTGCTGGCCGCGGGGGCAGTCGTGATTGAGGGGGCGATAGAGCGGTCACGCAAATCCTGGCTAAAGCCGGCGATCATTGCTGTGCTCGCCGTGGGCGGCATACTCCTGCTACCCATCGTGGTCCCGGTGTTGACGCCCGACCAGTTCGTCGTCTACGCGGACGCCCTGCCTTTCGCAATACCGCGATCCGAGCATAGCCATGAGGCTGCCGTCCTTCCACAGCATTATGCCGATCAGTTTGGCTGGCCGGAACTGGCGAGTGCGGTCGCCCAAGCGTGGGCCAAGGTGCCTCCTGCTGAACGGCCGGATTGCGCGATCTTCGCGCAAAACTACGGGGAAGCGGGCGCGATCGACTTTTTCGGCACCCGCTATGGACTGCCGCCCGTGTTGAGCGGGCACCAGACTTATTGGCTTTGGGGACCGCGAGGCTACTCGGGCAACTGCCTGCTGGTCGTGGGCGATCGCCAGGAGCGGCTAGAGCAGTTGTTCGAGCGGGTCGAGTACGTGGGCCAGTCCGATCATCCGTGGGCACTGGAGCGGAACATCAGGATTTTCTACTGTCGCGGCGCAAAGTTCGGAAACCTGGCGCAGATCTGGCCGCAACTGAAGCGTTGGCGTTGAAGTGCAGGCCGGGAGGCGAGACTGGCAGGCGCTCGCCTCCTTTCGGTTGCAGTCTAACCTAATTCGCGCCGTCTTTCTGCGCACGGGCGACCACCTGTTGCCCCACTTGAGTTCCCAAGGCAAGACCGGTGCTCACATCCAACTGCGTGTGAATTTCTGCGTCAAAAGTTGATGTGCCCGCGTCGTTTGCCATGGCAGCGAAGCTCTGGGCGTCAGACGGGAAAAGATAGGACATCACGGCCGCGGCAGCGCCTGACGCGCAAGCATGCCCCGAAGGATAACCGGGATGTTGCGGGTTCGCGAACAGGGGCGTTATCAACGGATCCGCCTGGCTGGGCCGCAGCTCGACGTATGTATATTTGGCGTCCCAGCAGGCCAGGGTGGCGTCGTGTTGGGCGATGGTCTCGAGCGCGTAGGCCCGCGCGGCGCGCGGCGGGTTCGCGTCGAGGTGGTTCTCGAACACCTCGCAATCGACTGCCTGCAGCCAGGGTTGGAAGAATCCAGGCTGCCAGAACCAGGCCAAGTGGTTCGTGGCATTGGTTTTCTGAAGGTTTTTGACGGCGGCATATTGAGCGTTCGCATCGTTCGAGCCGAGCGCCGGCGGCGCTGCAGGACGAAACTCACCAGGGGCCGCCAGCACCCAGGGGCGTCAGGAACCGGCCAGCGGAGCCACGGGGTTGGGGCTGCTCCATACGCCCGGGGCAGGCGGGAACGAACCGGTGAAGGGCTGCGAGGAGCCGTCGGCCTGGGCATAAGTTACGAAGGCCTTGCCTACGCGTGTGCCAAGGTCCAAACCGGCGGCTGCGTCGCTCGGGAATGCCACGCCGGCGAGAACTCGCGATTGCGCCGCCTGCGCGGCGGCGGCACTAAGGGCTCCGGCCTGATCGGGAAACAGGTACGTGAGCACGGCGCAGGCCGCCCCGGCCGCCGCGGCCTGTTCGGAAGGATACGAGGGGCTGTCGGGCAAAGGCAGGACGACCTTCAGCGCGGAATCGAGTTCGCCCGGATGTTTCCGCGAGTAGGTATACTTGGAATCCCAAACAGCGACCATCGTGTCATAGATCGCAGCGGCAACCAGCGCCAGCGCTCGTGTCTGCAGAGGCGTGGCAAGGCCCTTGCGAACGGCGAGAGACTGCGTCATTTGCATCCAGCGATAAGAAGGCGCTCCGGCGTCCCAATAGCGGATCTGCGCCAGCGCGTCAGGTGCAAGATTCGAGGTCTGGACCTCGAGCTGGCCGAGCTCGCCGGCGGTTATATCGTTCGCCGGGGGCGGCGGGAGACGCATGGCATTTCCCGACGGAATCACCAACGTAGTCCACCGGCCTGCGCTGGGCTCGATTTGAGCCATGCCGCTCGACGCTGCTGCCAGAGCGGCGAAAAAGATTGTTAGTCGGTGCACGAAGAACTTTCCTCCTTGAATGCGCTATTCGAGAAGCGCCTTCAATGGGGAAGACCAAGGAAACGGAGCCCAAATTCCCGAAACGCCCGTAAACTATTTCCGGTAGGCTTCCCGGAACTGCTGCAGTTCACTCGAAGGAATATCGGAGACGGCCCAATAGCTCATACCGGCATCTGACCAATGCAACAGATTGTAGCCCTGGCGGGACAACTGCATATCTCGTTCCGGAACGGAAGGCCAGGTATATAGATTCACGACGTGCTGGCGGCGCCGGTAGACCAAAACGGCAACGGATCTGCCGCCCGTGTATTCGAGGCGCCCGCCGGCGAGCGGAAAGCTTTCAGCCGACAGGTCCTTTACCTGGGGTGAGAAGTCCAGCTTACCGTTGAACCACGGCTTCACGGTGTGCTGATCGGAAGAAGGCACATCGAACAGATGTGTCGCCATCAAGGAACGGACATGGTTTGA
>CAZKVF010000324.1:0-12100 GCA_964556085.1 uncultured Solibacteraceae bacterium
CCGACCACGGAAGATCACCTGGTTGTGCTCGATCGCCAGCCGCAACCGGTCGCAACGGCAAGGACTGGTGCCAGAGCACGAGCGCGAAGAGGCGTAGATCCAAAACAATTGGCAGGCGACAAGATCGCCTGCCCCACCTCAGTTGTGAAAAACCAGGCTGCTTAGTCCCCGAAGCTGCCGACTTCTTCGCGTTCTTCGGCGGCGGGGGTAACCGGCGCGGGCGCGATGGCGTTGATCTGGACGAGTTCCGGTCCCGGCTGCTCTTTGAGGACGTGCTGACGGTAGAGCTTCGCCATGCGCTCGTTCTCCTGCTGCTGCTTCAGGCGCGCGTCGCGCGCGCGAATCTTTTCTTCGCGAGCCGTCTTGGCGATTCCCAGGCGGTCGAGATCGTGCTGCTCTTCATTGGTGATGATCTCTTCGCGCAGCACCAGCCGATGATCCTTTGCTGCCAGCGGCACCTGCTTGCCGCCCGCAAAGATTTCGTGGCGGCCATGCTCCTCGTACCACTTGGTGAGCGTGGCCGTCATATGCATCTTCTCGATGATGTTGCGCCAGCCGATGCCGGTGTTGTAAGCGCAGAACGAGATTTCACCTTCCTGGGTGGCGTAGGGGATGATGCACTGCTCGGTGCGCCGGAAATCGTAATTGAATAGATCCTGGAACCACATGCCGGCGATGAACAGGAAATTCCAGCGGTCACGGCGGCGCTGTTCGATGTCCTCCATCGTGCGGGTCTTACCAACGTTGCCGTAGCTCTTGCCGGTCGCGCCGAAGGTTTTATCAAGCTTTTTGAACCAGTCCGTGAGTCTGAAGTGCGTGGGCGACTGGAATGGGTCGTAATTGCGCGCGGCGGCCAAAGCCATTCCGAAGATCGACAGCCACTTGCCTCGCGCGGCATCATTGATGCGCGCCACGTCCTTCGCCAGGCGGTCGGCGTTGATAAAGGCTGTGACCGGCACCTTCTCTCCGGTCTCCTTGTCCACCATCACTGCCATGCCAACACCGCAGTTCGGGTGGCAGCCGCAGCTCAGCTGGCCCCAGCCGTATTGCGGACCGTGCACCAGGTCGCTCCAATCGGAAAAAGTGGAGATGAACGAAATGGGGAACCAGTCGCGCTCGGGCACGCCCAGCCCGGTCTGGTTCTTCACGTCATGAGCCAGGTGCGAAAGAGTGTAGCGCTGGGCCGTGCGCCGCTCATCGGTCACGTCTTCGTCGCGACCCGTGAAGGACACCGGCTGGAACGAAAGGAACGGAATCTTCTTGGGGTTATCGAGGGCAAACTGGATGATGCGGCCCACCTGCTCGTTATTGATTCCGTTCACCAGCGTGATCACCGGGATGATATCCACGCCGGCCGTATACAGGTTCTCGATAGCCCGCAGCTTTACGTCGAACAGGTTGCCGACTTTGCGATGCGAGTTAGCCGCGTTGCCGATGCCATCGAATTGCAGGTACGCGTAGCGCAAACCGGCGTCGGCCGCTTTCTTGCAGAATTCCGGACTCTTCGCGAACTCGATGCCATTGGTGGCCGCCTGCACCGAAGAATATCCCACTTCCCGCGCATAACGGACGGCGTCCAGGAAGAAGGGAGAGAGCGTGGGCTCGCCGCCCGAGAACTGAACCGACATCTGCCGCTTCGGCTTGATGGTGATGGCGTTATCGAGCAATTGCTTGATATCGCTCCAGCTCAGTTCGTGCACGAAGCCGACCTGGTTGGCGTCCATGAAGCAGGGATCGCACATCATGTTGCAACGGTTGGTCAGGTCAATAGTCAGGACGGAACCGCGGCCGTGAGTGATGGTGCTGGAGCCGTGCCGGTGCAGCCGTTCGTCATTGTGCGCGCGGATATCACGCCCCGGAAATACCTGCTCCAAGTGCTGGAAAAAGGCGGTATCGATGGCCATCACGTCTTCGAAGTGGCCGTGAATGGGGCAATCTTTCACCATCAGGATCTTGCCATCGCGCTCGATGACCTGCGCTTTGACCTCGCCCGGGCGTTGGTTATACAGCACTTCGAGCGGAGTTTCCCCGTCCAGGATCTTCTTGCGGATCTCCGGCACGCAACGTGGGCACAGCGAGTCGGTCTCGCGGGGCCAGCCCAGCGGCGGCTTGACCTTTTCCCACGACTTGAGAAGCGGCTTGTCGGACCAGGCCGGCGTAAAACTCGGGTTGCGATTGATCTGGTTCAGTCTGTCGAAGACGGTCCAGGCCGCGCCGGCGGTGTAGGTCAGGAGTTTCTCCGCGTACTTAATAGGCTTGTGCATTGTTCCGAATTCTCCTGGGCGGCTCGGCAGCCACGCGGACGGCCGAGGATGGTACCACGGTGAAAGTATAGGGAAGGCTTTGCCGCAGGGCCTATGGCTTGCCATTAAAGTGTTGCATTTGTTGGTTGTACGGCGAGTGGCGGGGTTGAACGGGAGGGCCCCGGCCGGGGAGCGCTGGGGCTGTCTAGTGCTATGAAAGGCAAAGGGTTAGCAGATTTGGAGAGGCTCGCCGGGTGGCGCCCCTTACAGCAATATCATCCCCTTGCGCATTCCGATGGCGACTGCCTCGGCGCGGCTGCCGGCGTCCAGTTTCGTGAGGATGGATGCCACATGAAACTTGGCGGTGTGCTCCGAAATGCCGAGCTTCCAGGCGATGGTTTTATTAGGTTCGCCCTCCGCCAGCATCCGCAACACCTCAAGTTCGCGGGGCGTGAGCACGGGCACATCGGATGCCATCGAGGCCGGCGCTGCGAGCAGCGCATCCAAGTCATGCGGATCGAGCACTGCCAAGCCGTTAGCCGCAGCGGTGACGGCCGACAGAATTTCGCCGGCTGAGGCTTCGCGCGGCAATACCGCCCGCACACCGGCCCGCAGGACATCGCGGGTCCATTCCGGCCGCGATTCGGTTGCCAGAAGCACCGTCGGCGGTGCGAATCCCTCGGCGATTGGCGCCAAATCTTCAAGAGGCACTGCAGCGAGAATGACATCTGGCCGCAGCGCCTCCAAGTCGCTTTGGCGCGACCCATCAAGGGCAGAGAGGTCTGAGAAAGAACCCACCAGCTCGATCTCGGGATCGGAGCGGGCCAGCGTTTCCAGTCCCGCACGCACGACCGCAGATGACGCCGCGATCGCCAGCCGAATCACGCCGCCGCCTCAGCTACGCCCGATGCCTGGATCTGCACCACGGTTTCGCGGATGTGGTTGCGATCGCCGCGGAGGAATGCCAGGCGCAGAGGGCCACCGCCCGGAGCTGCGGCGGCATCGATGGCATCGTGCAAGCTGTCCATGGATTCGAGTGGCTGGCCACCGGCACCCACGAGGATATCGCCGACGCGCAACGAGGCGTTTGCGGCGGCGCCTTCCTTTTCAACTTCCAGGACGACCAGGCCCCAATGCCTGCCATCATAAGCTACTGGGCGCAGCGCCACTCCCAGCTTCGGCCGCGCGCCGCGCCGCAGAAATTCGGCGATATCGCGCGAAGGCACGGCCAGCCCCAAGCCATTCACGATCGCGGTGTTGATGCCTATCACTTTCCCATGCGCGTTGGCCAGTGGACCGCCGGAGTTTCCGGGGGCCAGCCGGGCTGTGGCGCGCACCCAGTCCTGCGCCCCCATCCCGCTTAGCGGGCCGACGGAATGGATGACGCCCGTGCTCACCGCGCCGGCGAAACCGAGGGGGTTGCCCACCGCAATTGCCAGTTCGCCCGGACGAAGCGCGGAAGAATCGCCCGCCGTGGCTGGGGCCAGACCATCGGCCGTGATGCGCAACGCGGCAAGATCGCGGCGCGCGTCGTAGGCCGCCACCTGCGCTTCAAAATCGCGGCCGTCCCACAACTCGACCCGCGGCCGCGTCGAACGCGCGACGTGCGCATTAGTTACGATCAGCCCGTCCGCAAGCCAGATGACACCCGATGCGCCGCCGCGATTCCGTCCGTTCCCCGAAAACACCTGCACAGTGGACCGGCGAAGGCGCTCGGCAATTTCTCCGAATCCCAGCATGTCAGTCCCTCCGCCGTTCACCAACCGTGATCGTGACCTGGCGCGCTACGCCGCCGCGCAGCAGTGCCGCTTCTATGGGCTGCCCGACCGCAACCTTTTCGAGCGCGGTCTGGACGTCGCCGGTGTCGGTGACTGTCTTGCCGCCGAGCGAGACCATGATGTCTCCGACCAGCAGACCGGCCTTACCCGCAGGCCCATCCTGCTCGATGGACAACACGATCAGACCTTTCTGATGATCGCTTACAGTGACCGGTTGCAAGCCTACGCCGAGGTAGCCCCGTGCAACGCGCCCCCGGCTGAGGATCTCGCCGGTTACGCGGTTGATCGTGCTGGCCGGTATGGCCAGAGCGGCGATCCGCGAAAGGGCCGATGTAGAGATTCCGATAACCGCGCCGGAAGTGTCGATCACGGCGCCACCCGAAGACGAAGGATACATGTTCAGGTCGAGACGAATGTACTGATCCAGGCGGCCACCTCGCCAGGTGCGCCAGCTTCCACTAACAGCGCTGATGATCCCTAGGGTGGCGTTGACGCCCGAGTTTTCCGAACGGCCAATGGCCAGAGCCAGATACCCGGGCCGCAGTTCGGCCGAGGTCTGCGTCGCAACTTCTCCGGCGGGGTCGGCCAGTTTGAGCACGGCGATATCGGTACCCGCGTCCGCTCCCGCCAGGGTTGCCGCGCGATCAGTGCCGTCGGGCATGGTCACGGTGATCTCGTCTTCGCGCCGGACTGTGTGCTCCGCCGTGACGATCACTCCGGGCTGCCAGATAACGCCTGCTGAAGAAAAACGCGGGCGGGCATGTACGGCTACTACCGATTTGCCCGCCCGTTCCACGGCGGCGGCCAGATCGTTCGACAGGGCCGCCAATTCGTTGGTCATGGAAAAAGCCTCCGGTTTCAGAATGCCTCCGGAGGGATCACACCGGTATCGGTAGTTCGGTTAGATGGCGACCTGGTAAAACGGGCAGGACAGTTCGCCGGTGGCAGAGACCGCCGGCGCTACAAGGCCACCCAGACTTGCTTAAGCTTGCCAGGCGAAAGCGCCTGGCCCACCCCCCCGGGCCGCTACTGCGAGTCGGGATCGGGAACGCTGGGGGCGCCCAGGAATTCGAGCACGTCCTTCGGCAACTCCCAGGCTTGGGCGAGGGGAGCCGGCGCTTCCACCTGCCAGATACGGCTCAGCGCGAAGTAGCGCTGCTCGGACAAGCTCCGGTAAATGCCGCCTGCAACCCCGGCAGCCACGCCGCCACTGGTTTCATGACCGCCTGCCAGCATCACCACGACAACCAGTTTGCGCCCGCCGACCTCGTTAAAAGAGCCGAACCAGCCCATATGACTGGAGACCCGGAAGTCCGTGCAGGTACCGGTTTTGCCGAAGACGGGATCGTCGTTTTCGTCGTCAGCGGCCCGGCGCGCAGTTCCAAAATCGACGGCGCTGCGCATGCCCATACGGATGTCGGAAAGCAAGCTCGAGTCCAGATTCAAAATACGTTTGATTTCCGGCGTAAAGTTCTCCGCTTCGGGCGGCGTCTGCGGATATTGCAGGTAGTACAGCGTACCGCCGTTGGCAATGGCCGAAACCAGGGCCGCCAGTTCGAGCGGCGTTACAGAGAAGCCCTCGCCAAACGCGGTCATCAATCCCATGCCGCCAACCGCGGGCGGCTCGGAGGCGATGCTGCCAGGCTGTTCTTGCGCGACGTCCAGAGCGGCCTTTTCGCCGAGCCCCAGCAGTTGCGCATATTTGACCACACGCTCGAATCCGAGCTGTTTGCCGAGCACCGAGAAATACTCGTTGTTGGATTTGGCGAGGGCCGTGGTGAGGTTATAAGAAGAGTAGCGGTTGATGTGTATTTTAGTGTCACGATCGATCAGGTGCTCGCTCAAAGCGGCCACCGACGTTACCAGCTTGATGGTGGAACACGGGATAAAGCCGCTCTCGAGGGCCAGCTTTTGATTCACGATGGTCAGGACGCGGCCGGTATCGGCGTCCACTACCACGACGCTGCCCTTCACCGGGCCAAGGGCGGCTACGGCTGCGCGCCGGACCATCAGATCGTCGCCATCCACATTGTCGCCCTCGGTGGGATCCACGGGCGGCGGCGCGGGACTGCGTTTGCGGGCAATCCGCGATCGAGGGCTGTTCGCTTTCGGGGTGACCTCATTGGTTGCGGCCGCGAGAACGCCGGCGAACAGGAGCGAAACGATCAGCAGTGGTTTCATTTGGTGATGAACAGGGTCTGCCTCCGCGGCGGCCGGCCACGGGAAGGAGACATTATATCAGCGGCCCGCCAGCTTGAATTTGGCGTGGCGCAACTTTTTGATGGAACCACAGCACGTTGGTGGTGGCGGGGCCAAAACCGGCGGCGGGAAACGACCGCGGGCGCGAGCGTACAATCAAGACATGTCCCAAAGTTTGCAGATTGCCGGGCGGCAGTTCGGCTCGCGCCTGGTTGTGGGCACGGGCAAGTACCGCTCGTTCCAGGAAATGCAGCGTTGCCACGAAGCGTCGGGGGCCGACATGGTCACGGTGGCAGTGCGCCGGGTCAATCTGACCGACCGCTCCAAGGAATCGCTCCTTGATTACGTTGACCGCTCCAAGATATTTCTCCTCCCCAACACTGCGGGGTGCTACAACGCCGATGACGCCATTCGGACCGCCATGCTGGCACGCGAGGTGGGGCTTTCGAACTGGGTCAAGCTGGAAGTGATCGGTGACGAAAAGACGCTGTTCCCGGATAACGCCGGGTTGCTCGAAGCCACGCGCGTGCTGGTGAAGGAGGGATTCGTGGTCCTACCCTACACCAATGACGATATCGTGAACGCCCGACGGCTTATTGATGCTGGAGCCGCGGCGGTGATGCCACTAGCTGCGCCGATCGGCTCAGGCCTGGGCGTGCAGAACGAGAACAATCTGCGCATCCTGAGAGAAATGATCACTGCGGTGCCGCTGATTGTGGACGCAGGTGTGGGAACGGCGTCGGATGCGGCCGTCGCCATGGAACTCGGAGCGGACGGCGTGCTCATGAACACGGCCATAGCCGCGGCTGATGACCCGGTGCGCATGGCGCGAGCCATGAGACTGGCTGTGGAGGCCGGCCGGCTGGCGTACGAGGCCGGGCGCATGCCTAAGAAGCTGTACGCGTCGGCTAGCAGCCCGCTGGCCGGGGTAGTGGGTAGGTAACAGTAAGCCAGGAGTAAGAAGCCAAAGGTCAGAAGGATAGTTCCACATAGCTGCACATCACGATTCTGAATTCTGGCTGCTGACTTCCGGAGGCTACAGTCAATCCGCCTGAGTGGTGGTTAGCGCAGATTTTCTTTTCCGTTGACACTCCGTGTCCAGGTAAGTATAATCCCCCCACCCCATACGAGGAGGCGGACACCGCCATGGCAACTTACAGACTGCAAGTTAACGGGCAGTCTTCCAACGTAACGATTGACGATCCATCAACTCCCCTGCTGTTCGTATTGCAGGAGGATTTCCAACTCAACGGCCCGAGATTCGGCTGCGGGCTCTCTCAATGCGGCGCGTGCACAGTGCTGCTCGACGGCAAGCCCATTCGCTCCTGCGTCACGGCCATCTCCGACGCGGCGGGGCACCGCATCACTTCCCTTGAAGGTCTCAGGGCGCTCGACGGCCTACCCAACCCCCACGCTCTGCACCCCATCCAGGAGGCGTTCGTCGCCGAACAGGCGGCGCAGTGCGGCTATTGCCTAAGCGGCCCGATCCTGTACGGTTATGCATTCGTTCGCGACAACCCGGGCGCCAGCCGCGCCGACATCGAAAAAGGCGTCAGCGGCGATCTTATCTGCCGGTGCTGCACGAATTCCCGCATGGTCGACGCGATTGTGCGCTATGCCCAGGAAGGCAGACATGCCGAGACCAGCCGAGGCGGACGAGGGCTCCGTGGCGAGGAGGGCCGTCAATGAAACCGAAAAATCCTCTTCAACTCGAAGGAGCCCGCCCGCTTTCCGAAAAAGCCATCGGCGCCCTCGAACACCTCGACGGCTCCCGGCGGGACTTTCTGAAAACCGCGGGCGTCATGATGATCGGCTTTGGGGCTTCCGCGACCACCGGCAAAGCGCAGAGCACCATCAACCCCTCGGGCAATGTCGACGCCACTCAAGTCGATAGCTGGATTGCTATCGCCGCCGACGGGAGCATCACCGTGCTTGCGGGTAAGTGCGATTTCGGCCAGGGTCTACGCACCATACAGCTTCAACTCGCCGCCGAGGAGTTGTCGGTGCCTATGAGCCGAATTACGCTGGTTTTGTGCAAGACGGGAGTTACTCCGAATCAGGGTTATACCGCCGGCAGCTTCTCTACCTGGACTCAGTTCGGCGGCGGCGGTCTTCGCGTGGCCGTTGACACCGCGCGCGACGCGTTGTTTCAGTTGGCGTCCCAGTACCTCGATGTTCCAGTTAGCCAGCTCACCGTCAAAAATGGCGTCTTCTCGGTCACCGGCGGAGATCCGACCTACACGGTGAGCTACGGCCAGTTGATCCAGGGACAACGGTTTAATCTGACGGTGAATGCCAACGCCGTGCCCAAGAATCCTTCCACGTGGAAGCTTCTGGGGACATCCGTCCCGCGCGTCGATATACCGGCCAAAGTCAAGGGCACCTTCCAGTACGTGCAGCAGGTACGTATTCCCGGCATGCTTCATGGCAAAGTCGTCCGCCCGGCCTTCCTGGGCGCCCACGTCCAGAGCATCAACAAGAGCGCCGTGAGCGGTCTTCCCGGCAACCCGCAGGTGGTGCAGATCAACGACTGGGTCGGCGTAGTCGCCGACACGGAATGGCATGCCCTGAAAGCCGCCAATGCGCTAGCCGCCGCGATCACCTGGTCGGCCGGCGATACCCTTCCCGCTCAGGCCAACCTCTACACGTACATGACGCAGCAGGTGGCGCTGAAGCTCTCCCGCGATGCCTACGCCGTCAATACCGGAGACGTGGACGCAGTCATGTCCACCGCCGCCAAGACTCTCAGTGCCCAGTACCTGTACCCCTTCCAGATGCACGGCTCCCTCGCCAGTTCCTGCGCGGTTGCGGACGTCCGCGGGGGCACCGGCAATACCGCGACTGTGAAGGCCTGGTCTGCGACTCAGAGCGTTTATGACGTGCGAAGTTACCTTGGCACTCTGCTGGGCATTCCGATGGCGAACATCGAGGTCATGCAGGTCGAAGGGTCTGGCTGCTACGGCGGAAACGGCGCCGACCCGGTGACGTTCGATGCCGCACTCCTCTCCCAGGCCGTCGGCAAGCCCGTCCGCGTGCAGTACACGCGCCAGGATGAAATGACGGGTGGTGAACATTACGGCCACCCGATGGTCAGCAACCAAAAGGTTGGCCTCGACGGCAACGGCACCATCATCGCGTGGGATAACGAAACCGTCCTGATGGTGCACGGCGAGGGCCCTCTGGCGGGCTTTACATTTGGAGGGGCTCCCGGACCCGGCAACTTCATACCGGGCGCGCTCGCGGGCTTCCCCACGGGCACGCTTGTTCCCACAACGACGCCGGCCGCTCCAGCCGGTGGTCTGTTTTGGGATTTCGGCAACTCCGTCCCGCCGTACTCCGCCGGCAAAGTCAACGGCTTAAGTTTGGGAACCGGCACCGTCGCCAGCCAGCGGTCGCTGACCCGGCTACTAGATTTTCCATTGTGGACCTCCTATTTACGCGCCCCCGATCACATCCAGAACACCTGGTCCAACGAGAGCTTCATGGATGAGATTGCCGCCAGTCTGAAGCAGGATCCCGTCCTGTACCGTCTCCGCCATCTGACTGACGCACGGCTTATCGCGGTTATCAATGCCGTTACACAGAAAGCCGGCTGGGACACGCGTCCGTCGCCCAAACCTGGCAACGCCCGCAAAGGGGTCGTCACCGGCAGGGGCTTCGCCTGTGTTCTGTACTCTGGCTTTGACGGCTACGTCGCGGTAGTCGCCGAAGTCAGCGTTGATCAAGGTAGCGGCGTCATCACGGTAACGAAAGTCACCGCGGGGATCGACACGGGCCCTGTGATCAATCCCAATGGTCTCCAAAACCAGATGGAGGGCCAGGTGATCCAGGGAACAAGCCGGGCGCTGCTCGAAGAAGTTAAGTTCACCAACACGGGAGCCGGTGGGGTTGGAGGCGCCACCGTTACGACCAACGACTGGGACAGCTACACGGTTTTTGAATTCGGCGACACCATTCCCACAATTGACACCGTCCTGATCAACAACCTCAAGGTGGCGCCTACCGGCGCCGGGGAGACAGTTATCACGCTGATGCCAGCCGTCATCGGCAATGCCGTCTACGATGCCACGGGCGTCCGTCTGCGGCAGATTCCGATGACTCCGGCCAACTTCCTCGCCGCGAAAGCGGCGCAGAAGGTTTGAGGCGTCTCGCTAAAGTGCGTTCGCCCCAGATTTTCACCACAGAGACACGGAGACACAGAGAAAACCAACTAAGGTTTGGCTCTGTGCCCTCCGCCTCCTCTGTGTGGTCAGTGTTTTCCCGTCGTCACGAGCCGGAGTCCCAAACCAACGAGGGCGCAGAGGCAACAGAGGACACAGAGAATTCTGTTGTATTTCCTCTCCGCCTCTGTGTCTCAGTGGTCATATCAGGTTTGGCCGCCGCGCTGCTCCCCGCGCAACAGCAGCCCCGCGCCGTTCCAGACTCCCGCATTCTGGAAACCCGCTACGAGCTTGCCTACCCCTGGTGGGATCCTAACCGCGGCACACCGCTCCCCCGATCGAAGACCTTCGGGGATCCCTCCGGGGAACTCCGCCTCCTGAATACGTCCGGCGCTGTTGAGACAAGCGGTCAGCCCTTCTTTACTCCACTCGGCTCTAACGGACGTGCCTGCATCACCTGTCACCAGCCCACCAGCGCCATGAGCCTTTCGCTCGATCTCATTCGCCTCCGCTGGGCTGATACAAAGGGTAACGACCCTCTCTTCGCCGCCATCGACGGCTCTAATTGCCCGAACCTTCCCCAGGAAAAGGAAGAGTCGCACTCGCTTCTGCTCGAGCGCGGCCTGTTCCGCATCGCTCTCCCGTGGCCACCCATCACTGCTTCCGGCCAGCCTGTCAAGCCGGACTTCCGCATCGAAGTCGTCCGCGACCCGACCGGTTGCAATAAAAACCCCGCTTCCATCTCGGTGTACCGCCGGCCGCGCGTCGCCGCCAACCTCAAATACATCGTGCTCCCCACCGGCGTAGCGCTCATGGCCGACGGCCGCGAGCCTACCCTCCAGTCGCAGGCCATCACTGCCGCGCTCATTCACGAGCAGGCATCCGGCGCTCCCACTCCCGCACAGCTCAAACAGATTGAGGATTTCGAACGCCAGCTCTTTATGGCGCAACACTCGGATAACTTCGGCGGCCTTCTCGGCGAACCCGGCGGACCTCCGTTGCTCGGCGCCGATAACCTCGCCAGCGGTGTCGGCGGCGTCGGCGCAGTCCCAGCCGCCGGAAACCTCCTCGCTTCATTCGATCCGTGGCGCAATCTCTCGGCGCCAAATCTCGCCGTCCGCCAGCGCGCTTTTCGCGAATCCGTCCTGCGCGGTGTCGACCTGTTCGCTTCGCGTGAGTTCCGGGTGGCAGACGGCAAGCCAGCTACCTGCGCCACCTGCCACCAGCCCGGCATCAACCGCTTCATCGACATCGGCACCACCAATCTCCCCACCGCGAAAGAATCGCCCGAACTGCCTCTGTTCCGGATCATTTGCGACGCCTCGGCCCCACCTCACACGCAACTGGGCCGGACCTTTTTGACTCAGGACCCCGGCCGTGCACTCACCACCGGAAAATGCGCGGATGTGGGCTCCATTCTGATGCAGCAGTTCCGCGGACTAACCGCCCGGGCGCCCTATTTCGCCAACGGTTCGGCCGGCGATCTGAATGAGCTGGTGGATTTCTATGATCGCCGCTTCAAGATTGGGCTCACGGACAAAGAGAAACAGGACCTCGTAAACTTCCTCAGGATCCTGTAGTCAGGCATTCACCGAGTACTCGGCGGCGGATCGTGGGCAGGATCGAGACCTCTTCCCGTCGGCCGACACGGTACGAGGCGAGCCACCGCCGGCGCTACCAAGGCAGCGATCAAGTTGGAAATGTCAACCTGCTACGGTAT
>CAZKVF010000325.1:0-4065 GCA_964556085.1 uncultured Solibacteraceae bacterium
CTGCAGACCCCGGCAGATCGCCAGAACGGGTAGGTTGCACTCGAGCGCTTCGCCAAGCAGCCTGAACTCCATCCGGTCGCGGTCAGGATCCGGTTTCTGCGCTTCTGGTACCGGCTCCTGTCCATAGAGCAGCGGATCCAAATCCGGGCCTCCGGTCAGCAACAGGCCGTCCACGCCAGCGAGTGACCCTGAGTCTTCGGCCTTGATCGGCACCGGCTCCAGGCCCACCATTCGCAGCGCTTCGTTGTACGGTTCAACCTTTCGCGCGTCTGCATAGGTCACCGCAATCTTCTTGGGCACTTTTGCTATTCTGGGTTGATCCGGGTGAAGATCGCAAGCACGCCGCCTGCGGCCGTTACCGTAACTTGAGCCCGTTTCGCGTGTGTTTGAGGGCTGGCTATAATCTTATTGGGTTCAACCGAAAGGTACTTATGGACGATGACCGGCCCGTGACGAGGCGAGAAAAGAGTGAGCTGCAGCCGGAGTTCAAGTACTTCGCCGATTCTATGACGAAGCGGATTCGTGAGATGGAGACCAAGCTGGTAAACGCTTTTCGCCAGTATGCCAAAGGCAACGCTGCCAAGATTCAGGGTGAAGGATTCTCGGAAGCCGCCAATGCCGCGCGTATTGAAGCCCTGGAAAGCCGCGTCCTCGAGCTCGAAACCCGGCAGGGACGTTAACCGTACGCGTTCACGCACGCCCAAATGAAAATCGCAGCCGTCCGCTCGTTCCTGCTCTCCTACCCCTTCCGCGAGCCCATCAAGCTTTCATTTTTCGGCGGCGAACGCACGATTCTGAAACGCGACGCCATGCTCATCCGCATCGATGCGGATAATGGCCTCACCGGTTATGCCCCTGGCCCCGGTAGCGAGCGCGCCCATTCTGCCATCCAGCAAACCATCGCGCCTTTCCTGCAAGGACGCACACTTTCCGATCCCGATGCTTTGCGTGTGCAGTTCTTTGATGGACCCGGCCAGGATCCCGATCTCGCCAAGGTGTATTGCGCCGTCGAGATCGCTCTGTACGACCTGGTGGCCAGGGCCCTCGGTGTGCCGCTTTCCGAAACAGTAGGCGGCCGGGTTCGCGACCGCATCCGCCTCTACGGCAGCGCAGGTATGTACATGCCGCCCGAGCGATACGCCGAAGAAGCCGCCGCCGTCGCCGACCTGGGTTTTCGCGCCTACAAAATGCGCCCCGGGCTTGGACCCGACCAGGATCTGGAAGCCGTGCGGCTCATGCGAAAAGCTGTGGGTCCCGATTTCGATCTGATGGTGGACGCGCACACCTGGTGGCGCATGGGCGACCGCAGTTACGATTTTTCCACCGTCGAACGCCTGGCCAAGGAGATGGCGGCGTATCGCGTGGCGTGGCTCGAAGAACCGCTTCCCCCGGACGATCACGAGTCTTACCGCCGACTGAAGCAAGCCGACCTGTTACCGCTCGCCAGTGGCGAGCACGAGCCGAGCGAACTGCGCTATCTCGACCTGGTCCTCACGCAATGCGTGGATTACGTGCAGATGGATGTCTGTTGCCAGGGCGGCTTCGCCATGGCGCGCCGCCTGTTCGGAGAGGTCGCGCACGAAGGTCTGAAATTCGCCTTTCATAGCTGGGGAACGGCCCTCGAAGTTCTGGCGGCCGCGCACCTCGGCATCTGCTGGCCGGAGATGGTGGTCGAATGGCTGGAGTATCCGTGCTACTCGAACGAAGTGCGGGCCGGCATGTATCCCTTCCCGCTCGCCGAGGAAATTTTCAAAGAGCCGCTCGAGATTTCGCACGGCGATCTCATCGTTCCCCGCAAACCCGGCCTCGGAATTGAGATCAACGAATCCATCATTGACCGCTATCCCTGGATTCCCGGCCCATGGTCTTTCTTCCGCATCGACTCCCCCGCTGAAACCCTCGCCGTCACCTCCGATCACAGTGTGAAGTGGGAAGGCAAAGCGGCCGGATGAAGGCCCGCCAGTTCCGCTACTACGACCTTCTGGTCCACATCTTCGTAGTGTTGCTCCTCATCTCCAACCTGGTCGGCCAAAAAATCACCGCCATCGGCCCGGTCCGCGTAGGCGGCGCGCAACTGCTGTTCCCGCTCACCTACATCTTTGGCGACGTCTTCACAGAAGTGTATGGCTACGGCGCGTCACGCCGCGCCATCTGGATCGGCTTCTTCGCTTCGGGTCTTCTTTCCCTTATGTGCGTGTTCATGGTGTGGCTTCCGGCGGCGCCCGGGTGGCCCAATCAGGAAGCCTATCGCACCGTCTTCTACCAGGTGCCGCGCATGGTAGCGGCCAGCCTCATCGCCTATTGGTGCGGGGAGTTCGCCAATTCCTTCGTCCTCGCAGAGATGAAGCTCTGGACCGAGGGCAAGCATCTCTGGACGCGCACGGTGGGATCCACGGTGGTAGGGCAGGCGGTCGATACCGTCGTCTTCATGACGTTGGCCTTCGGAGGGTCGCTCACGCGTACCCTGATCGCTGAGCTGATTTTCTGGGGTTATCTTTTCAAAGTCGTGTATGAGGTTTTGGCCACTCCGATGACCTACGCCATCGTGAACTTCCTCAAGCGCAGTGAAGGCGTGGACACCTTCGACCGCGGTACCAGCTTCAACCCCTTCCGTCACGCCCTCGAAGAGCCGGGACTAGAATAGGGACTGCTGGGAGCGAAAAACACTGGGACTACAGGCTACTTGCGCGGCGGCTTCGTTTCGAGCGCGGTTACGCGTTCCTCGAGGACGTTGATACGTTCGTTCAAGTCGTTGTCGGAAGTTTCCAGCCTGTGCATCCGGGAGAAGTTGCCGCGCGCAAAACGCTCCATGCCGCGCAATAGCTCGGTCTGCATGTCGCGCATCGCTTCCATAATCACGCCGTTATTCGCCTGGATCTCCGCCCTGATTTCGGCGCGAAGGAGGACATTATTCTCCTGGATCTCCTCGCGCACGATTTGGCGGATTCTCTGGTCGTTGGGCGAGTGATGTTCTGCCATACTTCTCCGTTCCGGTGGTGCCCTGTCCTTATTATGCACGACTGCGCCGCGCTCGAAGAGCCGGGACTAGAATAGAGGTATGCCGGACAATTTAATCATTGCAGGCCGCGAGTTTCATTCGCGCCTGATCGTAGGCACTGGAAAATACCGCAGTTTCCAGGAAATGGCGCGCTGCCACGCCTCTTCCGGAGCTGAGATGGTGACCGTCGCGGTGCGCCGCGTCAACCTGACGGACAAATCGAAAGAATCGCTGCTCGATTACATCGATCGCTCAAAATTCTTCATCCTCCCCAACACCGCCGCCTGCTACACCGCCGACGACGCCATCCGCACGGCGCGTCTGGCCCGTGAAGTCGGCCTTTCCAACTGGATCAAGCTCGAAGTCATCGGCGATCAAAAGACCCTGTTCCCGGACAACGAGGGCCTGCTCGAAGCCACGCGCGTCCTGGTGAAGGAGGGCTTTGTCGTGATGCCTTACACCAATGACGACGTGGTCAACGCCCGCAAACTGGTAGATGCCGGCGCCGCCGCGGTGATGCCGCTGGCTGCCCCAATCGGATCGGGCCTGGGCATCCAGAATGTCACCAACCTGCGCATCCTGCGCGAGATCATCACCACCGTCCCGCTGATCGTGGATGCCGGCGTGGGCACCGCTTCAGACGCCGCCATCGCCATGGAGCTCGGCGCCGACGGTGTGCTCATGAACACCGCCATCGCCGAGGCTGAAGACGCCGAAAAGATGGCGCGCGCCATGAAACTCTCGGTCGAATCCGGCCGCCTGGCCTACGAAGCCGGCCGCATGCAAAGGCGCCTCTACGCCAGCGCTTCGAGTCCCCTGGCGGGTGTAGTGGGAAGATAGACAAACTCCTTCGCCCAGCTCCGTTAACCCCAGATAGCCAAGAAAAAGAGCGGTTTCGACGCCAGCTTTGTACCAAGCTCTCCAGCCTAATGGAATCGCCTGAATCGGCCGATAAACGCTCGGAGGTTCGTCGTGCCGCTTCTCCAGACAAGTGTCGGTCGTAATTTGTGCATCCAGCGCCATGGGGGTTTCGGCCTCCGGGTGGCTCATCTCGGGCTCCTCTTTGC
>CAZKVF010000326.1:0-7772 GCA_964556085.1 uncultured Solibacteraceae bacterium
CGCGTTTGTGATCGCCGTCAACGTTTCCTCGCTCAGTCCCGAGGCCCATTCGAGCCGACGAAGATCCGAATGAAGCCGCTCTCTTGCCGGAGAACCTGGTCTTTCAGCGATCTTATCCATCTACTTCTCCTCTACGAAAAGATGAATGTTCGAGTGCGCTGATTCTTTTTTGTCGGCGCCAGCCGCGCTCTCTCGATTGGGCGGGACACTACCAACTCATCCACTGCCGCAGCACCGTAATATGCGCCCCATGATGGTGCCGTGTACGGAACAGCGAATGGTTCCGAATGATCAACCAGCACATCATTTCCATGCCGGATAAGTGGAAGTATCCGTGGTACGCGGCATGGGACCTGGCATTTCACACGATCGCGCTCTCCACGGTGGCTGGGGATTTCGCCAAGGATCAACTCGACATGATGCTGCGGGAATACTTCCTGCACCCGACCGGCCAGATCCCGGCATACGAGTGGAACTTCAGCGACGTAAACCCGCCCGTGCACGCCTGGGCGACGATCTTCCTGTACCGGATGGAACAGGCCCTCCATGGCAAAGGTGACTACCTCTATCACGGCGACAACTTCAAAATAGAGTGCCCCACGGGCTCGGGCAGATGGATGAATCTGTTCGAGGTAGCTCGGGACCTTGCCGATCGCAGATTAGCGCTGGGGGACAAAAGCGCTCATGTGGCGCGTGATCCGGCCGGAGCTTCCCGGAAGCCGACTCACGCCGATCGATCTTAGTGCGGCGCTTTTCTCCGAGATCGCGTTCGATTCCACCCGCCGAGAGAGAGCGCAGCTTCGGCCGCGGCGGCACGCAGTCCGTCTGCCAATCGTGTGTCGATCAGAGATCGGGCGACCACCATTCCGCCGATGCATAGAGCGGCGACAGCCATGGCGGCGGCCCGCCGTTCGCGCGGCGTGCCTGCAACGTCGCGCTCTAGGGCCGCGACCATCGCTTTGAACACGCTCTCGAAGGCGGACTTTACTGCGGCGCTGCTGCGCGCCACATCGCAGGGAAGCGCGACCATGGGGCATGAGTTTTCCACGTCATCGTAGTGCTGGCGAGAGAGGTAGGCGCGTACGATTTGCGCGGCCATATCCGGCGAGTTCAAGTTGAATTTCACCCCGCGCCAGCGATTCTTCCAGTTGGGGTCTGTGAAGAAGCAGCGGAGCGCTTCTATATATAAGTCGCTCTTGCTCCTGAAGTAGCTATAGAATGCGCCGCGAGTAAGTCCGGCTCCTGCCATGATCGCGTCGATCGAAACGTTCTCGAAGCCGTTCCGGTTAAAGAGACTGCGGGCGGTCTCGATGATCTGTTCGCGCGTTCGATCGCGATGGCCTTCGGGATATGGCATGAAATTCTCCAATTCAAAATATGATCTTGAACATATTTTATCCGTGTGATGAAATCCTGGAATGAATCGGAGACAGGTCTTAACGAAGTTAGCGGCGAGCGGCTTCGCCTGGGAATTGCGGCTGGGCGCCGCGGATGGCGAGATCTCACGCACGGCGGAATCGATTCACCAGGAGCCCGTGTTTCAGGCAAGCCGGAAACGGGTTTACGACTTGCTGCTGACGCCGCGAGAGTTCGATATGGTTGTCGGGCGGAGCGACGCTGCGAAGTCGATGGGGGGCCGGATGCAGCCAGCAACGATCAGCCCCGCGCCTGGAGGCGCGTTTTCGCTGTTCGGCGGATATATCACCGGACGGCAGATCGAACTGACCGTGAACGAGCGCATTGTGCAGGCGTGGCGTTCGACGAGCTGGCCGGCGGGTGCTTATTCAATCGCGACATTTGCGCTGATCGAACAAGAAGATGGGACCAAGATCGTCTTCGATCACGCCGGGTTCCCGGTTGGCCAGGCGGAACACCTGGCGAAAGGTTGGCACTTGAATTACTGGCAGCCAATGACGAAAGTGCTGGCGGGGTAGCGGGACCTACTTCGATACAAGATTGAAACGTTGCACGCGCCGACCGATATCGGTCTCCGCGATGTAGATGTTGCCTTTCGAATCCACCGCCATCGTGTGGCCGTGGGTGAAGTCGCCGATTTGGTGACCAGGGCGGCCGAAGCTCGAAAGTATCTTGCCGGTCTCGTGATCGAGAATGCGGACCTGTTCGGCCCGCCCGTCCATCACGAACATATACTTCTGTTGCGGATCGCGTGAGAAGGAGACCCACCAAACGGTGCCGCGAGGATCGGGCAGTTCGGGCGTGCCGGTGCGAAGCCAGATGTTCTTTACGAACTTGCCCTGTTTATCGAACACCTGGATGCGATCGCTTTGGCGGTCGCACACATAGACGAGGCCATCATTGCCGAGCGTCACGCAATGTACGATCTGCGCAAAGACGCCCGGTTCGCCCGCTTGCGTTTGTTCCTTGGTGGCCTGACTGCCCCATTGGCGCAGGAACTTTCCATTCTTATCAAAGACCACGATGCGCCGGTTGCCGTAGCCGTCGGAGATGTAGAGATCGCCATTGCCCGGATCGACGGCAACGTTCGCCGGATGGAATAGCTTGTCGCGAGCCGAGTTCAGCGGCTTTCCCTTGCCGGTGCCGTCAGAGGAGTCCACCACGCCGCGCGTGCCGATTTGCAACAAAAGCTTCCCGTCGTGGCTGTACTTCTGGACGATGCCATCCCCGTTTGAGGCGACCCAGACGTTGTCTTCGGTATCGAAGGAGCAGCCGTGAATCGAGTTGGCAATTACGTTAGGATCACCCCACGACTTGATTACATTTCCGGCAGCGTCGAACATAATGATGGACGGCGCGTTGATGGAAGTCTCGGCTTCCTCATCCGTGATATTCCGGCGATTCACCACCACGATGTGATCGTGTGAATCAACGCATACGCCACTCAGCTGGCCCGTAACCCACTTCTCGGGCAGCGGCTTCGGCCAGGTGGGGTCGACTTCGAAGCGAGGCTGGGCTTGCGCGAAGAGCGCGATCGGGGACAACCATACCGCGAGCAAAACGAGGGGTTTCATCTCGGATGAAGTATACCGCGCGGCTTGGTAATAGAGATCAGGCGCCAAAGCGGGTCATGGTTCATCCTCCGGCTGATGCATCGGTTACGGCGGCCGATCTGAACTATCCGAGCCGAACTGTAGCGCCCTGGAAACAGGATAGTGCCCGAGACTCATACGGTCAAAGGGTCCAGCCAGAACGCTCTCATCCTTCAAACCGGGTTCGAGGCGCCTGCTTGGCGGTCCGGCCATACAGCGTCTACTGGAGCGTAAAGTGCCCCTCCAAGCCGCGCACTGAGTCGGGAGCGATCCATACCTGGTAGTTCCCCGGTTCGCTAACCAGCTGCATCTGCTGATTATGGAATGCGAGCGCGCCGCGAGTGAGCGGGAAGCTCACCGTTTTGGTTTCACCCGGTTCGAGGGCAACGCGGCGGAAGCCTTTTAATAAGCGCACCGGCTGCACGACGCTGGCGGCGACCGCGTGTACATAAAACTGAACTACCTCCGTGCCGGGGCGCATGCCGCGATTGGTGATATCGGCCGAAACCGTGAGCGTTTCTTCGCCCCGCATCGAAGGCGCGCTCAAGCGCAGGTTCGAATATTGGAACTCCGTGTACGAAAGACCGTAGCCAAAAGGATATTCCGGCGTGAAATCGACGTCGATGTACTTGGAAGTGTAACCCTTCGGCTCGGCGGGATTGCCCATGGGAATTCCGAGTTCGGAAGCGAGCGGCGGCCGCCCCGTGTTCAGGTGCGCATAATACACTGGCACCTGACCTACCGTGCGCGGGAAGGTGACCGTTAATTTCCCCGAAGGCACGGCACGCCCAAACAGCAGATCGGCGATCGCCGGCCCGCCCATGGTACCCGGATGCCAGGTCCACAATACCGCCTTCACCCGTGCCGCCGTGTCATGAAATGTCAGCGGGCGGCCTGCCATAAGAATCGCCACGGTCGGCTTTCCCAGCCCGGCGATCTCTTCGGCCAGCCTGGCTTGGGCTCCCGGTAAATCGAGAAACGCGCGCGAGTGGGCCTCACCCGAAAGGATCTGCTCTTCTCCAAGAAAAAGCAGGACGACGTCCGCCCTGCGCGCCGCGGTGCGTGCCGCTTCGAATGCGGCCGTACTCGTGTCGCGGCTGTTCTTTAAGCCCGAAGCGAAGAGAACGCGCGAATCGCCAAGCGTTCGCCGCAGCGCGGCCAGGGGCGTTTCGACATCTTCGGGCCGTCCATCCATCACCCACGTGCCCATCTGGTCGACGGGGCTGTCCGCCAGCGGACCGATCACCGCGATCACCCCGGCGGTGCCCGCCAGTGGCAGCAGGTGATCGTCATTCTTCAGCAGTATGGCACTCTCGGTGGCCAGCCGTTGAGCGATGGTCTTCGACTCCTCCGTAATGCGCGCGCGCCCCGGTTCAGTCGGTTTCTCGTCGAACAGCCCCATGCGGAACTTCAGCCGCAGAATGTTGCGCACCGCCGGATCGATCCAATCGGTCGCAACCTCGTGGCTCTCGAGGAGTGATTTCAAGTGATCGTAATAGGTGGTGCTCACCATTTCCATATCGACGCCGGCGCGCAGCGATTGCCTCGCGGCATCGCGCGGTGTAGCGACGTAACCGTGGGCAATCAGATTCGTAATGGCTTCGTAATCGCTGACCACCATGCCGTTGAATCGCCACTCGCTACGCAGAATCTGGCGCAGCAGAAAGGGATCGGCGGTGGCAGGAACGCCGTTGAGTGCGTCAAAGGCCGTCATCACGGTAGCCGCTCCCGCATCCAGGGCGGCGCGGAACGGTGGCAAATAAACGTCGCGCAGAAGCCCCTCGGGAATCCAAGCGCTGTTATAGTCTCGTCCGCCTTCAGCGGCGCCATAACCGACGAAGTGCTTGGCGCAGGATGCGAGTGAGGTGGGGTCGTCGAGTGAAGCGCCCTGGAAGCCGCGCACCATCGCCGCTGCCGCGGCCTCGGCCACATAGGGGTCTTCTCCGGGGCTTTCGGCGATGCGCCCCCATCGCGGATCGCGCGCAATGTCCAGCATTGGGGCGAATGTCCAGCGGACGCCTTCCGCAGTCGCCTCACGTGCCGCAATCCGTGCCGCCTGTTCCATCAGTTCCGGATCCCAGCTGGCGGCTTGGCCCAGCGGAATCGGAAAAATAGTGCGGTAGCCGTGAATCACATCGCGCCCGAAAATGAGAGGTATGCCGAGGCGCGATTCCTCGCGGGCGATCCGCTGCGCCTCCACGCGATCCGCCGGGCCTCCCGCGTTCAGGAAGGATCCCCAGCGGCCCTGCCGGATTTGTTCCTTGATGGAAGCGCTGAGAGGCGTGGCCAGCGACGTCGATTGGGACATCTGGCCGATCTTTTCGTCCAGCGTCATACGCGCGAGAAGGGCGTTCACACGCTGCTCGATCTCCGAATCCGTTCCCGCTGCATGCCCAGCCACGGTGAAAAGCAGAAGCACTGCACTCGCCAATTGCGAAGTCATGTAGTTTAGTGACCTCTTTGCAATCTGTCTCTCAATCTTCCCCGGGATTGTACGCCAGAATTCGTCCCCAGGTACTCTTTGTTCCCCAAATTCCGGACCGCAGACATTCCAGCTGGACGATCTGGCTGTGATCTACAAACAAGTTGATGGCCGGCCCGTAGTTCTTGATATACCAGGCGAAGACCTCCGGGTCGGCAGCCTCGAACATCAGCCGGTCAAGACCTATCGCGGTGACGAACTTCGCCGCAACATCACTTCGCCAGGTTTTCACGTTTTCGGTGATGCCTTCGGATTCGACCATAATGATCTCGGCGCCCGCATCCAGTAGCCGCTTCATTTGGTCAATGGCCCATGCCGGATCGCGCGTTCCTTCTGCTTCAAGTTCGCTCGCTGCCGTTGCGCCGCCGGCGCCGAATTGAATGCCCACCTCCGGCTTTGGCTTCAGGCCTGTCTTCCTGACCTCCTCAACCAGCCGAAGCCAGTCGTCCATCGGAATGGTAATAAATCCGCAAGAAATCTCGACGAAGTCGAAGCCCAGATCCTTGCATTCCCGGAGATAACATTTCACTGCCTCCGTACCCTGTGCAAGGACGTATTCCAGGAAACCGCCAGTCGAGACCAGCACCTCCCAACGGTGGCAAATCTCAATTAATTCCTTCACGGCTGATCGGGGCATCAGGCTGAACGATCCACCCGCAAATTTCAGCGAATCCACATACGCGCCCATGGTTTCGAGGACGTCTTCTAAATACCGCCTCCCCATCGGCGTGTAATACGGTCCACGGATTTCGGTGAGGCCGGTGCGGCGTGGCTTCGGAGGGCGGTGATTGGTTTTTAGGAATGAAAAGGCGCGCGGGTTCTCAAAGCCCATAGAGGACGACTCCTTCTTCCCGGTCGACCGGAGCAGGCGTGATGTTGCCCAACAACTCGGTCAGCCTCCGGATCGAAATGGTTTCGAGATTGGCGACTCCATCGATGATTTCGGCCTGCGAGGAGGTCGTCAGGTGCTCGCTCAGCGCACGGAATTTCCGAACGACGCTTTCCCAAGAAGCCGGACGGGTTGTGAAGCCCTGGTAGTCAGGCTTCTCCACCGAGAGTGTCCGGCCGTCTTTCAGCAGTAGGCGCAGCCGGCAACGAAGTTCTTGGGGGAAATGACGGCTAAACTCTTCCGAAGGGCGCACGTGGACTTTTTGCAGAAGCTCCTGAACGTCTTCGCCGTGAATCCGGTTGGGCAGGAATTGAGCCGGCATCACAGTGCCGTCGAGAAGCGCCACTGCGACCAGATACGGCAGGCTGTGGTCCGCCTCTTCCTTACGATTCACGATCCGTTTGTCGCCCTCTTCGCCGCCGCCAATGATATGGAATGCAACATCAAATATTTCGATGTCGACTCGCTCTATTTCGCGTCCGGTGAGACCGTGTTTTTGTTTCAACTCGAGCACGCCTTCGATCGCAGACTGCGAGTGAATTTCAGCGTTGAATTTCTTAAGGATTGTCTGCGTGACCCGTTCCAGATCTTCTCGGGCCCAGTCGATTTCAAACCGGCCGGAGATGGTGTCCATGAACCCCTTTTTGCCTTCAAAAACCTCAAGCGGTCCTGTGATACCGTGCCGAGCCAGCAATGCCGCGTGCATGCATCCAAATGCAGTGTTGGCGTAAGCCAATCCTTTCCAGTTTGAGAGCGAGCCCGTCCGCGTAACCCGCAATGCATTGAAGCTGGTCCCGGAAATAGCCAGCGCGTTGGCAGTACGGGTCTGATCCATACCGAGGGCCTTTGCGATGCCGGCGGTGGCGGCATACGCCCCCTGCGTTGTGTGATCAAACCCCTTGGCCCGTAACGGCGCCACGTCGCTTAACCGGCATTGCACCTGGTAAGCAACGGCCAGGGCCGTCAGAAAATCCCGGCCTGACCCATCCGCGTATTCACAGGCGGCAAGCACCGAGCCGAGGTTATCGCTTGGATGGCATGTTTCACCTTTCGCGAGGTAGCTGTCATTGAAATCCAGATATCGGACCAAGGCTGTATTGAAAAATGCGGCACGATCGGGAGCGCTCAAGCCGCCGCCGAACAGCGTGCAAAGCCCATTCCCGCCGAGTTCATTGGTGTGACCGCGGAGGATCGATGCAATCGTACTGCCCAAGGCGCCCACGGCGCACCCGATTGCGTCCAGCACCCGATTCCGCAATTCCGCCCGCGCAGAAAGAGAAAGATCCTCAAACCTGGCTCGGCTGACGAAGGCTGCGAGCTGCTCTGCGTGCGTCATCCGGGGCAGATCGGGCGCTTCGTCCCCGAGGTCTACCCCAGCCAGCAAGTCCGCCTC
>CAZKVF010000327.1:0-4545 GCA_964556085.1 uncultured Solibacteraceae bacterium
GTGGCGGTGAACCTACCGGAGGCGGTGGCGGTGTTTCCTAGTGGCGATGCGCGCAAAGTGGACGTTTCGGTGCGGGCCAACGTGCCGCGCGCACAAGGCGATCTGCGTCTTGAGGTTCCCATCGGTTGGAAAGTAGAGCCAAAATCGAACCCATTTCGTATTCCCACAGCGGGAGAACAGCAGGAATTGACATTTACGGTTACCCCGCCCCAAGCGGATACGATCGCCTGGTTGCAAGCCGTGGCTTCCGTTGGAGGGCGCAACATCGATTCCGGCGTGCAGGTGATTTCTTACCCCCACATTCCCGACCAGACACTGCTGATCACCTCCGACGTGAAGCTAGTGCGCGCCGACATTCGTGTAACCGCGCACAAGATCGGATACATCATGGGCGCCGGCGACGAAATGCCCGACGCGTTGCGCCAGATGGGCGTGGAGGTAACCCTGCTCAGTCAGTCGGATCTGGAGAAGGGCGACCTGACGCGCTTTGACGCAATCGTGGCCGGCGTACGCGCCTACAACGTCCGCAGCGATATCCGCATCAATCAACAGAGGCTGCTCGACTATGTGAAGAATGGCGGCGTATATATCGTGCAGTACAACACCGGGGACAATTCCCTGAGCGTGGGCCCGTACCCATTTACGGCGCCGCCAGGCAATAAATACCGTGTCACGGTGGAGGAAGCCCCGGTGACTTTGCCGCACGTCGACAGCCGTCTGCTGCAGGCGCCCAATCACATCACGCCCAAGGATTTCGAAGGATGGGTACAGGAACGAGGCCTCTACTTCGCCTCCAAGTGGGACCCCCGTTATGAGACGGTGGTGTCCAGCAAGGATCCCGGAGAGGAAGCCATCGCGGGCGGCGAGTTGTGGACACGGTATGGCAAGGGCGTATATATCTTCACCGCGTACTCATGGTTCCGGCAGCTCCCCTCGGGCGTGCCGGGAGCGTACCGCCTTTTCGCGAATTTACTGAGCGCCAAGTAAGGGAGCAGACTTCGCGGTCCGAGCACTAGATGGTTGCTCCGGCAAGCCGCGCAGCAAATCTCGCTGTTTTCCCCCGAGTGTCTGCCAGTCAAACTTGCGAGCGACGTGCGCGTGGGCCGATCTCGCAATCTCTTCTCGTCGGGCGTCGTCGGTAATCAGCGTGGCAACGCCTGACGCAAATGCTTCCGGCGTGTCGCCGATCCACACGTCGTGGCCGTGTAAAAGCCCGAGTCCGGCACAACCGGCGGTTGTGGACACCACGGCGCGCTGCATGGCCATTGCTTCCAGGACTTTCAGATTCGTGCCCGCGGAAACCGTGGTCGGAACCAGCACCAGGTTCGCGCCCACGTATAGGGGCCGGACGTCAGCTACGAAGCCCAGCATCCGGATGCGCTCGTCCGCACGCGGCTCAGGAGAATCCGTGAAAGCGCGCCAGTAGATCAGGTGATCGGAGCCGCAAACGACCGTGGCGGTCATCTCCGGGAATTTTTCGCGCAGGAGGGGCCAGACCTGGTCGGCGAAGAACCGGTATGCCATCACGTTGGGAAAATGGCGGAAGGAGCCGATGAATAGCAGGTGTTGCCGGGGCGTTTCCGGCTCGGCACGGAACCAGGCCAGGTCCACGCCGTTTTCGATCACCTCGGTAGAGACGCTGGTAGGGAGCAACTCTGCGTCCTTCTCCGACATCACGACGACGCGCGAATAGTGCGTGAGGGCGCGGGACTCGAACCGCCGCCAACGATAGTAATCCCACCAGGCGCCGAGCGTGCGATGCTTGCGTGCGACCTGACCGAACAGATCGAAGGTCACGTCATGCTCCACCAATATGTCGCCTGCATACTCCGCCAGTTGGGTGTATTCGACTTGCCGCCGTTCGTAGCCGAAAGCCTCGCGCTCGGCAGCCAGTGCCTGGCACATGGCACTCGATCGGAATTCATGAACTTCCGGCGGCAGCAGGCTCGACCAGCGCGGTTCGCGATAACGGGGCTTTTCGACAAGCACGATGCGGGCGCAGAATGCCAGTACCGGAGCAAGTTCCTGTTCACAGCCTCCGTCGGTAAAGGCGAATAGTTCAATGTCAAACTCGCGCGCGATTTCGCGGAGCAGATTGTAGATGCGGACGGCGCCGCCGTGCGAAAGCGGGTAAGGAAGGTATGGCGAAAGGACAGCCACTCGGCGCCGCTCCGCGGAAGTGGGCCGGCCTTCGATCAGGCGGTACCCGGACGGGACCACGGATCGCTCACGCTTGAGCCACGGCCACCACCAGGGACGCAGATGGATGCGATCCAGCGCTACGCCTCGCCAGAAGAGAAAAGAGGACAGATCGAGCCGTAGATGGTGCCGCTCGAGTCGCGAATTGTAGGCCAGGATTTTGCGCGGCGCGAAGCGGAACGCCGCTCGACGTAACGCGTTCGGTTCGCGAGTCAGCATGACCGGCGCGAGGCCGACGCGGTGCTTTCTCAGCTGCTTCCGCACCTCCGGCCAATTCTTGTCCGTGACCACAAAATGGCGGCGGTTCGGAATCAAGTGCCGGATTTCTTCCGTCATGCGCCGGCACAAATCGGTATCACCGGTGCAGAATGTGACCACCACCGCGTCCGAATCTTTGCGAAGTAGTCTGAAGAACCATTTCTTCAGCCGCTGCTTCACCGCGTCGACCTCGTGCCCCAGAGCACCGAGCATGCGGCGAACGGCGTAACCGCCGCGACGACCGTTAGGGGAGTGTACCCGTAAACGTCGATCACTTTTCCAAAGACGGGCGAGATGACGGCCTGGATGGCGCCGTACGATCCGACTAGAATAGAGACTGCGAATGCCGCGCGCTGGCCACCGAAAGCATCCAGCGGCATTGTATACATATTTACGCTGAACGCGGAAACGCCAAAAACGCTCAGGGAGATAACCGCGGAAGCCCACAATGCCGTAGGCGTGAGCGGCACCAGCACAGTGGCTAGCGAGAGCGCTGACGCAAGCAGACAGACGCGGAATCGTGCGCCCACGGGCGCCACGCCGCGGCCGACGAAATGGAAGGAGAGCCAGCCTCCCGCCAGCCCGCCTGCCGCCGCGAAGACCGGGGGAATCCATGCGTACCACGCGGCTCCGACGAGCGTCAAGTGCCGCGCGTCCACCAGATAAAGCATGGTCCAATTGCTCCAAAATGAGTAGCCCACCATGCTCAGTGCGTTGGCTGCGACAAAGGCCCACAAACGGCGATCGCTAAGCAAACCGGCGCCCACGGCCGATTCAATCGGCTGAATAGAGGCGGCGTGTGTCCGGTTCGATACCCAACTCCAGACCGGAATCCACAGCAAGCCTAAGACACCGGTGACCATGAAGCTCGCGCGCCAACCAAGACGCACGGCCACGTAGGTAGCCACCGGCGGTGCGAGGATCATTCCCAGGCTAACTCCCGCTTGATTGACGGCATTGCCCAGCGCGCGCTCAGCGGGCTTCAGGTATTGATGAATAGCTTTGCCAGCCGCGGGAATCCCGCCCGCCTCCGCCATTCCCAGTACTGAGCGGCAACCCACCAGCCCGCCGAGCCCGCGCGTAAATCCGGTCGCGATTCCGGCGCATGACCACAGTCCCACCGCGAGGCTGATCGCGCGAGTGAGGCCGATGCGATCGGTGAGCATTCCCGCAAATGGTGCGCTCGCCGCATAGGTGAGGGAGAAAGCTGTCAGGATTAGTCCATATTGCGCATTCGACAGTTGGAATTCTGTGCGCAGGAGCGGCGCCAGCGTAGCGAGCGTTTGACGGTCGAGGTAGTTAATCGCCGTGGAGAGGACGAACAGGGACAGCACCAGCCAACGGAATCGTGAGACGTCGGCCGGGCCGATCACTGGAACTCGATGGTCGCCACTTCGCCCGCCGTCGCCAACCGGGCATTGGCTTTCGGGAAGTATTCGACGGAGACCAAGCGTGGTTTTTGCACACCGCAGCCGAGGGCTTGATCCCCCCCTGCCGCGATCACGATCTTACTCGGATCGGGAACCAGCAGCCTGATCGTTTTGTGGCCATCGCCTTCAATCACCAGGCGAGCTTGCGTGCCGAGGCAATCCACCTGCTTCAGCAGACCTTTTACTTTGCCGGTGGGTTTGGGCCCATCCCACCAGGGCACCACTTTCGGGTCGGCGCCGGGCGCAGTGCCGGGAGGAGTTCCACGGTACTTTTCTTCTATGGCGCGCACTTCGGCGCGGGCATCTGCTTTGAGTCTTTCTATTTCGCGGGCTTTCTCTTCGGCCGCGCGCTGGCGCTCCGCTGCTTCGTAGTCCAGCCGCTGCGCTTCGATGTCCAGCCGCGCCTGGCGCATCCGGTCACGCTGCGCCGGGTCGGTGGCCGCCTGCGCGCCCTGATCCCAGGCCTTGGCGGCTTCCGCGTAGTTGTGTTCGGCCAGGTAACTTTCCGCAAGCGCCTGCCAGTACGCGGCGTTGCGCGGGTCTCGCTCAGCGGCGGCTTTCCAATGCGCCTGGCGCTTGGCGGGATCGGTGTCGCGCGCGGCCATCAGAGCGAACGGTTCATCCAGTTTCGAATTGATGCCCGCCGCATGCAGCAGAG
>CAZKVF010000328.1:0-10361 GCA_964556085.1 uncultured Solibacteraceae bacterium
GCCGAGATTCGCACCAGGTCTTTGGTCACTCCCGCGTCGAGTTGCTGCTCGTCGCTCAGTTGCTGATGAGTGGTGGTGGCAGGGTGGATGATCAGGCTCTTGGCGTCGCCCAGGTTGGCCAGGTGCGAAAACAGCTGAACAGAATCGATCAGTTTGCTCCCCGCCTCCGTGCCGCCCTTGATGCCGAATGTTAGGATCGACCCGCAGCCCTTCGGAAGATACTTCTGTGCCAGCCTGTAATAAGGACTCGACTTCAGCCCCGGATACTTGACCCACGTTATGGCAGGGTTCTTCGTGAGCCACTCCGCCAGCGCCAGAGCATTGGCGCTGTGGCGCTCCATGCGAAGATTTAATGTCTCGACGCCCTGTAGAAACAGGAACGAATTGAAGGGGCTCATACATGGACCGAAGTCCCGCAGTCCCTCCACGCGAGCCTTAATGATGAATGCCAGGTTCCCGAACACCTCGCCAAACTTCATGCCGTGGTAGCCCGGACTCGGTTCCGTGATCGCGGGAAATTTATTGCTCCACGCAAACTTGCCGCTATCCACAATGATGCCGCCGATCGAGGTCCCGTGGCCACCGAGAAACTTCGTGGCCGAATGCACCACGATATCGGCGCCATGCTCGATGGGCCTACAGAGGTAGGGCGAAGCCATGGTGTTGTCGATTACCAGGGGAAGGCCAGCTTCATGCGCGATGGCGGCGACTTTCTCGATATCCAGCACATTCATGCGCGGGTTAGCGATGGTCTCGCCGTAGAGGGCGCGCGTTTTGGGCGTGATGGCCTTGCGGAAATTCTCAGGATCGTCCGGCTCTACGAACTTCACGTTTATGCCGATGCGCCGGAAGCTGACATCGAACTGCGTATAGGTGCCGCCGTAGAGCGTGCTGGAGGAGACCACCTCGTCGCCCAGGCCGGCGATGCTGGAAATTGCCAGGAACTGCGCTGCCTGGCCGCTGGATGTGGCGAGGCCGGCGACCCCGCCTTCGAGCGACGCCACGCGTTGTTCGAAAGCATCGGTGGTCGGATTCATGATCCGCGTATAGATGTTTCCGAACTGCTGGAGCGCGAAAAGCGCCGCCGCGTGAGCGGAGTTCTCAAACACGTACGACGTGGTCTGGTAGATCGGCACTGCACGGGCGAGCGACGCCTTATCGGGCGTATGACCAGCGTGAAGGCACCGGGTGGCGAAGCCCATTTGCCGGGCGGGAGCGTTTGTGTCAGGCATAAGGGATTAGCATAGCGCGGCGACGAGCACAATTTGCGCAGCCAAGACTGGTTGCTTCGGCTCCGCTCCAGTAGCTGATGACGATGTTTGAGGGCTTATTATCCTATATTTTACTGCTCGCACTGCCGATATGTTCATTTGCTGGCCAAGGCTCACCGGGCCGGCGAGCGCGGCCGACGGCCATGGCAAACGAGTCCAAATTCGAAGGCAAGCGCACTGGGCGGTGGTTCGGTTCCATACGTAGAAGGAAAAGGATCGCATGAATGATTCCCGTCAGGACGATCGGGGCTCTGCTGGGCGTCAGCCTGGGATGCATGGCTGGTATTGCAGGCACGTCGGAATACGAGATTAAGGGAGCCTACCTGTATAACTTCGCCAAGTTCGTCGAGTGGCCGCCGGGGGATCTGCGGACGGCGCTTACGATCTGCCTGTATGGCAAGAGTGCAGTCGAAGGATTTCTCGAGGAGGCGGTACGAGGCAAACTCGTGCATGATCTGCCTGTCAAGGTCCAGAGAATATCCGACGGAGTCGACAACTGGGACGCGTGCAAATTGATCTTTTTGGGGGCCTCGAACCCTGTAAAAGTTCAGCAGGTTCTGGAAAGGCTAAGGGGGCGAGGTGTGCTGACCATCGGAGAATCCGAGGCATTCGCTGAATGCGGGGAGATGATCACGCTGGTTATAGAAGGCGGCAGAGTCCGATTTGATATTAACCTCCAAGCCGCCGCGGATGCGCACCTGAAGATCAGTTCGAAGCTGCTGGAGCTAGCCCGCACGGTGAGATAGGGGGATCAGGGTGATAGTTTCTGGACGATGGCAGCCAAGCCTGATCACGATTGTGCCCGCGTTGCCCTCCAAGATTGCTCGAGGAACCCGATACCATTCCGGCTTGGCCATGATCGCGCCGGGGCTCCTGTTAGTCTGCGGCACCGTCGCCGGTTGGGCGGGCCAGGATCAGAGCGTGGGGCCTCAATCGCAGAACCAAGACCTCACAGCCCTCAGCCTCGAACAACTCAGCGCGCTAAGGATTACAACGGCATCGTTACATGAAGAAAGCGTCGCGGACGCCCCGGCGAGCATCACTGTCATTACAGCGGAAGAAATCAGAAGGTCAGGCTACCAAACCCTCGCTCAAGCACTCTCCTGGGTACGCGGCTTCTACACAACCTCAGACTACACATACGACGGCGTAGGAATTTCGGGGATTTTCGCTTCCCGGGTTTGAAACCCGTTACATGGTGATGATCAACGGGCACAACATATCGGAGAACATCCTGGACACCGCGTTTGTAGGCAGTGACCTGCCTCTGGATCTGGACCTGGTGGACCGGATCGAGGTTGTCCGGGGGCCGTCTTCAGCGTTGTACGGAAGCAGCGCGGTGCTGGCGACAATCAACATCATTACGAAGAAGCCGTCCGATGTCGAAGGAACGACCGTCCGGATCGGGACCGGCAGCCTGGGCGAGCGCAAGCTAGAAGCCAACACGGCGGTCCCACTAGGCAAGCGCGCAAACCTGCTTGTCGGGGCTTCGGTTTTCAACAACGCCGGGCCGCATCAACTCTATTTCAGCGAATTCGACAGCGCTGAGACCAACTTCGGCCGCGCCATCGATATGAACGGCGAGAAGGGTTATCGCGCCTTTGCCGATCTCGTCTGGGGGAACTGGGAAGCCGTGGCGCTGTCCGGCGATCGCGTCAAGGTTCAGCCCATTTCCTGGGGAGACACGGTTTTCAACGACCGGGGGACCCGCGCGGAGGATTCGCGCGGCTTCTTCGAGCTTTCCTACACCGGGCCACTGTCCGGAGACCGTTCTTTGAGCTGGCGCATATCCTACGACGCAAATCGCTATCGGGGCATCTACCGCTACGCGTTTGACGACGGAATGGAGGACTCCCGGGAACGGGATTACGGAGATTGGCTGACGTCGAAGTTCACCTATCGATTGCCGGACTCCAATACCGGCCATCTCACTCTGGGAACCGAACTACAAATCGATTTGCGTGCTTTGCAGAACGCGTATGACGTGGCGCCAGTGCCGGCCCAGTGGTTATGGGTTGACCGGCAAGATCGCCGTGCCGGCGTTTTCGCTCAACAGGAATGGGCTTTCGGTCAGCGCTGGGAAGTAAATCTCGGGGCTCGGGTCGACTGGTCATGGCTCAAGCGAAGCGCCGTGTCGCCGCGGATTGTGGTGATTTATAAACCTGCGAGCGGCACTGACCTCAAGCTGATGTACGGCCGAGGTTTTCGGAATCCAAGCAGCTATGACATGTATTGGGCGGACGGCTTCACGCAGATCGGTAACCCTTCTCTCCGGCCAGAGACGAGCAATACATACGAATTCGACATCGACCAGGCACTCGGCAGGCGACTGCGAGCCAGCGCGTCAGTGTACCGCTATCAGGTGAATGGGTTCATTGAGCAGGTCTTTACAGCCGGCGCCCTGACTCAATATGTCAACGGCGACCGCGTACGTGCCGCGGGTGCGTCTTTCGAACTGGAGTACCTCCTGCCGAGAAAGGTGAGGCTGTTATCGAGCTTGGAGATCCAGCGCGCCGTGTTCAGCTCGACACAGGTCTTGCCCAATTCGCCTGGCCCAATGGGAAAACTGCGCCTTGCCGCACCTCTTTGGCGCGAGCGGCTCTCCTTGACCGCCGGCCTGCAGGCGCTCGGTCAGAGGCAGACCTACGCCGGCGCAACCGTGCCTTGGGTGATTTTGCCGGAGGCCGTGGTGAGCGGGAGACGCTTGGCCGGAGGCTTCGAGTTCAGTGCGGGCGTAAGAAATCTCTCTAACAGCTTCTATCGGGACCCAGCGGGTCTAACGCCCACTGTCGATAGCGTGATTGGGATGGGCCGCACCTATTTCGTGAACCTCACCTGGCATAGCTCGGTTGACCGGGCCGCCAAGTCCGACTAAATCCGTTCCCGCGATCAAAACCGTGCATGGCTAGCCAGGCAGCGACATCTGCCTCGAACGCCATTAGTTTGCTCATGAGCAAACTAGCTTACCGGGCTATGTAGTAGTATACGCCTGCCCTTTAGGAGGGGTGAGTAGATGTTCAAACGCCAATTTGAAAAAATGCTGCTGCCGGTGGCGGCACTCGGTACAGTCCTGGTAGGCGGCCTGCTGGTGACTTCGCCGCGTGGGCTGGCACAGCCCGGAGCGAGTTTCGATCCGGGCAGGGTCCAGCAAGGCCTAGCGATAGCGCCGGTCCATCTGACGTATCCAAAGGAGTATCGGAACCTGGTGGGATTTGGGAGCTGGCTGGTGAATGCGGTAGCGGATTGCAATGGGTGCCACAACGGCGGGAGCCCGCCCAACTTCAATTACGCTCCTGGCGGCAACCCCTACTTCAGCCAGCCCACGAAGGTCGATCCGACCGTCTACCTGTCCGGGGGACAAGACTTCGGCCAGGTTGCAATTGACGCGAACTTCAATCCGATCGGGCCCCACATTATTTCCCGCAACCTGACTCCGGACTACACCGGGCGGCCGGAGGGCGGCAACACGTTCGAGCAGTTCCTGCAGATCATCCGGCACGGCACGGACCTGGACAAACTGCATCCCCCCTGCTCGACGGACCCCTCCAACCCGAATTGCCTGTTTGCGCTCCCCGGAATCAATCCGGTGGATGGGAACCTGCTTCAGGTCATGCCTTGGCCCGTGTTCAATAACATGTCGACTGACGATCTGCTTGCCATCTACACGTACCTGAGCGCGATCCCGTGCATTACCGGCCCGGCCACGCCGGCCGATCTCCCTCCCACTTCCCAGTACGCATTTAAGACACTGCACAATGACTGCACGCCGCCCAAATCGAATTAATTCCATTGCAGCGGACGGGCGCCCGACATATCGAAACCGGCGCCCCGGGCCAAAGAGTATCGTTACGCCGGTGTAGGCCAGCCCGGTCCATTGTTAAGATTGAACAAGTGGAGCCCGAACAGACCGCGGAAAAAGCGGCGCCGGAAGCGCCGGCGGAGCCGCATCCGGCGTGGCGGCGCGTGCAACTGGCCCGGCACCCCAAGCGGCCGCATGCGCTTGACTATATCGAGCGCCTTTTTAGCGATTTCCAGGAAATCCACGGAGACCGTGCTTTCGGAGACGATCCGGCGATCGTGGCGGGCTTGGCGCAGTTTGAAAAGCGCCCCGTCGCCATAGTGGCGGAACAGAAGGGCCGGGATACAAAGCAGAAGCTGTACCGTAATTTCGGCATGCCCAAGCCAGAAGGCTACCGAAAAGCGCTGCGCGTTATGCAACTGGCAGCCAAGTTCCGTAAGCCGGTAATTACGTTTCTGGATACGCCCGGGGCTTATCCGGGCATCGATGCCGAGGAGCGCGGCCAGGCCGAAGCCATCGCGCGCAACCTTCGGGAAATGGCCCGGCTGCCGGCCCCGGTGATCGCGGTATGCATCGGTGAGGGGGGCAGCGGCGGCGCGCTCGCCTTGGGCGTTGGCAATGTCGTGTTGATGCTCGAAAATGCGGTTTATAGCGTGATTTCGCCGGAAAGCTGCGCGGCCATCATCTACCGGGATTCGGGCAAGGCCGAGCGCGCGGCGGCCGCGCTGAAACTAACGGCCGAAGACCTGCAGAGCTTCGGGCTGATTGACGGTATCGTAGCCGAGCCGCCTGGCGGAGCGCAGGAAAACCCCGATGCGGCCGCCGAATGCCTCCGGCAGGCCTTGCGCCGGCATTTGGACGAGCTATCTTTCCACGGCCCGGAAGATCTGGTAAAACAGCGATACACTAAGTTCCGTAACATGGGGAATTTCTTCGCATGAAAACCACTACGTGGCTGGCGGTTGCGTTCGTCGCAGCGGTGCTGGGCGTCATTTTTTTCTCGACGTTTCGCCAGGAGCGGGTCAGTTGCCGCGTCTGCGTCAGTTTCAACGGCAGGCAGGACTGCCGCACGGCATCCGCGGTGACACAGCAGGAAGCCGTCCGAACGGCGGTCAGCAACGCCTGCGCTTTGCTCGCCGGGGGCGTCACCGAAACGACACAATGCGAAAACACCAAGCCCGATTCAGTGGATTGGCTTCGCTAAGTTTCGAGGCGGGGCGGCGTCTTCTAGGGGGAGTCCCCGGTTTCCGCGCGCACAGACTGTTTCAGAGCCGTCGAACGGCAGGGATCAGTCCTTGTAAGATAGTGTTAGATTGAACTCGCGCGCGGGTTACGTCGTCTAATCCTTCTGGGAAGCCGGGTTGTCAAGAGCCTGAGGAAATTTGCCTTGAAGACACAGACCAAAGTTCTGATCCTGCTCGTTGCTCTGATTCTAGCCGGGGTGGGCATTTATGCCAGCACGGTCTACGCGCGTAGAGGTATAGTCACGGTGCAAACGGCGCGCGTAGTACGGCAGGATCTGGTCGCTCAGGTGACCGCGTCCGGTGAGGTCAAACCTAAGGAATACATCAACATAGGGGCCAGCGCGATGGGCCAGATCGCGGAAGTCCTGGTGAAGGAAGGCGACCGCGTCCACGCCGGGCAGTTGCTGGCGCGTATCGAGGACATCCAGCCGGCGGCAGATGTACAGGCGCAGCAGGCCGCTTTGAGTTCCGCGGAAGCCGATTCCGCGGCGGCCGAAGCCAATCTACAGGCTGCGAACGAGAACATCCGGACGGCCCAGGCGGATGTGGATAAGAACAATGCCGATTTGGCGCGGATGAAGTCCGATTTCGAACGGGCTGCATCGCTCTACAAAGACCAGTTGATGGCCGGCCAGGATTACGAATTGAAGAAAGCCACCTACGAGGCGCAGGAGGCGTTGGTGCGCCAGGCGGAAGCCCGCGTGGTGCAGGCACGGGCGCAGCGCGAACAGACAGCGGCTCAACTCAACTCCGCGCAACGGCGTGTAACCCAGGCTCGCGCTACGCTTTCCCGGTTTACCGACGTGCTGCATAAGTACAACGCTTACGCTCCAAGGGACGGCGTGATTACGGACCTGCCGGTCCGCGTGGGCGAGACCGTGGTTCCGGGAATCCAGAATTCCTCGGCCAGCACCATCATGACGCTCGCCGATACGTCTCTCATCACGGCCGAGTTGCGCGTGGATGAAGCCGATATCGTGAATGTCAAGCTGAACCAGCTGGCTGAAATCACCATCGACGCGATGCCCAACCGGACGTTTAAGGGACACGTGACCGAGATCGGCAACACGGCGCTGGTGCGCTCCACCGGCCTGGCCGCTTCCCAAAGCACCGTCTCCAGCCAGGAAGCGAAGGATTTCAAGGTTGTCCTCGTCATGGATAACCCGCCGGCGGAAGTGCGGCCTGGCCTCTCCTGCACGGCCAAGATTACGACCGCTATCCGCCAGAATGCGGTAACCATACCGATTCAGGCCCTGACCGTGCGGCAGCGCGGCGATCTCGAGAAGAAACCGGAAAAGGGCGCCGCGCAGGCCGCGGCGGTGATCGATCCAGCCGCCGAAAAGCTGCGCAAAGAGGAGATGCAAGGCGTTTTCGTGGTGAACAAGGGCAAAGCCGAATTTCACAAGATAGAAACCGGAATCACAGGTGCGACCGATATTGAGGTGCTCAGCGGGGTTAGCCCGAACGACGAAATCGTCACCGGAACATATCAGGTGATCCGCACCCTCCGTAACCAGGCGGACGTTAAAGTCGATAATCGAACGTTGCAACCGAAGAGCTGAGAGGGGTAATGGAGGCGCTTGCCGAAAAAGAGCTGATCGAGCGCGGCGAAGAACTGCGCCGTGCCGGAATCGTCATCCGCACTTACGACCTGTGGAAGACCTACGTCATGGGCGATCAGCAGATCCACGCCGTCTCGGGTGTGGATATCGAGATCAAACGGGGCGAATACGTGGCTATCATGGGGCCGTCGGGTTCCGGAAAGTCTACGCTGATGAACCTGATCGGGTGCCTGGACACGCCCACTAAGGGACAATATTACATCAATGGAAACCTGGTTAGCGAAATGAGCGACGATGAGCTGGCGCGCATTCGCAACAAGGAAGTGGGCTTCGTTTTCCAAACCTTCAACTTGTTGGCGCGGGCGACATCGCTGCACAATGTAGAGCTGCCGCTCATTTATGCGGGCCTGCCCGCCGGCGAGCGCATCCAGAAGGCGAAAGAGGCGCTGCGGGCAGTCGATCTGGAACCCCGCATGCACCATAAGCCCAACGAGCTTTCCGGCGGCCAGCGCCAGCGGGTAGCCATCGCGCGCGCTCTCGTGAACCATCCCTCGCTGCTGCTTGCGGACGAGCCGACCGGCGCTCTGGACACGGCCACCGGCAACGAAATTATGAACCTGTTCGAGAAGCTGTACGAGCAGGGCAACACGATCGTGCTGGTGACGCATGAGCACGATATCGCCACGCACGCCCACCGGGTTATCCACATCCGTGACGGCAAAGTGGAGCGTGACGAGCGGTTGGGGCGGTAGGGTAGAGCCTGGCTGAGCCCGTTTTCCAGCCGTGCTCGGCTCGCTGGGAAAATTAGAACGGCACTAGCTGGCCCGCTTGCTGTTTGCTCGCCGGGGCCGTGGCTTGCTCTTTCCTTCAAGATTGAGCGCCACTGCAGCGCGGATGAGGTCCTTCAGGGCCGCCTCATTAACCTTGCCGCCTTCGTGGATGTCGATGGCGCGCCGGACCTTCCCATCGAGGCTGGAATTGAATAGACGGGAAGGGTCCTTCAACGCAGCTCCCTTGGCAAATGTCATCTTGACGACGCTTTTGTAGGTCTCGCCGGTGCAGACGATGGAGCCGCGATGGTACCAGGTGGGAGTCCCTCCCCACTTCCACTCTTCGACGATCTCAGGGCCTGCCTCGTGTATGATTTCGCGGACCTTGGCGAGCATTTTCCCGCGCCAGTCCCCAAGTTCCTTGATCCTGTCGTCGATTAATCGAGAGGCAGATTCCGCCGGGACGGGTCTTTTCATGTATACCTCGAAGCTCTCGCACACATTTTAACTGCGCTCGGCGCCGCGACCTAAACTGCCGGCCCTACGCCGTTAGGTAGTGGCCGGCATGGCCGGCAGGCGGCGCCAAAAATTCATGTTCTTCCTTGGATTCAAGGCCTCGGGGCGTTGGGCTGCCAGCCGGGCGTCTCAATGCCGAACTGCTTGGCATACTCGGCGTTCAATCGTTGCCACCCACCGAACTTCATAGCGTCGGGGCCAACCATGCGGCCGATGGGAGTTCCGCTGAGGAGGCGATCCAGAACATCCAAACAAATCTGCCACCCGGCAGCACCCATGGAGATGAACCGGCGATCGATGTTGGTCCAGAGCGTCAGGCGCGTGCCGCCGTCAAAGGCTTCGAGTTCCCACTTCATGTCGAAGCCACCCCAGTTGTACTCAAGCGCCTTCGGAGCCTCGGCTCGCGTTACTGTTGTTTTGGTAACGTGCGGCGTGGGCGCCCCCACCGTAGTGAGCTTTACCCTGGTTCCAGCCGCACCCAGGCTCCCATCGGCGTCAAATGGCGCCCATTCGCGCAGTTGCGCCGGGTCGGTAAGCGCCTGCCACACTTTTTCCGGCGAGTGGCGCAGTTCCCTGACGACAATGAGCGTCCACTTCTCTCCGTCCTTTCGTACCTGCGCCCCGCTGGCGGGACCCGGTGTGTACTGATCGCGATCGGTCATCATCTCCTCTTGTCTTTTGGTGGGGGCCGCGTCACCAGCGTGCCAATTGGGTGAGCTGAATGACGTTGCCGCAGGTGTCATTCAGCTTCGCAATCGTTGAGCCGGTCACGTCGGTAGGGGGCATCGTAAACTGGGCCCCGCGGGCCTTGATCCGCTCGTAGTCGCCTTTGACGTCGTCGGTGAAGAACATGGCTGCAGGCTGGCCCTGTTGAAAGAGCGCCTGCTGATACGCTTTGGCCGCGGGGTTGTCGTTCAGGGCCAACTGTAGCTGAGCGCCGTCCGGTTCCTCGGGCGAGCCCACGGTCAGCCAACGAAATGGGCCCTGACTGAAATCAGCCTTCTTGGCAAAGCCCAGTACGTCCGTATAGAAGCGCAGGGCCTTGTCCTGGTCGTCCACGTAAACGCTGGTCAACTTGATTTTCACTTCGTTTCTCCTTTGTGCTGTTCGCGGTTTGGGCCGCGTCGTCTGCTGCTCGTCTTCCTTTTCGTTCGTGTTGATTGATCCACCCGGTCGAGGTGGCGCTCCAGAGCATCCAC
>CAZKVF010000329.1:0-12817 GCA_964556085.1 uncultured Solibacteraceae bacterium
CCTCAACGAATGTCTCGAATCCGATGGTTCGGCCCGATTCCCTCTCCATGAGGACGTCACTTACGGCATCGAAGTCACCCTGGCCCAGAACCGCAACTACATGTTGGCCGATGGCTTCTTCCGCCTGGCCCGCCAGGGCAATGGCATTCAACTGTTTCTGCGTTATCAGGCTCAAGCCGAGCGCCTCTACCGGCGCGCGGTGGAGGAATTCGAGCGCTTGAAAAAGCTGCGCCGGAGCTGCCAAACAAACCCATTCAGTGGGACAGGCCTCCTGGCCTGTCAGATTCCAGCACCGGCCAACCTCCTGATGACACAGGTCTGGATGGGCCAGCCCCATCATCCGCCTGCCAACCTGCCAGCGGTTTTGGTGGGGCAGGCGTTTGCGCCTGCCGTGGGCAGGCGCTTCCGCCTGCCGACCTGACCCAATCCCTCCAAACGAACCCATTTCTTCCCTACCTGTTCACCCTGGTACCGCCGGCGGTTTTAGTGGGGCAGGCGTTTCCGCCTGCCAACCTGATCCGGATCTTGGCGCCGGTGCCTTGCCTGGCGCAGCAAACCCCAGTGTCATACTCGGAAAATGCGCCTCTCGGACCGCTGCTACGCAGTTACCGGACTCGGTTACTCGCCGCCATGGTGTGTGAACGCAGGGATTGTTGCCGGAGATCTTCTGACGCTGGTAATCGACACCGGTGCCAATACGTTGGCAGGGCAATCGATTTATGGCTATGCGTCGGCCATCCGGCCAGGAAACCAATTGCGTGTCATCAATACGGAAAAACACTTCGACCATATCGGCGGGAACGCTTTCTTTCTCGGGCGCGGGATCGAAGTGTGGGGTCATTCGGGCATTGCACGAACAGCCGGCGAGTTTCAGGAGGAAATAGCCGAGTTCAACGCAGCCATCCCCAATGCGGCCCGCCGCGAGCTCGGCGAGGCATCGGCCTTCTTTTGGCAGACGCGCGTCGCAAACCCCAATCGCCAGATTGAAAAAGATACGTGCTTCGACCTCGGGAGCGTAACCGCGGAGGTTCTGCTCACGCCCGGTCACACGCCCACGAATCTTTCGGTTTGGGTACCGCAGGATCGCGCATTGTTCACCGGCGATTGCCTGATTCGCGAGTACCTCCCGAACCTGGATGCGGGAACGCCCTCGGATTGGCAGACGTGGCTCGAGTCGCTGGCACGGATCGAATCGCTACAGCCGGCGATCGTAGTTGCGGGCCATGGGCCGGTTGCTCGAGGCGGCGAAGTGCCGCTAGTCTTGGAGGCGGTCCGGCGGGTGCTGCTGGAATCGATCAAGCGAGGGGCTTCGCCCACCGCGGATGCGTTGACGTTCAAAATGCATTGAGGAAAAAATGACAAACAGAGATTCGGCAAACGCCGTGGGGCGCCGGGAATTCCTGGGCCGCGCCGGTGCACTCGCATTGAGCCGATTGACTGGCGCGAAACTCTTCGCTCAAAAGCCGCCGGTAGTCGAGGACCTCCTCCTGGTCAACGGTAGGATCCATACGATGGATCCGAACAAGCGGGTCGTCTCGCAGGCTCTAATCCAGAACGGCCGGTTTACTTCTGTGGGAGACAACATTCGCGCGCCACGAGGCAACATCCGGCGCGTCGACCTCAAAGGACGCACCGTAATCCCCGGCCTCATCGATGCGCATAATCACATCGTGCTCGTTGGCAACCGGCCGGGATGGCACACGCCGCTCGAGCATGTCTTCACCATCCCAGACGCGATCGCCGCGTTAAAAGCCCGCAGTTCCGATGTGCCGGGCGGCGAGTTTATTACCGTCATCGGCCCGATATCGGCCATGCAGTTTTTGGAGCGCCGTTTGCCTACGCTCGCCGAACTCGATGCTGTGAACCGCCCTGTCTACATTCAGGCCGCGCAAGGCGGCGCGCGGGCCAATAGCCAGGCCAAGGCGTGGCTGGAAGCTAGGGGCGTGATGGTCGCTTCCGACGGCGGCATTACCGGACCAGCGCTTCAAACCGCGCTTCTCACGCTCCGCAAGGAACTGTTGACGCCTGAGGCCAGAAAGCGTGGGGCGCGCGAAGCCCTGAATTATTACGCCAGGCTGGGCGTGACCACGATCCGCGACTGCGGGGCGTTTCATTCCGACGGACCTTCCGGCGGCATCGCCAGCGAGAATACTTACACCATGCACGACCCGTTTCTCGCACTTCACCGCGAGGGCTCCATGCCGGTTCGGCTGCGGATCGACTTTTTGCATCAGGACTCGCCCACTGCGAACCCGCCGCTGCCGACATTGTCCGAGCGTTTGCGGAATTCTTTTCCGTTTTTCGGGGACGATTGGCTCAAGACCGGCGGCATCGGCGAGTTCACTGGCGGCGGAATCGAAGGGCTGCGTGCCATCGCCAGGGCGGGATGGCGCGCCGAAGATCACGCGCTCAATCTCGCCATGGTTACAAATGAAATCAAGGATCGCGAAGCGGTAAATGCCGGGATCCCACTCTCCGGCCTGCGGTGGATTATCTCTCACATCCCCGAATTCCCTGTGGAACTGGCGGACCGGATGAACGCCATGGGCATGGGAGTGCTTGTCGGCTGGGGACCATTGCGCAATGGATCGAATGTGGGGCCGCCCTACCGGATGCTGATGAATCACGGCATCAAAAAGGGATACCACTCCGACGGCGGCGACATCACACTCATTAATCCGTGGCTGAACTTCTCGACCATGACCACGGGCCGGAATCTGGCGGGGCAACAGATTCTCGGCGAGCAAACACTGACCCGCCCGGAAGCGCTCTGGCTGGCAACCGCCGCCAACAAGTGGTTCATCTGGGAAGACGATCTAGGATCGATAGAAGTCGGCAACCATGCCGACCTGGCGGTGCTCGATCGGGACTGCTTCACCGTCTCCGAAGAAGATTTCAAGCGCACACGATCGCTGCTGACCGTGGTCGGCGGCAAAGTGGTCCACAACGAGGGCGCGATAGTTTGAGCACGCGCCCTGGTAGCACCGGCGGTCGTCAGCCGCCGGGATAAGACGGCCGTTCAGTCCTTCCCCAGCGCCTGCTCCAGGTCCTCGATGATGTCTTCCGGCGCTTCGATTCCCACGGAGAGCCGCACCAGGCCGTCCGAGATCCCCATGCGCTCGCGATGCTTGGGTGAGACTTCGCGGTGCGAACTCATCACCGGGTAGAGCATCATGCTGTGTACATCGCCCAGGGAGGTGGCGCGAACAATTAGGTTGAGCCCATCCATGAACCGGAACACCTCGGCCTGGCCTGCATCTTTCAACTCGAAACTGACGATTGCGCCAAAGAGCCCTGGAGGAAAAAGCCGGCGCACGGCAGTGGCATCAGGATGTTCCGCGCTGGCGGGGAAATGCACGCGCGCAATGCGGGGATGAGTTGCCAGCCACGATGCTACGCGGCAGGCGTTCGCGCACTGGCGCTCCATGCGCAGTGCGAATGTCTTGACGCCGCGCATGGTGAGATAGCTCTCGAAAGGGCCCATCACGGGGCCCATGGTGCGCGACAGGGCGCGTAGATCCGCGAAGTGCTGCTGGTCGCTGACCGTCACGCCGCCCAAAACATCACCGTGACCAGCCAGATACTTGGTGGCGCTATGAACGGCAAAACTGGCGCCGCGCTCGAGCGGCCTGAGAATCAGCGGCGTGGCAAAGGTATTGTCAACCACCAGCGCCGCTCCGGCTTCCCGCGCAATCTCCGCGACGCGGTCGATCTGCGGGACACGCAGCAAGGGGTTGGAAATTGTTTCAATCAGAATACAGCCAGGCCGCGCTTCGTCCACGGCAGTGCGTAGCGCATCCAAGTCGCAAACATCCACGAAGCGCACCGCAACACCGGAGGGCTCCAGCACCTGCAGCAGCAGGCTCACTGACGCTCCGTAGAGGGCGTTGGCCGCAACCACGGATTTGCGCCTGTCGGCGAGGGCCGTGAGCAGCGCCATGTGGATCGCCGCCATTCCCGAGGCGCAGGCGAGCGCTCCGTGACCGCCCTCCAGAGCCGCAACCAGCTCTTCCAGCGCGGCGCTGGTGGGATTTTCGTAGCGCGAGTAAGAAAATCCCTTTTCCTCCTGCCCGAAGACACGGTCCAGCTGTCCCATTGATTCGTAGAAGTAGCTTGAAGCCGTGTGGATCGGCGTGGTCACAGGGATGTAAGGCCCGGCCTTCTTGCGGTCGCCGGCGTGAACCACCTTGGTGTGGATCTTCACTGCTATTTCCTCTTCCAGCGCACGCCCGCTTTCGTATCTTCCAGAATGATCCCCCGCTCCAAAAGCTGATCGCGGAGTCGATCGGCGAGCGCGAAGTTACGAGCTTTCTTGGCCGCGGTGCGCTCCGCGACGAGGACTTCAATTTCCGCGTCCGTGAGTGAGCCGGCTGTAGTCGTCGGCTGGAGGACATCAAAAACCCGGTCGAACAAACCTAAAAGTCCCAGCGCGCCTTCAACGTTACCGGCCCGAAAGTCACCGGAATCCATCACGCTATTGGCATCGCGGATGTATTCGAATACGGCGCCCAGCGCCCCGGCGGTGTTGAGGTCGTCGTTCATGGCGTCATGAAATGCCTGGCAAGCGCGGGCGGTTCGCGAGGCGATGGTCTCGTTCAATCCCTCCGCGAAGCGGTCCGTCTCGAGGCGCAGCTTGAAATTCCGCAGCCGGTCGATCGCCGTATCGGCCGCTTTCAGGCCATCGAAGGTGAAGTTCAGCTGCTTGCGGTAGGGCACCGAAGCGAGCAGGTAGCGCACGGCTTCGGGCTGGTGGCCGTGCTCTTCCAGGATGTCGCGGAGGGTGAAATAGTTCCCCAGCGATTTCGACATTTTCTGCCCTTCCACCAGCAAAAATTCGGAGTGAAGCCAGAAGCGGGCGAACGGTTTGTCGGTGAGAGCTTCCGATTGGGCGATCTCGTTTTCGTGGTGGGGGAAAATCAAGTCCACTCCCCCGGCGTGAATATCCAGGGTTTCGCCGAGATATTTGATTGCCATTACGGAACACTCGATGTGCCAGCCGGGCCGGCCCGGACCAAGCGAGGATTCCCAAAACGGTTCGCCTTCCTTTGGCGCCTTCCACAAAGCGAAATCGCGGGCATCGGCTTTGTCGTAACTATCCACATCCACGCGCGCGCCAGCCAGATTGCCGCTGAAATCGGTGTGAGAAAGCTTGCCGTATCCCGGAAATGTGGAAATCCGGAAATACACCGAACCATCAGTGTTGTAAGTATGGTGCTTCGCGCCCAGTCGCTCGATGGCATGCACCATGTCGTCGATGTGCTTGGTCGCGGGCGCGCGGTGTTCCGGCGGCTCCAGGCGCAGCTTCGCGCAATCGTCCAGAAATGCCTGCGTATAAATCGCCGTGTACTCGCTGAGAGACTTGCCCTGCGCTGAAGCGTTGCGAATAATCTTGTCATCGACGTCCGTGATGTTCATCACGTGATCTAACTCGAACCCGCTGATGCGCAGCCACTTACGCAGAAGGTCAATGAACGTGAAAGTGCGGAAATTGCCGATGTGGGCGAAGTCGTAGACGGTTGGCCCGCAGGTGTACATGCGGACGGTATTGTCCCGGGCGGGCGCGAAATCTTCAGCCTGTTGCGTTAATGTATTGTGCAGCCGCAGGGGCATAGTAAGGAAGTTTCATCGTACCAAAGGACGGCACGCGGAACGACCTCCGTAGGCGTGTCCCTATTTTCACCATTTCCGATGTATTTTTCACTCAGTAAAAGTTCCCTAATCGCTTTGTCAAGATCGGGTAAACACTTGTTGCTCAATAACGGACGGTTGATTGCAATCTCGCTGAGAGCCGCGATCCGTAACCGTGGCCCAAGTTCAAGCTGGCCGGAAAGAGCGGCGAAAGGGTTTATGAAGAATATAGCCGAAGAACGGCGCCAGAGCCCTCGCTTCGACGTACGCTTACCGCTGCGATACCGCCTCTCGGAAAAAGGCGGAGACAGCCGGTGGCACACCGGAATTACGCGCGACATGAGCAAGGATGGAGTGGGCTTCAAGACCCGCCGGCCTTTGCCCGTTGGTTGCCACATCGAGCTACGTATCGACTGGCCGGCGCGGTTCGATTCCGTCTACCCGATTGACCTGCAGGCAACTGGCTTTGTGGTCCGCAGCGACAACAACCGTGCTGCGGTTCGCATCAGCTCGCACCGGTTCCTGATGCACCGCGTGGAAAGCATGCCCGAGCCCGAGGCGGAACTCTCGGCGACGGCATAGGACCTTCCACAACTCGTACCCGCCTCCGGCGCGCTTGCCGGGAGATGCACCGCGTTTGTGGTGTATCATTGCCGCCAATCGATCTTCTGCCCCACATTGAAAACACAGCAGTTACACTTGACGTCCAGAAAATCCGGGACCTGACTCGTTCGACGCACAGGGTAGCGTCTCACAACGCCCGGCATGAGATATAAAGTAAACACAGATGACTGCCCAAGAAGCTCGCACGCACATTCGATATTCCGGCTGGGCCTCTCGCAAAGTGCTGGAGGCCGCGCTCGCGCTGTCGCCCGAAGACCGGGCTAAGCCGATGAGCGTCTCCCATGAAAGCATCGCGAAAACGCTCATTCACATCTATTTCGCCGACGCCATCTGGTATTCGCGCATCGCCGATCCCAGCTATCCCGTGCCATCCCACGATGCGCTCCCCTCGCTCGATTTCGTTGTTCAGGAATGGCCTCGCCTGCAGGCTAAGTGGGAAGCCTGGGCCGACGCAGCCACCGACGCGGACATTGCCCGGCAGGTGCCCTTCAAGTCCCGCTTCGTCGGTGACGCGGGCCTTCCCGCCTGGCAGATCGTGATGCACGTGGTAAATCACGGCACGCTGCACCGGGGCCAAATCGTCGGCATGCTCCGCCAGGTCGGAATAAAGCCGCCCGCGACGGACATCGTCCTTTACTACTACGAACAAAAAACGGCTACCGCGAACTGACGCGGGGTATCGTGGGTGGAGCTGCTCCTAGTTCAAAAGCCGGCCCTGGCGGAGGTAGGCTGGAGTATCGATGTCGTCCAGATCGAGCGCCGGCGCCTCGGGTTCTGGCGGTGGCGCGGGTTTGGCTTCCGGCTGCGACTTCAGGGGAACGGCTTCGCGTTCGGGAATTCTCTCCGGAATGGCTTCAGCACGTGGCTGAATGCGCATCTCCGGCACGATGCGCCGCTCTAGCTGCGGCGCCGCTTCTGGAGTAAATCCTGTAGCGATAACCGTGATCTTCACGGCATCCTGCATGGACTCGTTGAGGATCACGCCGAAGTTAATCTGCACGTCATCGCAATCCGCGGCTTCGCGAATAATCGAGCAGGCCTCGTTCACCTCGTGTAAGCCAAGGCGGCTCGAGCCGGTGATATTGATAAGGATGCCGCGGGAGCCGGAAATGCGCGAATCTTCGAGCAGAGGGCAACTGATCGCTTGGCGAGCCGCCTCCACTGCTGCCTTTTCTCCGCGGGCCACCGCGGTTCCGAGCATGGCATAGCCCATTCCCATCATGGTGGTCTTGATATCGGAAAAATCCCGGTTGATGATGCCGGGTGTGGTGATGATGTCGCTGATGCCCTGCACGGCCTGGCGGAGTATGTCGTCGGCCATTTTGAACGCCTCGAAAAAGCTGGTGCCACGCGGCGCCAGGGCGAGGAGCCGGTCGTTGGGAATGGCGATGACGGTATCCACGGTGGATGCGAGCTTACCCAGGCCTTCGTCAGCCAGGCGCTTGCGCCGGGCGCCTTCGAAGCCGAACGGCTTGGTGACCACGGCGACCGTGAGGGCATCCAGTTCCTTGGAGAGGGAAGCGATCACTGGAGCCGCGCCGGTACCGGTGCCGCCGCCAAGCCCCGAGGTGACGAACACCATATCGGCATTTTGCAAGGCTTCCACGATCCGGTCCGTGTTTTCGAGGGCGGCCTGACGCCCGATCTCCGGATTGGAGCCGGCGCCCAAACCATTGGTGATTTTCGCACCCAGTTGCAGCTTGTTGGGCACCGGGCAGGCGGAAAGCGCCTGCAGGTCCGTGTTCATGGCGTGGAACTCGACTCCCTCGAGGCCTTCCTGCACCATGCGCGCTACGGCGTTACAGCCGCCGCCGCCCACACCGATCACTTTGATCCGAGCGCCGCCGCGAATCTCTTCCGCGATTTCATATTTGAGATCGTCCACTTCGGAATCGATCAGTCCCATGGTTCACTCCTTTCGAGCCGGCATCCTGGCAGGCGGAACCACCTGCCCCACCTAGCGCAGCACCTTCCCCAACCATCCCGCCGCTTCCTTTTCTTCCGCGGCCTTAACCCGCAACTTGGCGGAATACATGGCCAAACCGACGGCCGTCGCCCACTCGGGATCCCGTAATTCCTCCGGCCAATCCTGAATGCCGGCCGGCAGGCCGAACCGCGCCTGGCACTGCAGGACGCGCTCGGCGACATCGCATAAATCGGGCAATTTCGCGCCGCCGCCCGTCAGGAAAACGCCGCCCAGCAGCGCCCGTTCCATGCCCACGCGCGCCAGCTCGGCGTGGACATATTGAAACAGCTCGGTGGCGCGGGCTTCCAAAATTTCATTGACGAGCTTGCGCGGAACGTCTCGTCGCTCCCGGTTTTCGGGCGTGGGCAGCTCGACGAAAACGTTACCGGGACAGGCCTCGGCGCTCGCGGACCCGTACTCGAACTTAACGGTTTCGGCATCCTCGAAGCTCAAGCACAGTCCCTGGGCCAGGTCGCGGGTGAAGTGATCGCCGCATACGCGAATGGTCGAGGCGAGTTGAATGGAGTCGCCATGGTAAACGGCCAGCTCCGTGGATTCGGCGCCGATATCGACCACAGCGATCCCCTCGCGCCGCTCCTCAGGCAAGACCGCGGCGTAGCAGCCGGCCAAGCCCTCGAAAATGCTCTCTTCGACTTCCATGTGCGCCTGGTTTACGGCGCCGATCAGGGAATTATGCTCCTGCACCGAGCAGGTGACAAGGTGAATGTGGATCTCCAGACGCGAAGCCAGCATTTTGCGCGGATCGCGGTGACCGGGGTGATCGTCCACAACGAAATCCTGCGGGAACAATTGCAGCAGCATTTGGTCTTCCTGCAATTGCACGCGCGCGGCGCGGTTTACCACGCGGTTGATATCGCGCTGCTCAATCTCGTGCACGCGGCCCAGTTCCAGCACGCCGCGTCCGTTTGCACCGCGCAAGGTCGGCCCTCCCATGCCCACTACGGCGGATTCGATCGAGACACCCGCCGCAGCCTCGGCCTCCGCCAGCGCGATGACGATTGACTCGGCAACCGCACGCTGGTCGGTGATGCGCCCTTTCGACCAACCCTCGGACAGCGAAGCCGCGCAGCCCAAAAGCCGAATTCTTCCGTGTTCGAGCAGGCAGACCACCAGCCGGGTCACACGGCTCCCCGTATCCAATCCAATTCCGTAGACCGGCTTCACACCCATGGCTATTCTTTCGCCGTGATGCGGTCTTCCAGCCGCAGATCAAAGAGCTTCCCCTCGGGCGAATGCCTCTGGATCTCGGGATAATGGTTGAGAAAATTCTGATAGCGCTTTGCGAAATTGGTATCGCCCAGGAGCAGTTCCACAGCGCGGTTGCCCACCTGGGCCACCAAGCGGATGCTTTCGGGATCGGCCGCATCCACCTCGGAAATATCCTTCATGAGATAACCCATGTCGTCCTGGATGCGCAGGAAGGTGCGCACTTTGTCGCGGCGTTCGGAGACCGAATCGCTTTCCCGGATGCCGCTCAGCACCGGAAACGCGAATTGCGCCTGGGGTGGCGGATCGAGCAAGACGCCGTGGGAGTCGATCAGCAGTACGCCGGTCGGGAAGCTGACGAAGGCCACCGGGGTTCGCTCGCGAATCCAGACCAGGAGTTGATCGGGCCAGACGCGCGAGACCATCGCATCCTCCACCCAGTCAATGGCCAGAAGTTCGCGCCGGCGTTCCGACAGGGCTGCGGCAAACACGCTACGGCCGAAATCGGGGGCGAAAATGCGGAAAATTTTACTGCGCGATGCGTACCTGAGCCCTCCAACGGTGAGCGCATCCTGCCGGTCGCGCGAGAGGATGAATTCGGCATCGGTCAGAGCAAACCGCCGGACGCGTACCGCGGCAGCGACAACCCCCGCGCACACGAAGCTAACAGCCACGAGGCTGAGCACAAGCCGCCAGGGAATGCGTTTAGACTTAGCCTTGGATTCGCGCGCCATCAGTCGGCAGCCCCGTCCGCTCCCTTACGGTCGCGGCTCTGAAGTAACGACTCCAGAACTCTTTCGCCGGCCTGCCAGACGTTGCCGGCGCCCAGTGTCAGCACGAGGTCGCCTGGCTCGGCGACTCGCAGCAAAGCTGCAACGCCGCGATCGATCGTCCCGACGTATTCCGCGTTGCGGTGGCCGAACTGCCGGATCCGATCCACAAGGGCTTCGGCCGTGACGCCTTCGATCGGCTTCTCGGCGGCAGCGTAAATATCGGCGACAAACAGCGAATCAGCCTGGTGAAACGCACCCGCAAAATCATCCATCAAGTGGAACGTTCGGGTATACCGGTGGGGCTGAAACAGGACATGGATGCGCCGGAACCCGCACAGACGCGCGCCATCCAACGTCGCCCGGATTTCAGTGGGGTGGTGGCCGTAATCGTCGATCACCGTGATGCCGCGCTGCTCACCGCGCAACTGGAAGCGCCGCTCGACGCCGCTGAAGGTTGCCAGGGCATCCCCGATCACGCCGGGCGGAACTTCCAGCTCCATCCCAACGGCGGCGGCCGCCATGGCATTCAGCACGTTGTGCCTGCCGGGAACCCGCAGATGGAAGCGGCCGAGATCCGCATCCCTTCTTCGCAGGTTGAAATCGCTGGCAAATGCTCCGCAACTGACTTCCGTGGCTACGATGTCGGCCTGCGAGGTAGTCCCATAAGTAATGGTCCGCCTTTTGATTTGCGGAAGAATCCCCTGCACGTTGGGATCGTCCAGGCAGACCACCGCCGCGCCGTAAAACGGTACCTTGTTGACGAACTCAATGAAGGCGGCGCGGATGGCTTCTAGCGTGGGGTAGTGATCCAGGTGCTCGCGGTCGATATTGGTCACCACCGCGATGATCGGCGCGAGCTTTAGAAAAGAGCCGTCGCTTTCATCAGATTCGACCACCAGGAATTCGCTTTTGCCGACGCGCGCGTTAGAACCGCCCATAGTGGCCACGCGGCCCCCCACCATCACAGTCGGATCGAGGCCGGCACAGTTCAGGATGGTGGCGGTCATGGACGTGGTAGTGGTTTTTCCGTGGCTGCCGGCCACAGCGATTCCGTATTTCAGCCGCATCAGCTCGGCCAGCAACTCCCCTCTTGGAATCACCGGGATTTGAAGCCGCCGGGCCTCCTGCACCTCCGGGTTCTGCTCGTCAACGGCCGAACTCACTACCAGCGCACGCGCGCCCGCCACGTTGGCTGCCGCGTGACCCTCGTAGATATGCGCACCCATCCCGGCCAGTTTGGAAGTGATCGGCGACAGGCGTAGATCCGACCCGCTGACCTCATACCCGAGGTTGAGCAACACCTCGGCAATGGCGCTCATGCCGATGCCGCCGATTCCGGTGAAGTGCACATGTTGGGGCCGAAAGAACATTTCCTTATTGTATTGTTTCGGCTGAAAACGCCGCTGTCAATTAAAATCGCGCGCCACCTGCTCTAAAATGTCGGCTGCTATACGAGCCGCCCCCGGATGGGCGAATCGGCGCGCCGCTTGCGCCATGCCCTCGAGCCTTTCTGGAACCTCGGCCAGTTCACGCACCAGCGAAACCAGCGCCTCGCCGTTCATTTCCTGGTCCCGCACCAGGCGAGCCGCGCCCCCTCGCTCCATAGCCTCGGCGTTCCGTGTTTGATGATCGTCGGCGGCGAACGGAAACGGGACGAGAATCGATGGCTTGCCCGCCGCTGCCAACTCCGAGACCGCGCCGGCGCCCGAGCGGGAGACTACCAGGTCAGCCGCTCGAAAGGCCGCCGGCATGTCCGAAATGAATGGCACGACATCCCCTTCCAGACCGGCCTTGGAAAACGCATCATGCAGGGTATCGAACTCGGCCGCGCCGGATTGGTGCACGATCCTCAGCGGAAACCCCGAATTGCGGAACAGGGGCCAGCTTTCCCGCGCCGCCCGGTTCAGCGTTCGCGATCCCTGGCTGCCGCCGGTAATCAAGACCTGAAGGACCGAGCCGCGCGGCTTGGGTGCGATGCGGAAAAACTCCTCGCGGACCGGAAGGCCGGTGAGTTCGGTGCGGCCCTGGGGAAAATAGCGCGCGGTTTCCGGAAACGAGAGCAAGGCTCGGGAAACGAAGCGGCCGATGACGCGATTCGTGAACCCCGGCACGGCATTCGGCTCCATCACCACCACGGGAACGCGGCGCAGCAATGCCGCCATCACGGGCGGCCCGGCCACATAGCCGCCCATGCTGAAGACGGCGGAGGCGGAACGCAGCAACGGCGCGCACCTCGCCGTAACCAGCGGCAGTCGAATCAGCGTCGCGAATTTTTGTGTGATACCCACACGGTTCAAAGCCCCAATCGAAATCCGTTTCAACTCGAAACCCGCGGCTGGAACCAGCTTGCCCTCGAGACCCCGATCGGTACCGACAAAAAATACATGGTGCCCGCGGCTGCTCAATTCTCTCGCTACTGCCAACGCTGGAATCACATGGCCACCTGTCCCCCCGCCCGCCATCAGGAATAGACCGCTCCCTGACAGTCGCGGCTCCGATGCCATCATTTGTGCACCTTCAGCCCGCATGCTCGGAGACATTCATCAAAATGCCCAGTGACGCCAGGGTGCTCAGCAGGGAGCTGCCGCCCGAGCTGATC
>CAZKVF010000330.1:0-5697 GCA_964556085.1 uncultured Solibacteraceae bacterium
ACGCGTCCTCGCCTCCTTTGGCCGCGTTCTTGGCGCCATGGACAGTGGTGTGTCCCGCTAAGATCAGCGCATGTTCCGTTCCATCGGCCGCCTTGACCGTAACTGTTTTGGTAGCGGCGCTGACGTTGATAACGGCGCCCACCAGCACGCCGTGCTTCTTCTCCAACGCCTGGACGGGCGCACAAAGCGCCGCGATGGTTATAACTACTGCCCCTAACCTGGTCTGTAACATGTCTCTAAGCCTCCCTTCGTTAAACCTTCAGGATACCTTCGAAGGCCGCGATTTTTCCCAAGAGCGACCCCTCGCCGAGGCTACCAGTGTCGGGTATTGATGCTTCATGTCGGAGGTACGACAGAATAAATTTCGGCCATCAGGCATGGGAACATTGATATGGGTTGGTATGCCAAGTGCGTGATGAGTTTGCGACCGACGTGAAGCGCAATTACGACCGGGCCGACCATTCTATGGCTCAGCTCAGATGGCTGGCGCGAAGAGGCTCCCAAATCGTCCTACTGGCAGGGGTCACGCGCCTGTTCGCTCAATCGCCGCCGGTTTCGTCCGATCGCCCGTGGCATTCATTCGAGGAACGCCAAATCCGTCAGGATCTTCACGGTTCTTATGCGCCGGCAGTTCGCATCGAGCCGGACAAGGTCTACTCCTTAGCGGAATTGATCGATCTGGCCGAGTCGCACAATCCGGAAACGCGGGTGGCGTGGGAGGGCGCTCGAGCGCAAGCCGCCGCCCTCGGAATCGCCCGGAGCGAGTTGCTTCCAACGCTGACGGCCGCCGCGCTCGCGGGAGTCGATCGCAGCGAGGAGGGGTTGGGGTCTCAGTTTTTCCGGCAGACGATTCCCAATTTTCAGATCTCGCTGGATCTCACGTATACCATTTTCGACTTTGGAGCCCGCCGCGGCCGCATCAATGCGGAAAGTGCCCGCCTTCTCGGTTCGAACTTCGCTTTCAACGACGTCCACAGGCAAGTGATCTACGACGTTTCCCAGGCATATTACAGGCTGCTGAATGCGGCCGGGCAGGAAGAAGCCGCGGGATCGAGCCTGGTGAATGCGCAGACGGTGCAGCAGGCCGCCGAGGAGCGTCTCCGTAACGGGCTGGCCACCTTGCCCGATGTTCTCGAAGCGCGGAGCGCGACTGCGCAGGCGCAATACGATCTGCAGGCGGTATTGGGAGCGGAGCAGATCACACGGGGCGATCTGGCAACAGCGCTGGGAACGTCCGCCGCTGTGCGGATTCGCGTACAACCGCTGAGCGAAGTGCCGACGCCCGAAATGGTATCGGACACCGTGGAAGCTGCGATTCACCGGGCGCTGGAACAGCGTCCCGATCTGCAGGCGCAAGCTGCCGACATCCGGCTGGCGCAAGCGGAGCGCCAGCAGGCGCGCGCCGCTTTCTATCCTACGCTGAAGGCGACGGTGGGCCCGAGCGCACAGGCGCTCTTTCTCCTACAACAGACCCTGCCATGGGGTCATACCGCCGACTTGACCGGCGGCGCCTTCCTGAACCTGAGCTGGACGGTTTTTGACGGCGGCGCAAGGCGAAACCGGCTCGCGCAAGCAGACGCGCATATTCGCGAGGCAGAGGCGCGAGTCGCCACCACGCGCGACCAGGTTGAAGACCAGGTGTGGACGGCGTATTCGAATTTGAACACCGCCTTCCGCCAACGGGAGGCCGCAACCGCGCTGCTGGAAGCAGCGACGCAGTCCTATAGCGCCGCGCTGGAATCGTACAACTACGGCGTGCGCAATCTGCTGGATGTCACGAACGCTCAGAAGGTGTTGGCGCAGGCGCGCTCCACCGACATCCTGGCGCGGACTCAGGTGCTGTTGGCGCTGGCCGATGTTGCCTTCCGGACGGGCGACGCGATTCAAGCAACTAACAAAAGGAGGCGGCCATGAATATAGTTCAGCTCCCGCCGGGCAGAAGCCCGGCGGCAGGGCAGAAGCCCTGGCCCCCCAGAATCGGGCTTCTGATCCCGATGTTGATTTCACCGGGTTGCAGCCGGGCGCCGTCGTTCGACATCCTGGGATCGCTGTTTCCAGCCTGGCTCGTGTGCCTGGCGCTCGGCCTGGTGCTCACCGCGTTGACCCATCTTCTATTCGCGCGGGCTCGCATTCCGCTCGCCGTTCCGATATTGACCTACCCGAGTCTAGCCGTACTGTTTACATTCGGACTCTGGCTCGCCTGGTTTCGCTAGGGGAGAAAAATGGAGCCCACCACCCATAGCAAGGCACAAATTCTGATTGGCCGGGTCGCCAGCGCCCTGATCATTATTGGCGCCATCGGATCAGGGCTCGCGGTTTTATCTCATTCCAACCGCTATCCGCAAACGGACGATTCCGAGATTTTCGCGAACTTCATCGGAATTGCACCACAGGTGGAAGGTCCGCTCATCCATCTGAATGTGCGCGATAACCAGTTCGTCAAGAAAGGCGATCTTCTGTTCGAAATCGACGATCGGCCCTACCGGTATGCGCTGGAGAAAGCTATTTCGGAGCAGGCAACCCTCGAAGGACAGATTTCGGATGAGCGCAGAATCATCGCAGCCAAGGTAAGCGCCGTATCGGTTTCGGAGGCGAACATTCATAGCACCGAAGCCGATGTGAACCGGTGGCGCGCGGCAGTCGAGCAGGCCAGGGCGGATGTAGCGGCCGCGGAGCAGGCCGTCGCTCGCGCGAAAGCCGAATGGACCTATGCCAGCAACAACCTGCACCGGGTGGAGCCGCTATTGGTGAAGCAGTTTGTCACGGTGGATCAGGTGGATCGGGCGAGGACTTCCGAAGCCGCGCAGGCAGATGCGCTCAAGCAGTCGGAATCGCAACTGCGGCAGGCTCAGGCCGCGCTCGAAGCCACCTTGGCGCAGGAGGAACGCTCCCGGGCGGTGCTGAACCAGAGCAAGGCTCAGCATGAACAGACCCAGAATGCGGTCACGACCCTCGAGCCGCTGGTCAACCAGCGCGGCGCCAAGGCTTCGGCCATAGAGACCGCGCGGTACAACTTCAACAACTGCCGGGTTTATGCCCCGTTTGACGCACGGGTCACGAACCTCACGATTTCGGAGGGCGCGTATGCTCACGCCGGCGAGCAGATGTTCACGCTGATTGACGCGCGGACCTGGTGGGCGGTCGCTAACTTCCGCGAAGGCCAGTTACAGCACATCGAGCCTGGTATGCGGGCGGATGTCTATGTCATGTCCAAACCGACACAACGCTTTTCAGGTGTGGTGGACAGTATCGGATTTGGCGTGACCCCGGACGCAGATCTTGTTGGCCGCTTCACGCAAGGTCTGCCGGATGTGCAGAGGACGCTGAACTGGGTGCACCTGGCATCGCGTTATCCAGTTCGGGTGCGTGTGGAAAATCCTCCCGCGGAACTGTTTCGGCTGAGCGAGTCAGCCGTGGTAGTGATTCGGGGGCGCTGAACTGGCGATGAACGCGGATTAAAAGGCCCAGGAATTTCGACCCCTTCGCGCGACAGTGAAATGGCTGCCATTGCGCAGAGTTTACCGCATTTGAATACGCCGGCCGCATGGCTTTGGCAATTTCTCAAGGACGAACTCGCGCCATATCGGGGTAGAACAACATTGGTGGCGCGCATGGTCATTACATCAACACTCGTGATGATCCTGAGCATGACCTTCAAGCTGCCATTTGGGGCATACGGCGCGATTTTTGGCCTGGTTCTTTCGCACGACAACCTGGAAGCCACCGCGGCGAATGTCCGGGGATTTGCCGTTGGATTTTTGGCCGCCGGCGCTTATATAATCCTCGGTCTGACGATTGCCCTGGCCGATCCTGGGCTGCGCTTCATCTGGATTACCGGAGGCTTCCTGCTCGCTTTTTGGGCAATGAGCGCCCTCAGCCGTTATTCAGCATCGAGCCGGGCCGGCTACCTGATGGCAATTACCGTTACCCTGTGGGACGCTCATATCTCACCTGAGCTAAAGTTTGAGCGCACCCTGTGGGCCATGGGAGTTATCACGATGGCCGCCGTTATGTCCCTGGCGATTCAGATGGTGTTTGCCGCCTTCCAGAAGTCCGATGAGCTGATCGAGGCCATTGCGGAACGGTTGAGCTGTGTCGAAGGGTTGCTGAGACATTATCGGGACGGTGATCCGGTGACGGCCTCCATCCGGACGGACCTGGCGCGGCTGGTTATGACCGGCACATCACGGATGCGGCAACTGCTGCATCGGGGCGGCTTTGACCCGCAATACCCGGAGCAGATGGGGGCTGTAGTGGCGCTAACGGGCCGGCTCGTCGATCTCGCCGCAAATCTGCCGGAGTTTACAGCCGGCGTGCCCGAGAGCGAACGGGTTGGGAGGCTCGCGAGCCACATCAAGAAGATCCGCGAGGATCTTACGAGAGGCTCGGTTCCGCGGAGGTTGGAACCAGCTAGCGACACCGAGATTCCATCGGGTCTGCCGCTGCTCGGCGAAATGGAACAGACCGTCTCTCTAATTTATGACGCGTTTACCGGATCGCAGGCTCTGAGCGTGTTTGCGCCGACTCCGCGGGCCGCGGGAGTACCGCGATCATTTATGATGGCCGATTTATTGAATGTGCGCCACTTCAAATTCGCGCTTAGAGGCTGCCTGGCGGCAACCGCTTGCTATGTTGCTTTCAATGCCCTGGATTGGCCGCAGATCTCGACATCCGTGACCACCTGCTTTCTGACTGCTCTAACCACGATAGGAGCTTCGCGCCAGAAGCAGTTCTTACGATTTACCGGCGCTCTCATCGGCTGCCTCGGTATCGGCATGGCCTCACAGATATTCCTGTTGCCTTCTATCGACTCCATCGCCGGGTTCACAGCGCTCTTCATACCGGTGATCGCGGCTGCGGCCTGGGTCGCAACCTCGAGCCCGCGTCTCGCTTACCTTGGCGTGCAGGTTGCGGTCGGTTTCTGCTTGATCAACTTGCAAGAATTCAGTTTTAATACGTCGCTGACGGTTGCCAGAGATCGCGCCGTCGGCATATTTCTGGGGCTGCTCATGATGTGGGTGTTCTTCGACCGGCTTTGGAGCACACCGGCTGGAGTACTCATGAGGACAGAGTTCATTTCTACCTTGCGTCTGCTCGCGCTACTTGCCCGGGAACCGGTTTCCAACGACGTACAGGTGGCAATAGAACGAAGCCACGCGCTTCGGGAAAGAATCAGTTCTCAGCTCGATCGTGTGCGCACGCTGACGGATGCCGTACTCTTCGAGTTCGGCGTCTCACGCCGCAGGGACCTCGCATTCCGGGACCGAGTCCGCCAATGGGGACCGCAACTCCGCACGCTAGCCATTATCCGGATCGCGGCGCTGAAGTACGAACTTCAGGTTCCAGGATTCGACGTCCCGGATGCAGTTCGACTTCGCCAGTGGGCATACGACGAGTTTTCGGCCGGGATGTTGGATGACGTGGCGGATCGACTGGAGGGCCGCGAGCCGAGCGGCACACCTGAGAAGGACGAGTTGCAAAAATCTTCGGCAGAGGCGCTGGACAATCTGGAAGCCGAAGCTTCGCGGGAATTGCCAACGGCGAAAGCGCAGTCACTGATCACGTTGATTCGGGCAATAGACGATTTGACAACCCGGGTGCGGAAGCAGATGGCGGCGGATTTCGCGGGAGTGGTTTGATATTTACTTCTTCGCGCATTATAAAGACCTGGAAAAAGGCAAGTGGAGCGACATCCGC
>CAZKVF010000331.1:0-14536 GCA_964556085.1 uncultured Solibacteraceae bacterium
GTTTGGCGGGATTGGATCAGGTTGGCAGGCGGATGATGGGGCTGGCCCATCTAGACCTGTGCCATCAGGAGGTTGGCCGGTGCTGGAATCTGACAGGCCAGGAGGCCTGTCCCACTGAATGGGTTTGTTTGGCAGCTCGGGCCGCAGCTTCTTCAACCGCTCGAATTCCTCTACCGCGCGGCGGTAGAGGCGCTCGGCCTGAGCCTGGTAGCGCAGGAACAGTTGAATGCCGTTGCCCTGGCGCGCCAGGCGGAAGAAGCCATCGGCCAACATGTAGTTGCGGTTCTGGGCGAGGGTGACTTCGATGCCGTAGGTGACGTCCTCATGGAGAGGGAATCGGGCCGAACCATCGGATTCGAGGCACTCGTTGAGGCAGGCGGAGAACAGGCCGGCTTCGAAACGGGCGGCGCGGAGCATGGCCTGCTGGCAGGTGGCCATGCGCTCGAGGGCGAACAGTTCCTGGGAATTGACGGGCTGATAGACGGAAATGAGGTCGGCGCGGAGGCGAGCGACTTCCTGGATATCTTCGAGGCGGACGACGGTGAAGTTAGCGGAAGAGAAGTTATGCTTGCGGGAATTTTGCGAAGAGCTGTGCTTACCTGTGGGGCTGGTAGGTCCAGTAGATTTGGCGGCATTGGCGCGATTGGCGGCGAGCTGCTTGTCGGAAACGGGTTTCTTTTGGGAGCGGGGCTTCTTTTCGGATGAGGACATCGGAATCTCCTTTCGCCCTCACACATAACAGGCGAGGGGGCTGGAGTCCGAAATTCAAGCGCGCAGATGATTGAAAAGATGGCGATTATTTTGGAAATTTGGGGTGAACGGGGGAGGAGCCAGAAGTGAAGGGGTGTTATCCCGCGCGGCGGTTGGCAGGATGTGCAACCGCCGGTCCGGGATTTTAACAGCCTATTCTTTTTTCTCTTCCGAACTGCCGCTCGGGGTTGGGCCGCCCTGGGGGACTTCGCCGGGACCGCCACCGGCCACACCCAGCAAGACTTCGCTCTTGTCGTTGAGAAGTTTCAGGATGGCGCCGACCTTTGTGCCGGCTCGCGAAGGCGCGACGGTAATGGTGATTTTTGTGCCCGGAGTCAAGGCGGCCTCCGAGCGCCTCTTGCCCCATCCACCTTGCTGCAACTGCGATGGATTCGGATAGAACTCACCGCTCCAGTGCGACACGGCGCCTTTGTCGTCAGTCACATCGAAGTACAGTTGCGGGTGCGGGTTGGCATAGCGGAATTCGGTGACCGTCCCTTCCAGAGTGATGGGATGTGACAAATCGTAGGACGCGCCGGTCCCATGGTGTGCCAGCGCCGGAATCGCAGCTAGTAACGCGGCACCGAGCAGATGCAATGGCGAGAGTCTCATGGAAATCCTTTCGCAGACAACTTGCCTGGGCGTTATCCATGTTACCGCGGTCAGGTAAAGCAGGCAGGCGACAAGATCGCCTGCCCCACCAGCGCCGGGCCTCGTCTTACGCTTTGCCGACCCATACTTTGGCCGCCGCGGCTCGGTCGAGACGCACTGTCCGATGACCCGCCTGCACCGATACCTCATCGCTTACTGCGAGCACTTCGAGAGTGACTCCGGGACGGATCCCTTTGCGGTCGAGATCTTCGAGTAAGGCGCGGTCGCGCTCGAAGACGCTGGCGACCGACACCCGCTCGCGGCACTGAGCCTCTTCGAGCGGCTTGAGGCCGCGACGCCGGCGCTCCCGCGGGGAATCCACGACCAGGTTGCCGTGGGGGCAAACACGGCTGTTTCCCAGCTTCTCGGCCAGCTTGCGCTCGAAATCGGCGGAGACAGCGTGCTCCAGAGCTTCTGCCTCGTCGTGCACCTTGTACCACTCCAGACCGAAGATCTCGGCAAGCATACGTTCGATGAGATGATGGCGGTGCAGAAGGCGGTTAGCGATCTCCTGGCCTGTGTCGGTAAGCGTGATCTGCGCCTCCTGGCCGACGCGAATGAGATCGTCGCGTTTCAGCCGCTTGACGGCCATGGTGACCGCCGGAGCGGAGACATCGAGCCAGCGGCTCAGTGTGACAGCCTTTACGTTTTCCCCTTCCGATTGGGCCTCGGCGATAGCTTTGAGGTAATTTTCCTTCGAGATCGTGATGCGCACGCTCGTGTTTTCGATTGTAGCGCGCCCCGATTGGGGGCTTGTGTAGGATAGAGAGGAGATGGGTCCACCAGAGAACGGCTTCAATGGCTACCAGCGATTCGAGCGGATCGAATCGGCGGTCGAACGCCTTTCTACGGCGGTGCTAACCATGGCGGAGCAGATGCACGCCATGGCTTCTCACGGCCATACGATTAACGAGATGATGGGCAAGCTCGCCGACGCCCAACTGCGACTGAGCCAGACACAGTCGCGCCTGGCCGACGCTCAGTTACAGCTTGCCGATGCCCAGAGTCATACCGAGGAACGCCTCAACGCGTTAATCACGCTGATGAAGGAACTCCTGCGCCGGATGCCACAGCCCGATCCGGTGTGAGCCCAGCGGTTTTTTGCCTTCGGCACGCCTGCACCAGGCCGAAAAAGTTGGCAGGCGGAAGCGCCTGCCCCACGTATTATGAGGCAGCGGCGAGATCCATGCGCAGTTCGGGAATTTCGATCTCGATCTGCGTGCCGCGCCCGGGCTGGCTTTCGATCCACATCCGGTAGCCATTGCCAAAAAGGACCTTCAAACGCTCGTTGACATTGCTCACTCCGATCCCCTGATCGAGCAAAGTCGCCAGACGCGCTTCGGGAATGCCTACGCCATCGTCCTCAACCCATAGCCGGAGTTTGGAATCGGCGCGGCGCGTCCGCACGCGGATGGTACCGCCTTCGATTTTCGCGCTCAGGCCGTGCTTGATCGAGTTTTCCACGAGCGGCTGCAGCATCATACTCGGGATGAGGAGGTCCAGGGATTCGGCCTCCACGTCGGTTTCGAAGCGCAGCTTGTCACCGAACCGAACCATTTCAATGGCAAGATAGTCCTGGATAAAACTGAGCTCGTCGCGCAATGCGCTGAAGTTCTCGTGTTTGCGCAGCAGACGGCGCAACACCTTGGCGAGATTCAGCACCATCAGGCGCGCCTGGCCCGGGTCGGTCCGAATCAGGGAGGAAACCGAGTTCAGCGTATTGAAAAGGAAATGAGGATTGATCTGGCTAGTGAGCGCGGCCAGCCGCGCCTCCGCCAGGAGCCGTTTTTGCTCTTCCAGTTTTTTCTCGATGCGCGTGTTGTTCCAGATTTTTACCGGGATCAGCACGGCAAAGAGCGTGGTAGCGTAAAGCGCAACCCAGGTTAAAGGATGGGCCCGATGCGAGGCAGGGGCCAGACGGAACAGCTCCGTTTGCGGAAACGCGGTCAGGGAGCCCAAATCCTGGCGCAAGAATTCGGCCGCAAGGATAGCAGCAAGCAAAGAGAGGTGAAACGCGGTGCGGCGTTGATTCTTGGCCTCCCGAAAGAAACGGAAGAAGGTAAGATCGGGGAACGGCGACATATGCCAGATATCTTCCGGATCGGGGGCGAGATCGCGCAGAAGGCCACCCAGCACGCCGATCGCGGCAAGCACTGGCATGGCGAGGTGCTCGTGTTTGAAAAAGGTGGGGAGTGAAATGAGAACGCCAGAGAGCAGGCCGGTAATATAGCCGCCCATCAGGCCGGCGAGAAAGCTGCCTTCGAGCCCGAGGTCGGCTGCGCCGTAACTGGGGCTGAAAACGCGGACCGCCACACCCGCGCCGAAGACGGCGGAAAGCCAGAACGACAGTGTGAGGCGCTGACCGAGAGTGCGACTGTCCCGCATCAAAACCGATTGAAACGCCTCCCAGCGGGCCAGGATGCTGGCGATAGCCGCCACTACGACAAGCTTGATGAGCAGCGAAATCAGAAACGAAGGTTCGAATTCCGGCATAGGCCGCCGCCCGCCATTATAATGGAACTCGTAACACCTTCAATCATTTGCTCATGAACAGCTCGATGCCGCGGCTCCAAAAGATCGCCGAAGCCGAATTCCCTACCCAGTTCGGATACTTCCGAATCTACGGTTTCCGAGGGGGCGGCGAGGGTCAGGCGGAAGAGGCCGTGGTGTTAAAGATGGGCGAATTGAACGGAGAGCCGCCTCCGCTGGTGCGCATCCATTCGCAGTGTCTGACGGGCGATGTGTTTCACAGCTTGCGCTGCGACTGCCGCGCGCAACTCGAACTGGCCTTGAAAAGCATCGCTCAGGAAGGCCGTGGCCTGGTCATCTACGAACACCAGGAAGGCCGGGGCATCGGCCTGCTGAACAAGCTGCGGGCGTACGAGTTGCAGGATGAAGGCGCGGACACGGTGGAGGCCAACCAGCGCCTCGGGTTCGAAAGCGACCTGCGCAGCTACGAATTGCCGGGCCGGATCCTGCGCTACTTCGGCCTGGAAGCCATCCGGCTGCTCTCTAACAACCCGGAAAAGGTGGAAGCCGTGAAACGGGCCGGGGTGCGCGTGGCGGAGCGCGTGCCGTGCCTCGCCGACGTAGTCGAAACGCGAGAAGCGTACCTGCGAACGAAGAAAGAGAAGATGGGGCACTGGCTGAAGTAGCTATCAGCTAGCGGCTATCAGCTATCGGCTATCGGCTATCAGCTATCAGCTAGCGGCTATCAGCATTGCCATTGATATTCTGAAGACAGTGTTCAACCCGTCATCGGTCGCGAAAGTGCTCGTGCGCGCCACCAACTGGCTGGGGGATGCCGTGATGTCGCTGCCGGCCGTCCGGGCCATTCGCCAGGTGTTTCCGCACGCGCGCGTAGCCGTGGTGGCGCGGCCCTGGGTGGCTGATCTGTATGCCGGCGAAAGCGCCATCGATGAGGTGATTGTGTATCGCACACACAAGGGCCTCCGCGGGAAACGCGAGTTCGCGGCTCAGTTGCGCGAGCGAGGCTTCGAGTGCGCGATCCTGTTGCAGAACGCGTTCGACGCCGCGCTGATGGCCTGGATGGCGCGCATCCCGGTGCGCATCGGTTATAACCGCGATGCACGCGGCCTGCTGCTCACGCGCGCGGTTCCGGTGCCCGAGCCGGGCGAGATCCCGCGGCACGAGCGCTTTTACTACCTGGAACTGCTGCGCCGGGCAGGGCTCATCGGGCGCCAGGATTATGTTGATTGGGGTGTTCCCGGCATCCAACTGGAGGGCATCGAAACGGTGCGGAATGCGGGCGCGCGGCGCCTGGGGGAACTCGGCATCGCCGGCGACGTAGTGGGCATCAGTCCGGGCGCAGCTTACGGAAGCGCCAAGCGCTGGCTGCCGGAGCGGTTCGCCGAAACGGCAGCCGGTCTTGGCTCCACGCCGGGGTGTTCGGTACTGGTTTTCGGTTCTGGCGCGGAACGGGAACTCTGTGAGCAGGTGGCCGGAGCTCTCCGGCGTCTCCGGGTGGATGCCCGGAATCTGGCCGGCGAGACCAGCCTCCGCGAGTTCATCGAGCTGGCGGCGAGCTGCCTGCTTTTCCTGACTAACGACTCGGGCGCCATGCACGTGGCTTCCGCGCTGGGCGTGCCCACGGTGGCGATCTTCGGCGCTACCGACGATGCGACAACCGGGCCTGCCGGCCCGTACGCCCGAGTGGTCCGTGCCCATGCCGAGTGCAGCCCCTGCCTGATGCGAGAGTGCCCCATCGACCACCGGTGCATGACGCGAGTCACCACGGATATGGTTAGCGCCGCCGCGCTTCAGCTTCGGGAGGAATCCGCCCGCCGGTGGATACACGAAGCAAGATCGTGACCGCAGGCGAAGCGCCGCGCGGGGCTGTGCTGGTGGCCGGCATTTTCGATGTTCCGGGCGTGGAGCCGGTTCGTGAATTACAGCAGACCCGGGAAGGCCACCCGGCGAGTGCCTTAATCGCTGCCGTGTTGCCATGCGAAGAGGCGCTGCTCAGCCAGTACGCGCGCGCCGAAATGGCGGCGGCGCTACGCGTGGTAGACTACGTCTTAATCGTCGAGCCGGCGGGGCGTCCCAGTGATCTCGACGGGTTGGTGGACCGCCTCCAGCCCGTCGCCGTCATGCGGCTGGAGGGCGCCGGTTTACAGCATCTCCGCCGCCTGATGGCACATGTCCGAAACGTCTAGACCTTCTCCCCTTGTTCCGGAGCGCAGCCCGGAAGGCCGCATTCTCGCCATCCGGCTCGGCGCGATGGGTGACATTATTTTCACTCTGCCCGCCGTTGCCTCGCTGAAGCACAGTTTCCCGGGATGGCACTTGACATGGGCCATCGAGCCGCAGTGGGCGCCTCTAGTGGAGCAGAACCCTTTCGTTGATTCTGTGCTTACCGTGCGGCGCGACACGCCGGCCGGGCTCCTGGATACGTGGCGGCTGTTGCGGGCCGCGCGATACGAGTTCGCCGTGGATTTTCAGGGGCTGATCAAGTCGGCGCTTGTGGCTTCCGCGGCGCGTGCCGGTCGCATTTTCGGATTCCATTACGGACAAACACGCGAGCGCCTGGCGGCTCTGTTTTATTCGGACACCATTACGACCCACGCGCGACACATGGTGGAGAAACATTTGGATCTTGCGGCATCGGCCGGGGCCGCGAGCGCGCTGCGGGTTTTTCCGCTGCCTGCAGGTTGCCCGGAAGGCGATCTCCCCGCAGGAGATTTTGTGCTCGCTTCGCCCCTTGCGGGCTGGCGCAGCAAGCAATGGCCGCTGGAACATTACCGCATGCTGGCGCGCCTGCTACGCCGGGAACTGGATGTTCCGCTGGTGCTCGATGGGCCGCCGGCATGCCGGCATCTGCTGGCCCAGGTTCCCGAAGCGGTCGCACACACTTCGAGCGTGGCCGGCCTCATCTACGCGACGCGACGCGCCGCCGCCGTAGTGGGTGTTGATAGCGGGCCGCTGCACATCGCCGCTGCCTTGGGAAAGCCGGGCGTAGCACTTTACGGTCCCACCGATCCGGCGCGCAATGGTCCTTATGGCGACTCGCTGCGCGTGCTGCGTGCAGCCGGCGCAATCACGACGTACCAGCGCCACCACTCCATCGACGAGAGCATGCGGCGACTCGCTCCGGAACAGGTTTTTGAAGCGGTGCGCGCCGTCCTCGCCGAACCACGACCCGCGGCGGGACAAATCGCCTGAACGCATGTCAACCCAGCCGGAGCATTGGCGGTTCGAAAGGATACCACGATTCCCGAAGCCTTACGCCGACGCCGTGGCCCGGCTGCGCGTGCCCAGCGGCTTCCTCATGGTGGCGGCTTTTGCGTTTTTTTCGCGGCCGTCGCGTCACTCGCTCCTTTGGGGCCTGCCGATTTCGCTGCTGGGTCTGGGGCTGCGCGGCTGGGCAGCAGGTTGTCTGGCCAAGAACCAGGCACTGGCCACGCGGGGGCCATACGCCTATACACGCAATCCGCTCTACCTCGGCACTCTGCTGGTGGCTGCGGGACTGGCCGCCGCTTCGCGCAGCGCTGGCCTGGGTCTGCTGTTCGCGGCGGTTTTCGTTCTGGTGTACCTGCCGGTAATTCAACTCGAAGAGCAGCACTTGCGGAGACTCTTTCCGACATACCCGTTCTACGCGACCAGCGTGCCGGCGCTCTGGCCGCGACGGCCGCGTGGGCCTGCGTGGAACGGCCCTTCATTCGAGTGGCGGCTCTATTGGAAGAACCGGGAATACCAGGCAGCCGCCGGCTTGGCCGCGGGAATGCTGTTTCTGGTGTGGAAAGCGCTGGGATGAGCGGCAACCAAACGTCTATGACAGGCCAGGATGCCTGTCCCATTCTTGCTGCCCACTAGGGCAGCGCCACCAGGAATACGTTCAACTGCCCGTTCATTCCCGCCAGCAGAAAGGCGCCGCCGGGCTTGTCGGAGAAAGCCATTTTGGACAAGGCGCCGATCTTGCCCATATCGCAGATGCGCGTAATGGCGCGGCCTGCGAGGAGCGAGAGAGTACCGCCGGAGCCGCCATCGGCGCCCACAAACAGCAGCCGCTCTTCATCCGGACTCCAAGCGGCCGCTGCGACCAAGCCCAGATCGATCCAGCTGCGGTCGCGGCCGTCATAGACCCTGCTCTTACGGTCCGCTCCTTCCACCAGGACACGATGCGAAATGGGGCCCCAGAGCACGCGCTCGACACCCGATGCCACAACCTCGGCGGGCTCACTCACGCCGTGTTGGACCCAGAGCCGTTTTTCGGCATCAACGCCGCCGAACAGGGAAAGGTCGTTGGCGGCAGCCACAGCGCCAGGAAGCTTAATCCCCGGAAGAACCTCTCGAAACGCGCCGTCGCCTCTGCGGAAGCCGAACTTTCCTTCCTCCGGCGATAGCAACAAAATGTCGGTTCCGGGAATAACGGTCGCGAACCGGCCGGCGGGTGTGTCGAATGGGCGCTCGGCGCCGGCGGTCAGGCTGTGGCTCACAAGCCCGCCGGGCGTTTGGAGCAGCATTCGGTCATTGGTCAACCAACGAACAAATTGCGCAGCCGGGGGCAAACCCTGGGTATGAGAAAGCGCGCGGTCGCCGATCACGACTGCGCCCTTTTTCTGGCGCGGATCATAGAGACTCAGGGCGATGTGTCCGCCGTCCGGAGAAAATTCCGCGCCGGCGAGCGCTATTGGCTGCGGCAAGTTGATGCCTTTGCTTTGGAGCGTCGCCACGTCGATGTATGAGGTGCTCCCGGGCAGGCCGGAGAGGACAGCGTCTCCAGCCGGACTGACAAACATTTGCGTTTTGGACACCAAACCGGAAGTTAGACGGGAGAAGCCAATGCGGCCCTCTACCACGATGCGACGCGACGCTTCGCTTTCGTCCTGTACATCCAGATGAAGGCGAAACATACCCGTCGCATCATTGGCGGCGATCACACGGGGAATGCGCACCACGGCGCTTTCCCCGGCCTTCAGAGGCGGGATAGTGACGGGGCCGGAGGCCGCGGCCAGACCCATTTCCGGCTCGGTTTTGGCGATAAACGGCGGGGTCGCGGAGCCCGGCGGACCGACGCAGTCGATCTGCACCAAAAGCGCACTGGTCTGGCCGCGCTCCAGAACGTGCCTCGGATTATCGGCTACGTAGGCCCGCGCCAGCAGAGCCGGCCGCGCTTTGCCGGCGAAAGGACGGTAGAGCGGGTCGCCCAGGAGCACCATGGCCCAGTTCACTTCGGGCAGGGAAAGCCAATAGCTCTCAGCCACGGTGAGGCCTGTAAGCAGTCCTTCGGCGAAAATGTCGGCGTGCGGAAACGCGGCCAGGTAAGGCTCGAAAGCAGGACCCAGCGTTATGGCGGCGCCGCGGCGCATCAGGTTGACACACCAGCCGGTGCCTTTCGGGTTCCAGATGTCCCCAGCCTCACCGCTGGCAATGTGCCAGGCGATAGAACCGCGCGCCAGGCCCGGCTCACCGAAGATATCCTGAAAGCTTAAATAGTCGTACCAGCCCAAATAGAAGGCCGCCCCTTCGGCCTGCCGGCCCACCGAGCCCCTGGGTTGCTTCCAGCTCTCCGGCTTCATGTCGAGCGTGGAAGCGAAGCCGGCGCCGGCAAAGCGGTCCACGGCTGCGCGTACGGAGAAATCGCCCAGGCCCTGGCCGCCGATGCCATCTAAGCCCATGGCATCCCCGAAGACCGGCCCGACGAGCCCCGTCTTTTCCACTGCCGCCGCATCTTCGGCCATGCGAGTGACGGTAGCGAGGTCGGGACCATCGAGGCGCGCGACGAAGACCATCTTCATGAGGCGGGGATCGGTGGCCGCATACAGGTTCGTTCCACCCACGAAAAGCGGGTTGGGCTGGCGGCGTTTGGGCGTGGACGAATCTTCCTGAAGCGCGGCCGCGAGTTCATTATCAAAGGCTGTGTATTCGCCACCGGTCCCTTGAATCAAATACGGAACGCCCGATGTCGTCAGGATGCACCGGACGGCCGGGTGTTCCTCCAGATATTTCTTGATCGGGCCGCCGGCCTTGCTCCAGTACTGCTCCGGCGTGAGGGACCGGTCCGTTCCCAGGGAGAGGCGCAGCAGGTTCTCGTTGGGAATCGCGCGCAGCTTCTGGTACATGGACGCGACGCGCGCTGAGATGGGCGTGTCCCGGTTGACCAGGATTAGAACCTGCGCCGGTTCGAGCGCGCCCCATGCCGGACCGACAGCAAGCGCTGTTAAGATCGCCAGCAGGACTGCGCGGCTGCACCGGCGGGTAAGCGCGACCAGCACCCCTCGATTATAGGGCGCGGGCGTTTAGGGGAAAAGAGCCAGGCGGCAGGCGGAAACGCCTGCCCACCTTTTCATTACCAGACCCGGCAGGCATTGGCCGAGACCATCGGCTGGCCCGCTTTGCATGCAAACGCCTTCTGAAACTCGGGCATGTTGCGGACGCTGCCGTTCACGCGGAAGCGCCCGGGCGAGTGAGGATCCGTCTGGGCGCGCAGACGCAGGATTTCAGGAGTCTGGCTTTCGCACCAGATCTGGGAGAACGAGAGAAAATACCGCTGCTCGGGTGTAAACCCATCGATCGGTTTGCGGTTGTTACCGATGCTGTCTTCCAACGCCATGAGCGCCAGGCGCAGGCCGCCATTATCGGCGGTATTTTCACCTAGCGTCAACTTGCCGTTCAGGTGTATGTCGTCCACCGGGGTGAAGCCCGCGTACTCCTTTTCAAAGCAGGCCACCTTTTCGTTGAAAGCCTTGGCGTCAGCCGGGGTCCACCAGTCGCGCAGGTTGCCTTGCGCATCGAACTGGCGGCCCTGGTCGTCAAACCCGTGCGTCAATTCGTGGCCGATCACCATTCCGATGGCGCCGTAGTTCACCGCGTCATCGGCGCGGTTATCAAAAAACGGCGGCTGGAGAATGCCCGCCGGGAAGTTGATGTTGTTCATCTGCGGGTCGTAATAGGCATTTACGGTGGGCGGTGTCATCTGCCATTCCTGACGGTCCACAGGCTTACCGATCTTGTTCAACTGCCGTTGGAATTCAAACTGGTCGGCTCGCATGGCGTTGCCGACGGCATCATCGCGGTTGATGGCCACGCTGGAGTAGTCGCGCCATTTGTCGGGGTAGCCGATTTTATTGGTGATGGCCTTCAGCTTGATCTCTGCCTCTCGCCTGGTTGCCGGCGTCATCCAGGAGAGTGTCTGGAGGTTTTTCCCAAAAGCCTTCTCGATGGCGTCAACCATTTTCAGAGTGCGCTCTTTGCCCGCGGCGCCGAAGGTCTTCTCTACGAATTTCTGGCCCAACGCTTCGCCCAACTGGTTATCCGTAAAATCCACGCAACGTTTCCACCGAGGCCGCATTTCCTTAGTCCCCGTCAGCGTTTTGCCATAGAACTCAAAGTTCTCATTCAGGAAGCGCGCGGGCAGCAGAGGGGCTTCGGAGTGCAGCACTCTCCAACGCAGGTACGTTTTCCAGTCGTCCAGGCTGTAGCTGCCGAGGGCGCTGTTGGCGGCTTTAAAGAAGTCCGGCGAGGCTACGTTGATCTGCTGGAACTCGGGTGACCCGCTGGTCGTAAAGAACTCGGTCCACCGGAACGCTGGTGCCAGCGACTCCAGTTCCTGTTTGCTCATGCGGTGATAGACCTTTTCGGGGTCGCGCCGGGAGACGCGGTCCATGGAGCCTTTGGCCAGGTCGGTTTCGAGGCGCATCACGATGTCCGCGTCAGCCTTAGCGCCCGCTGGAGGCGTGCCCGCCAGCTCAAACATCCTCTGGACGTGAGCCAGGTACTTCTCGCGGATCGTCTTCATTTGCGCGTCGTCCTTCAGGTAGTAATCGCGGTCCGGGAGCCCGATACCGCCCTGGTCGGCTTGGGCGATCACAGCGTTGGAGTCTTTGAAGTCTTGTCCGGATCCGAACTCGAAGAGCGCCGAGATGCCCGAGCGCTGCAGATGGGCAAGTTCGGCAGCCAGCTGGCTTTTATCCTTCAGATCGCGTATGCGGTCCAGTTCAGGCTGTATGGGGGCCAGCCCCTTGCGTTCGATGGCAGCCTCGTCCATGCATGCGGCGAAATAGTCGCCGATTTTCTGGGCGATCGCGTCGCGCTGTGCTCCGCCCTTGGCGGCCTCCTCAAGAATTTCCCGCAGGATCGCCAGGTTGCGCTCTTCCAGTTGGGTGAAGCGTCCCCATCGCGATTGGTCCGGCGGAATCGGATTATTCTTGATCCATGTGCCGCAGGCGTACTGATAGAAATCGGTACAGGGGTCTACGGATTTGTCCATCAGGCTGGCGTCGAAGCGCAGATCCGGAATTGTTGATGCCGGCGCGGCCGCCTGCCGCTGGGACGCTGTTTGCGCGGATACCAAAGATAGGGTGATACATGCGAAAGCCGTGAGTTTCAGCAAGCGATCCACTCCTTTTTCTCAGTGTGACGTACAAACCCGGCATTCGATTCGCTGGTTTGTTACTCTTGTTATAGTTTTAATACTCTTATGGCCAGTATCCTCACCCGTAAGCCCCTGAACCGGCTCTTGGATGAAGCCAAGGAGGGTGGCGACCACTGCCTGCGTCGCAGCCTGGGCCCCTTTCAGCTTACGACGCTGGGGGTAGGCGCGATCATCGGCGCCGGTATCTTCGTGCTTTCCGGCCTGGGCGCACACTACGCCGGACCCGGCCTGATGCTCTCCTTCGTTCTCTCGGGCTTCGGTTGCGGCTTCGCGGGCTTGTGCTACGCCGAGTTTGCTTCCCTGATTCCTCTTGCCGGAAGCGCTTATACCTATGCCTACGCGACACTAGGCGAGATCTTCGCCTGGATTATCGGTTGGGACTTAACGCTCGAGTACGCTATGGGCGCGAGCACGGTCTCCTCGGGATGGTCGAATCATTTCATTGAACTGCTGGAAGTGTTTCATTTGAAGATGCCGCTCTGGCTGGCGTATGATCACTGGACCGGACTGCGCCTCGCTCAAAACACCATTGCCCGCCAGATGGCGCTAGCCTCCGACTCGTCGTTGGTAGCCGGCACGCAAGCATTCGTCGACCGCGTCACGGCGATCACTACGGCGCAATCCGCCGAACTGGTCCAACGCGCCCACGCTTTGCTCGGCGCACCCCACCTGTTCGGTTACGAGATCGGATTCAACCTACCGGCCTTCCTGATCGCCCTGGTCATCACGGCGATTCTCACCATCGGTATCCGCGAAAGCGCGCGCTTCAATGACGCCATCGTGGTGACCAAGGTCGCAGTGGTTCTCTTCGTGATCGCCCTGGGCATCCGGTACATCAACTCGGCCAACTGGGGCTCGAGCTGGTCTTCATTCGCGCCGGCTGGGTTTTCGGGCATCGGCGCCGGCGCCGCTTACATCTTTTTCGCCTATATCGGATTCGACGCCGTCTCCACCACCGCGCAGGAGGCGCGCAACCCCCAACGCGATTTGCCCATCGGCATCATCACTTCGCTGGTGATTTGCACCATTCTGTACATTCTTGTGGCCGGTGTGCTCACCGGCATGGTGCCCTGGCAGGAAATTAACATCGAGGCGCCTATCGCCCGCGCGTTCAGCGATCGCGGGCTGGAGACGGCTTCCCGCATTATCACCGTGGGCGCGCTCGCCGGGCTAACCAGCGTGATGCTCGTCATGCTGCTGGGGCAGACGCGGGTGCTCTATTCCATGGCCAACGACGGTCTGCTGCCCCGCAAATTCTTCGCCGCAGTCCACCCCAAATGGCGCACCCCATGGAAGAATACCATGCTGGTAGGACTGCTGGCCGCCATCGTCGGCAGCGTGACTCCGATCGACGATATCGGAAAAATGGTCAACATCGGCACTCTGCTGGCGTTCGTGATCGTCTCCACGGCGGTGCTGATTTTGCGCCGCACCAACCCCGATCAGCCGCGCCCCTTCCGTACACCCTGGGTGCCGCTGGTGCCCATTCTGGGCATCGTGGTCAACGGCTACATGATGTACAAGCTCGGCTGGATCAACTGGGCGCGCCTCATCATCTGGCTGATCATTGGCCTCGTGGTGTACTTCACTTACGGCCGCAAGCACAGCCGCCTGGCGACGGCGGAAGCTGGTAAGCCGGTCTCTCCCTCGCTGGCGAGAGGATAGAGGCGGCTGCTGGACAGCCTTTGAAATCAGGGCAGCCACTACAATGAGGGAGGGGAGCCTCTCTCATGGCACCGGCGAACCAGTACGTGGAAATTCGAAATGGCGGATATTACCTTGCCGGCACACGTATCGGCTTAGATACGATTGTGTATGCCTTCCGAAATGGCCAGTCTGCCGAGTCGATATTCGAGGCATTTCCCTTGATTGGCTCGCTGGCAAAAGTGTATGGCGCAATCGCCTTCATCCTTGACCACGTGAAGGAAGTCGAGGTATACCTTACAGACCAGGATCGTCGATACGACGAGTTTAAGGCGGAGAACCCGCTCCCGCCGGAAATGATCGAGCGGTTTGAACGGGGTAGGCGCGAATTGCCGGCCCGCCGTTCTTGAAGCTGCGATTTCAGGCTGATGCAGATCTGGATCCGGCCATTGGTCGAGGCCTGAAGCGGCGGGAACCGGCTATTGATTTTCTTGAGGCGGCGGGGGCCATTCCGGAAGGGACGGTCCTTCGAATCGCGGCGGAGGATGGGCGGGTTCTAGTTTCAGGCGATGTTACGACCATGCCCAGCCATTTCGC
>CAZKVF010000332.1:0-8216 GCA_964556085.1 uncultured Solibacteraceae bacterium
CCCGGCTTGGCCCGGTACAGCTTCGTTGCTCATTTCGCAGAGGTCGAAGTCGATATCGAGCTTGGGCACGTCCGCGTGGTGAAATATGTTGCAGCGCACGATAGCGGCCGCGTGGTGAACCCGCTGACGGCCGCCAGCCAGGTGAAAGGCGGGGCCACCATGGGAATCGGCATGGCGCTCCACGAAGGGCTGCTCTACGATCGCGCCTCCGGCGTGCCGCTGAACGCTGGCTACTACGGCGCCAGGGTCATGACCCATCGCGACGCGCCCGACGTCGAAGTCCTGTGGATCGAAACAGAGGATGCTTACGGCCCGTACGGCGCCAAAACGCTGGGCGAGCCGACCATCATTCCCTCGGTGGCCGCCGTGGCCAACGCGATTTATAATGCCATCGGCAAACGAGTCAAGGATCTGCCGATTACCCGCGACAAGTTACTGGGAGTGCTCGCATGAAATCCTTTGCCAACGTGAATGCCCGCGATCTGAAAGACGCCGCCCTGCGGTTGCGGGAGCCCAATGCCATCGCCATCGCCGGCGGCAGCGATCTGCTGGGAATGGTGAAAGACCATTTGGTGCAGCCGGATGTTCTGGTGAATCTGAAAACCGTTCACGGACTCGACCAGATCGCGGCTAAAGGGTCGGAGGTGAATATCGGCGGATTGGTCACGCTCGACGCGCTCAGCCACGATGCGCTCATCCGCTCCCACTACACTGTGCTGGCCGAAGCCGCCGAAAGTGTGGCCACCCCCCAGATTCGCAATGTGGGAACGATCGCCGGCAACGTTTGCCAGCGGCCCTGGTGCTGGTATTACCGCAACAACTTCCCGTGTTTCAAAAACGGCGGGACGAAATGTTTCAGCGTGGCTGGGGAAAACCAGTTCCATGCGATTTTCGGCGGCGGCCCGAGCTTCATCGTCCATCCCTCCGATACGGCGCCGGCACTCGTGGCTCTAGATGCGAAATTTCGCGTGGCGGGTCCCAAAGGTGAGCGGACCCTGTCGGCAGCGGAATTCTTCGCCTTGCCCAAGGTGAATGCCGCCAAAGAAAATGTTTTGGCCAAGGATGAAGTCCTGGCCTCGGTTCACCTGCCCCGCGCCGCTAAGGGCACGCGCAGCACGTATCACAAAGTGCTGGATCGCGAAGCCTGGACTCACGCCGTAGTGAGCGTCGCCGCGGTGCTCGAAATGGACGGCCAGGTCTGCAAGCGGGCCCGCATCGTGCTCGGCGGCGTAGCCCCGATTCCATGGCGTCTGGACAAGGTAGAGGCCATGCTGGAGGGCCAGCGCATCACGGCGGAACTCGCGGCCAAGGCCGGCGAGGACGCTGTGGTCGGCGCCAATCCGCTGGCCAAAAACGGCTATAAGATACCGCTCACGAAGGCCGTGGTCCGGCGCACGCTGGAAGGACTGGCCCAAGCATAGTCGTAGCTAGGTGGGCAGGCGTTTCCGCCTGCCTTATGCGTATTGATTCCTCGTTTACCGACCCCCGATTTCGTGCCGGTCGTACGCTTCCCGCATTCTGCGCAGCTGTTCGACGTCGCTCCACAGCGCGTCGCGCTCGCGGCCATTCAGCCGGTTGTTGTCCAGCACATGTTGGACGGCAGCGATCGACTGGTCCAGATCGTCTTTATCAAACCTGCCCCGGCTCCAGTCTCGGGAAAAGTTCCGCAGCTGGTGCTCGGCGTGAGTGAGCCGGTCGCGATCGCCGTTACTTAGGTGCCATACCTGGTATCCGCGGTTCAAGTCCTCATGTACACGGTCGACCAATGCGGATACTGACTCGGGGCGGTAGAGTTCGCGCGGCCCGAATTGCGCATAAAGCATCAGCCCGCTCGCTGCGATGGCGAGAGACGCAAACGCGAGTAGTTTTCTTCTCATTGTCTCCTCCTTTCACTCTAAACGACGCGATCAGCCGCGGAGCGGTTGCGAGCACGCCGTGCTCAACCATACGGTAGAAGGCGCTCATTCCCTTCCAAATCCCTGTGATACGCTGAACCCATCGCGATTCCGGCCCTAGCCCGTTCGAGCCTGGAAGAACGCACGCGCCGGCGTGTGACGCGGCGCCTGATGCCGTTTCTCTTCCTGCTCTACATCGTCAACTACATCGACCGCAACAACGTCGGCTTTGCCGGTTTGCAGATGACCGGCGAACTCCACTTCTCCGACGCCGTTTTCGGCCTGGGCTCCGGTATCTTCTTTATCGGTTACGTGCTGCTGGGCATTCCCGGCGCCGTGATCGTCGAGAAATGGGGCGCGCGCAAAATCATCGCGGCCACGATGATCGCATGGGGCTGCGTGGCCTCGGCCACCGGCCTCATTCACACCCAAACCCAGTTCTACATGATGCGCTTCAGCCTGGGTGTGGCAGAAGCGGCTTTCCTTCCCGGCATTCTTACGTATATCGGCCACTGGCATCGCGCCACCGACCGGGCCAAGGCGGTGGCCATGTTCATGGCGGCCATTCCGGTTTCGCAGGTCATCGCCGCCCCGCTCTCAGCCGCACTCATGCGTGTTCATTGGCTGCATCTCGCCGGCTGGCGGTGGCTGCTCATTCTGGAAGGCGCGCCGGCCATTCTCGGTGGCCTGCTGTGTTGGATGTTTCTCACGGACCGCCCCTGGCAAGCCCGCTGGCTGGCGAGCGACGAACGCGCCTGGCTGACTGAAGAACTGCGCCTGGAAGCCAGCCGCAAACAACCCGCCACGCGCTTGCCCCTCGCAACCGTACTGCGCAATCGCGACATCTGGCTGCTTTGCGCTGCTTATTTTGGCGGCACTACCGCTAATTACGGCGTCAATTTGTGGATGCCCAAGATGCTCCAGAAGTTCGGCAGCCTGAGCGCCAGCGAGACCTCGCTGCTGGCCGCGATTCCAGCGGCGGTAGCGGTCCCCGCTATGCTGCTCTGCGGCTGGCATTCGGACCGTTCCGGCGAGCGCCGCTGGCACACTGCTGTGCCGCGCATTCTGGCCGGCTTCGCGCTGGCCATGGCGGCTCTGCCCTGGGTCGGGTTGCGCGGCGCGCTGGTGCTGTTTGCCATCGCGCTGAGCGGCATCGTAGCCGCCTATCCACCGCTGTGGGCCATCCCTACGAGTTTCCTGGGACCGGCCGCCGCGGCAGCCAGCATCGGCCTGATCAGCTCGCTCGGCAACCTCGGCGGCTTCGCCGGGCCTTATGTCATCGGATGGCTCAGTACCCACACCGGCAGCTTTGTTGGCGGCCTCCTCGCAGTGGCCGCCGCACTGGTCTTTTCCGGCGCCGTCGTCGTGCCGGTGCGAGCGCGCGGCGGCACTCAGGACCGTAGTAAATAGGCCGGCTTCTACTGGTAGCGCTGCACCGCGTCCGTCTGCCCTTGGATCGACGCATCCAGCAACTGCACGGTGTGCAGCACCGGAATCTGGTGGCCGCGTCGTTCCAGGGCGGCGCGGAGTTGCAGCAGGCATCCTACATTGCCCGTAGCCACCGCATCCGGCAGGCCGCCTTCCAACTCTTCGGCGATCAGCCGAGCTTTGCGATCCGCCAGTTCATTCGCCGCTTTCGGCTGGACTAAGTTGTAGATCCCGGCCGAGCCGCAACAGATGGCGCTTTCGGGAATCTCCCGTAAGGTAAGCCCTGGAATGGCCGCAAGCAACGCGCGGGGCTGCGCGCGCACGCGCTGTGCGTGCTGCAGGTGGCACGAATCATGGAACGCCACGCTCAATGCCAAGGGGTGCCGCGGTGCTCGCGGGCCAAGTTCATCGAGCACTTCGGAGATATCGCGGCACTTCGCCGAAAATTGGCGCGCCCGCTCGGCGTACTGCGGATCATGGCGCAGCAAGTAGCCGTAATCCTTGGCCACGGAGCCGCACCCCGCCGCGTTGGTCACGATCAAGTCCACCCCGGCGCCTTCAAAGGCATCGATGGTGCGCCGCGCCAGGTCGAGCGCGGCTTCCTCTTCGCCCGCGTGGACCAGCAGCGCGCCGCAGCACGGCTGGCCGGGCGGCGCTGCCACCTCGCAGCCCTCGGCCGCCAACGTGCGCACCGTGGCAGCGTTCAACTCGCTAACAAACTCGCGCTGCACACAGCCCAGCAGCAGGCCCACGCGCAGCCGCTTCGCCCCTACTGCCGGGGTGATGGCCGGAATGGCGTGCCGCTTTCCCATTTTGGGAGCAAGGGCCTCCATGGCTTGAAGCTGCTCGGGCAACAATTTCAGTAGCCCGCTCTTATGTGCCAGCTCTTGGAAGCCCGATTTCTGATAAGCCGCCAGCCACGGGCGCAGCAGCCGCAGGCGCCCGGGCCGTGGGAAAAGACTGAAGATCAGGCGTCGGTGCAGCCGTTCGCCAACCGATCGCCTGTGCTGCCGCTCCACCTGCGCACGCGTGGCCTCGATCAGTTTTCCGTAATCAACCCCGGAGGGGCAAGCCGTCATGCAGGAAACGCAGCCCAGGCACGTGTCCATGTGCTGCACCCATTCGGGCGACAGTGGCATGCCTTCCTCGGCCGCCATTTTCATCAGGTAGATGCGGCCGCGGGGCGAATCCATTTCCGACTTCCACAGCACGTATGTCGGACACGCCGGCAGGCAAAAACCGCAATGCACGCATTGACTGATCAGCTCGGGGTCGGGCCCATGCTGCGCCTCGAGGACCGTCAGGGCCTCCATCAGACTCCTCCCACGAAACGGCCCGGATTGAGAGTGCCGTTGGGATCGAACCGCCGCTTGATTTCGCGCATCAGGAGGAGCGTATCGCCGGTGTCGCCCCAAGCGTCCATAACCCCAGCACCCGCTGGCTGACGCAGCACTGTCAATGTCCCGCCTCCACTTTCGATTTTGGCGCGCAGATCTCCGAGTGGCGCGTTCACGGAGGCCCAGCCGATACCGGTAGCCTGCACGACCGCGCGCCACTGCCGGTCGCCAAGTCGGCCGAGCGATTCGAGCACCGTCCCGATTTGCGACGGCAGTACGCTGAACTTAGCTACGCAAGGCGCCGCGGCAATCTCCTCGCGTGCGCCCCAAAGATCTTCAGAACCGTCCTTGCCTGCTCCGGAACCCGTGATGGCCCGGATGCGCGGCGCTTCTGCCTCATTGACGGCCGCGGGACGCGCCATGGCCCGGATGCGTGCCGCCTGCGCCTCCATGCCCGCTTCGGTCCCCTCGAGCAGAATATCCATTTCCGGCGCTATCGATGCGCCGCAGCGAACTTGCAGCGCCGCGTACGCGAGAGTGCTGTCCTGAAGGGCGAGCAGGAGCGTCTGCGCCTCCGTAATGCGGCGGGGCAGAACCGTCAGCGTTCGCTTCCCGTGGGGCACCGGATGCAGGCGGAAAATGGCTTGCGTGATCACGCCCAAAGTCCCAAGCGCTCCGGTCGCGAGCTTCGGCAGATCGTACCCGGCCACGTTTTTGACTACCTTGCCCCCGCTACGGGCGATGGTGCCATCGGCCAGGACCAAGGTGATCCCAATGATCAGATCGCGCAATCCGCCGTATCGCAGCCGCAAGGCGCCGCTGTCGTTTGTTGACAGAATGCCGCCGACCGTCGCGCTCTCCGGCCATAAGACATCGATGGCCAGCCGCTGCCCGTGCTCCGCCAGCGTGCCCTGCAGTTCCGCAATCGTGCAGCCGGCTTCCACGGTAACCGTCAGATCGGCCCATGCGTGCTCGATCACCCGGCTCAGGCGAGCCATCGAAAGAACAAGATCGGCGCGGCTAGGCGGGTTTCCCCAGTCCAGCTTCGTTCCGCCCCCACGCGGGATCACGGCCAGCCCGTCGCGATCCGCGCAGCTTAGAGCCTCGCTGACCGCCCGTTCGCTCTCCGGCTCTACGACGCGCAAATCGTCAATCGCCTGCATTACTTTCTCAACGGGCTTCAGAAGCGCTCAGCCAGCCCAGAGGTCTCGAGCGGATGCGGTTTATATTCCGCGGCTTCGCCTCCGCACAGGCGCGGGCGCGGAAAGACCTTGGTTGGGTTCGCGATCAGCAGCGGATCGAACGCACAGCGCAGCCGCTGCATCGTATCCAGGTCCGGCTCGGCGAACATTTTGGGCATCATGTGTTTTTTCTCTTCGCCGACCCCATGCTCTCCTGTAATCGACCCGCCCTCCTCGATGCACAGTTCCAGGATCCGCTCCGAAAGTGCAATAGCCGCTTCCACCTGCCCTGGGATGCGGTGATCATAGAGCACCATGGGGTGCAGGTTGCCGTCTCCCGCATGGAACACGTTGGCTACACGTATCCCGGCCTCGGCGCTGAGCCGCTCCACCTCGCTCAGGACCTGGGGCAGCCGTGTCCGTGGGATCACGCCATCCTGCACGATATAGTTTGGCGAAATCCGGCCGACGGAAGCGAACGCCGCCTTGCGGCCCTTCCACATCAACGCGCGCTCGGCCTCGGTCTGGGCCAGGCGGATTTCGAAGGCGCAGTGCTCGCGGCAAATCGTATTCACCTGTCCCATCAGCGCGTCCACTTCGGCTTGCGGCCCGTCCAATTCCACCAGCAGCAGTCCGCCGCACTTGGGGTAGTTGGCGTGCACCGCCGCTTCCGCCGCCTGAATGGACAAGGCGTCCATCATCTCCATTGCCGCAGCCAGTATGCCGGCAGCAATGATTCCACTGACCGCGGCGCCGGCCGCGTTCGTGGTAGGGAAGGCGGCGAGCAACGTCTGTATGCACTCGGGACGCTTCACAATCCGCAGTGTGATCTTGGTGGCGATCCCCAGTGTGCCTTCCGACCCGACGAAAACGCCGGCCAGGTCATAGCCCGGCGCGTCCAGCGTCTTCTTGCCCATATGCACCAGGCTGCCGTTCGGCAGCACCACTTCGAGTGCCAGCACGTGGGTGGTCGTGAAGCCGTATTTCAGGCAGTGCGCACCGCCCGAGTTCTCGGCCACGTTGCCCCCGATGCTGCATACCGATTGCGACGAGGGATCGGGGGCGTAGAAGTAGTTCGCCCGCGCCACACGTCCGGTGACGTCCAGGTTGATTACGCCCGGTTCCACCACCATGCGGGCGTTTGGCAAATCGACATCGAGGATGCGGTTCATGCGGGCCAGGCTGATCACCAAGCCATCGGCCACCGGCATGGCGCCGCCGCTCAAACCGGTCCCTGATCCGCGCGCTACGAATGGAATACGCGCTCCGTGGCAAATGCGTACCACTGCCTGCACCTCTTCGGTCGAGCGCGGCAATACTACGGCGCCCGGCACGGCACGGTAAGCCGTGAGCCCGTCGCACTCATAGGTACGCAGTTCCTCCGGCGATGTGATGAGGCCCTCACGGCCCACCACCGACCGTAGCTGCTCCAAAATTTCTGCAGTAATCGCCATGAACGCTACCGAAGCGCTGCTTCCGCCTCCCGGACTTGGAGACAACTCGCCAGCACGTACGGCCCCTCGGGAATCACCGCTACACGGGCTCCCGGTGGCAGGCCATCGAGCAGTGCCGCTACCGCTGCGCCGGGAGTCGCAAAAGAGCGGCCCCATAATTTGCCCTGGTATTCGGCCGGCAGGCCCGGCACGTAATACAGCAGTTGGCGCTCGGTGGTAACCAGGGCCAGCTTTTCGAGTTGCCACTGATCCACAACCACCGGGGCCGAAGCGATCTGCCGCAGAAAATCGCTATCGCTCATCCCCACCAGCAGCATCTCGCGGAACTCCGGCGCGCCCGCCCCCTCCTCGCACGCTCCTAATACCAGGATACGGCCTCCCGGTTTGACGATGGGCGCCGCCGCGGTTACTCCTTTGACCACCTGGTAGAACGTAAGGTCCAGCGGGTATCCTGCGCCGGAGGTGATTGCGGCGTCCACCGGCTCATCCAAGGTCTCCAGCAGGGTTTTGGAAACGAACTCGACGCCTCGCCGGTGGGCTTCCTCCGCGTGTCCGGCAAACACGGCAGCAATCGAGCGGTCGTGGGCCAGCGCCACATCCAGAATGAAGTCATGGCGCGCCATCCGCGCGATCTCGAGCAGCTCCCGGTGCAGCGGGTTCTGTTCGGTCGATCCCTCCACCGCCCGCGCGTCGCGCATGAACTTGGGGCTATGCAGCACCTTGATGGTTTCCTGTGCCGCTAGGCCCGGCGCGACTAGTTTGCGGCCGCCGGAAAAGCCCAGCATCAGGTGCGGCTCGATGAATCCCAATGTGATGTGGAGATCGGCTGCCGCGAAGCGCTCGTCGATGTACACCGGCGTTCCCGATCGAGTGGCGCCCAGGTGGCGGTGCGACGCCAGGTTCCGCGCATCGTGATTGACC
>CAZKVF010000333.1:0-20846 GCA_964556085.1 uncultured Solibacteraceae bacterium
GTCTATCTTGAAGGCCCGACATGGATTGGCTCCGGTAACCTCTTCTTTCCATACAGCACGGTGGGCGTGGCCTCCCAGGATAAGAAATACCGAGGGGAGCGCTCTGAAACCCGCATCGGCGACCGCAACCACATCCGCGAATTCGTCACGATACATCGCGGCACTCAGGGCGGTGGCCTGGTAACTGCAATCGGCAGCGACAACCTGCTGATGACTTACACCCATGTCGCCCACGATGTCCGCATTGGCGACCATGTCATCCTCGGGAATAGCGTCGGTCTCGCGGGCCACGTAGTAGTCGAGGACTGGGCCGACATCAGCCCGTTCAGCGGGGTTCATCAGTTCTGCCGTATCGGCCGCCACGCGTTTGTCGGGCCGTACACCGTGGTCAAGCAGGACGTGCTGCCTTATTCGCTCACCAGCAGCAAGCCGGAAGCCGCGATCTTCGGCGCTAATGCCATCGGGTTGGAGCGGCGCGGCTTCGACAAAAGCGCGATCGAGTCGCTGCAGACGGCATTCCGGCTACTCACGCGCTCGCAGCTCAACACCTCGCAGGCTATCGAGCGTATCCGCGCCGATACGCTGCCCAGCGCGCCGGTGGATGAACTGATCGCATTCATTCAGTCGTCCCAGCGCGGCTTTATAAAGTAATGCGCTACGGTTTGATTGCCGGAAATGGCCGCTTTCCGTTGCTGGCGCTCGAAAGTGCCCGCCGCCTCGGTCACGAGGTTACAGTTATCGCCATCCAGGAGGAGGCATCCCGCGACCTCGAGGCGTTAGCCCCGGAATGCCACTGGATTTCGCTTGGCCAACTCAGCCGCCTCATTGAAATCCTGAAGCGGGAAGGCATCACCGAAGTCGTGATGGCAGGCCAGGTGAAGCACGCCAAAATCTTTTCGTCCATCCGTCCCGACTGGCGGTTGCTGAAACTGCTCGCGGCGCTACCCGCAAAGAATACCGACGGGCTGATCGGCGGCGTAGTTCGTGTGCTCGAGGATGAAGGCATTCACCTGCGCGACTCCACTGCCCTGCTCCAACCCATGCTGGCCGGTGAGGGCGTCATGACGCGCCGCAAGCCGGACGGCGAGGAATCGGCAAATATCCAGTACGGGCGCCGTGTCGCCAACGCACTGGCGGGCTTCGATGTCGGCCAAAGCGTGGCTATTTGCGAGCGCTCGTGCGTGGCTCTGGAAGCGATGGAGGGCACCGATGCCATACTGCGACGTGCCGCTTCGCTGGCGAACGGCCGCCATCTCACCTTAGTCAAGATGGCGCGGCGGCGGGAGCACATGCTCTTCGATGTACCGGTCGTCGGTCTCGAGACGATACCTGTTATGTGCGAGACCGGCACCACCGCACTGGCCATTGAAGGCGGACGCACCCTCATGCTCGATAAGGAGCAGATGATCACCGCGGCTAATCAAGCCGATATCACGATCGTGGGGCTGCAGGAAGGTTGAATCGGAAGAACACACCGAATTACGCCCCTCCCCAGGCCGTGCCCGCACCAAGGGTGTCCCGGACTGTAGGAAGACGATGGCCGGTGACCTGCTATATAATGCCCCCCGCCCCCGGCTCCAAGCTCCTCCACAAATACCAACTGGCCACAGTGCAATAGGGGCGCCAGGACCGTGCCAGGTCTTCGATCTCCGCCGGCTTCGGCAGCTCAGGCAAGCCGTAAGCCTTCCGAATGGCGGAACGGATGCCCAGGTCACCCGTGGGCAGCACGTCGGGCCGGCGCAAAGCGAAAATCAGAAACATGTGCGCGGTCCAGACGCCGATTCCTTTAACGATCGTGAGCGTTTGAATCACTTCTTCATCGGCAAGCTGTGCCAGCTCTTCGAACACGACACGCCCATCGCGCGTGTGCCGCGCGAGATCGCGGATGTATGCGGTCTTTTGCGCGGAAAGGCCGGCGGAGCGCATACGCGCGGGCCGCAGCTTCAGAATGCTGGCGGGTGTCAGTTTCCCGCCCGCGGCTGAGACCAGCCGGGCGAAGATAACGGCTGCCACGCGGCCGCTGAGCTGCTGATAGACAATCGATTTAACAAGCGTTTCAAAGCTCGGATCGCGATACTCCAGACGGTACTCGCCGACACGGTTGATGATTTCGCAGAGTATGGGATCAGCCAGTTTCAGTTGATTCAGGGCGGAAGCCGGCAGGCCCGGCGGCGTTGGCATCATGATGAAACACAGGTACGCTAAAATGCGTCATCATTGATTGTATCGGATGGATTGGGATGAGACTGCTTCTTGTAATTGCACTCGCCACCGCGCTGGTTGCGCAAGCGCCGCCAGCCAAGGGGCCCGCCCCTAACGCATCGGACCAACTGCCGGCGCCCATCAAGGTCGATGTGGATGTCGTCAGCATACTGGCGTCGGTCCGCGACAAACGCGGCGGCCTGGTGGCCAATCTGGAAAAGAACGATTTCACTGTACTGGAAGACAACAAAGAACAGACCATCAAGTACTTCACTCGCGAGACGGACCTTCCGCTCACCATCGGTTTGTTGATTGACGTCAGCGGCAGCCAGCGCAACCTCATCGATATCGAGCGGAATGCCGCCACGCAGTTCTTCTCCAAGGTTTTGCGGCAAAAGGACGAAGCTTTCCTGATCAGTTTCGGCGAAGAATCGGAACTGCTGCAGGACTATACTTCGAGCGTGCGGCTCCTCGAGGAAGGTTTGAACCATCTGAGGGTGAGTTCAGGCGTTGGCGGGCTCCACCCCGGTCCGGTCCCCACCGTCGGCCAGCCCCGCGGCACAGTGCTCTATGACGCGGTTTATCTGGCCGGCACCGAGAAGCTTCGCGGCGAAGTAGGGCGCAAGGTGATCATTCTGATCACGGACGGTGTCGATCAGGGAAGCCGGCTGACGCGGAACCAGGCTGTCGAAGCGGCTCAGAAGGCCGACGCGGTTATTTACAGCATCGATTACTACGATCCCGGCGCCTATGGCCCATTCGGCTTCGGCGGCAGTGCCGGCGAGGGCGAACTGCGCCGCATGTCGGACGAAACGGGGGGACACGTCTTCAAGGTGGATCGCAAGCATCCGCTGGATGAAGTCTTCCAGGAATTGCAGGATGAGATGCGCAGCCAGTATGCCATCGGCTACACACCCGTCAACGACGTGAAGGATGGCTCCTACCGGCGTCTCGACGTGCGCGCCTCCAACAAGGATTACAAGGTCCAGGCGCGCAAAGGATATTACGCGGTCAAACCGGAGAGCCGGTGATTTCGCCGCCTCCGTTTCGTTTGGCGAAGTAAGCTTCTAATGCCTGCCGCAGCGGCGGCATCGGCGCGATCCCCGCGGCCTCCATCTTGGCGTTGGAAAGCGCGGAGTATTTGGGGCGACGGGCGGCGGTTCGGTACTCGCGCTCGTTGGTTGGCGTCAGATCCGGATCGAGGCCGGCGGTTTCAAATATCATTCGGGCAAAATCGAACCACGCGATCGGCGTACCGCCTCCGATGTGAAAAATGCCCCGCCATCCGCGCTCGGCGAGCTCCACGGTGCGCCCAGCCAGCCAAGGAGCGTAGGTTGGAGAAGCCACATGATCGGCCACCACTCGAATCGGCCGCCCCGAGGCTGCCAGCCGCAGCATCAATTCCACGAAATTGCCGCGTGCCGTATGCCGGCCTCCGGGACCGAATACGCCGCACGTGCGTATTAGGAGCGGCCCGTCCAGATAGGCCTGCGCGTAGAGTTCACCGGCAAGCTTGGAAACGGCGTAAGCGCTCAGAGGATGCGTAGGCGAGTCTTCGCTGTAGGGACGGTTGCTGGCGCCATCGAACACGTAGTCGGTGGAGAAATGAACGAGGAGGGCATCGTTCTGGCGGCAGGCCAGCGCCAGGTTGCGAACCGCCAGCGCATTCACCTGAAGCGCTGCCAGCGGCTCTTGTTCGGCAACGTCCACCTGGTTGTAGGCAGCGCAATTGAAAACCACCGCGGCATCCGAAGCCGCGACCGCCCTCTCTACGGCTCGAGGATCGGTGATATCGAGGCGGTGCCGGTCCCACGGCGCCGTCTCGTAGCCACGCTCTCCCAGTTCGCGAACCAGTTCTCCGCCAAGCTGCCCCGCAGCTCCGAAAACCACCGCCCTTCGATTCATCAAACAAAATAGGATAGCGCACACGAAAACGGCCTGAACGGAGAGTCACGGGTTGGCGGTTGTACACTGGTACGTTGCATCTCCTGAATTTATTTGACTTGTCGCTCACCGGGCGCCGCGAAACGACCGCGCTCGAGTTTCAGGACCGGTCATTCACATTCGGCGAGATCGATTCGCGCAGCAACCGCCTGGCGCAGCTTCTGGCCCGCCGCGGTCTTAAGCTGGGTGACCGCCTGTGCGTATACCTGGCGAACTGCGTGGAGATGATCGATCTCTACCTGGCCTGCGCCAAGCTGGGAGTGATCTTCGTCCCCATTAATATCCTGTACCGCGATCGTGAGATGGCGCACATTCTGAGCGACGCCGAGCCAGCCGCGGTGGTGTCGTGCGCAGACTTCGCTGCGCCAGTGCCCATCTGGCGTCCCGCGGACTTGACCTCTGAGGCTTGCGCTATGCCCGATGAGCGGCCCGCCGCGTCCAAAGGCGGCGCGATCGATGGCGATGCGCCCGTGGGCATCATCTATACTTCCGGCACGACGGGTACATCCAAAGGCGCGGTCCTGACTCACAATAATTTCGCGGCCAACGCCGTCAACCTGGTGACCTGCTGGCAAATCTCGAGCAGCGATCGCTTCCTGCTCGCGCTGCCCCTATTCCATGTACACGGCCTCGGCAATGGCCTGCATAGCTGGCTGCTCAGCGGCTGCCGCATGCGCCTTCTCGAGCGCTTCGAGCGGCAATCGGCGTTGGACACCTTTCTGGATTTTCGGCCCACTCTGTTTTTCGGTGTGCCCACTATTTACGTGCGCCTGCTCGACTTCCCCCCGGAGCAGGCTCGTGAAATCGGCGGTTTTATGCGGTTGTTCGTTTCCGGTTCGGCACCGCTGCCGGCGCAGGTGCTCGAAGAGTTCCGCGTGAAATTCGGGCACACCATTCTGGAGCGCTACGGCATGAGCGAAACGATCATGAACATTTCGAACCCCTATGCCGGTGAGCGCCGCGCGGGCAGCGTGGGGCTGCCGCTGCCGGGCGTTTCCGTGCGTCTGCTCGATGAAGAGGGCCGCCAGGCGCCCAATGGGACTACGGGCGAGGTCTACATCAAAGGCCCGAACATCTTTGCAGGTTATTGGCGCAGGCCCGAGGCCACCCAGGCCGCATTCCGCGACGGATGGTTCAAAACCGGCGACCTCGCCATCCGCGAACCTGACGGCTACTATACCCTGTGCGGCCGGCGCAGCGACCTGATTATTTCCGGCGGCTTCAACATCTACCCGCGCGAACTCGAGGAATTTTTCGAAGAGCAGGAAGAGATCGCGGAGGCGGCCGTAGTGGGAGTGCCGGACCCGGTGCGCGGCGAAGCGCCGGTAGCTTACCTGGTGCTTCGCGCCGCCATCGAGCCGGCCGCGCTCGAGCGCCGCTGCCGCGAGAGACTGGCGTCCTTCAAAGTGCCGCGCGAGTTCATTACCGTCGAAACTCTGCCGCGCAACGCCATGGGGAAAATTCAGAAGCACCTGCTGGCAAAACAACGAAAAGGAGAGACTGCATGATCCGCGTCACCGTGTTGTATCCCGCCACCGACGGCCTGACCTTCGACATGGATTACTACTTGAAGACGCACATCCCGCTGTTTCAGAAGCGCATGGGCGCCGCCATGAAAGACGTAAGGGTCGAGCGGGGCGTTAGCGCCGGAACACCTGGCTCACCCGCACCCTACGTTGCCATGGTGCACGGCACTTTCGATTCGGTCGAAGCGTTCGAAACCGCCTTCGCCCCCCACGCCGCGGAGATTCAGGGCGACATCCCGAACTACACCAGGATTCGCCCCGTGCTCCAGATCAGCGAAGTGCTGGTGTAGAGGGGAACCGAACTAGCCGCTGCCGAGGTCGAGCCAGAGCCTCAACGCCGAACTGATCCGCGCCATGTCACTCCCGCTGAGTGTTCCGGCGCGCCTTTTGATGCGGTCGCGCCGAAGCGAGAGTATCTTATCTACCATCACCTGTGAGGGCTTGCGCAACCCGTTCGCCTCTGTTGGCCGGAGCGCTATGCGGAACAGGGGCGCCTCAATCAACTCCGATGTGATCGGACATACCGCCACGCTCTGATGGGTAGGGTTGAAAAAATCAGACTGGACCACAACCGCGGGCCGCGGCTTTCCATAGTCACCGGGAGCCGCGCAAATGACTACGTCCCCGCGGTTCATCTCCATCCGCGAGAATCGGAAACCTTCTCCCAAAACTCGGAATGTTCGCCCGCTTTGGCGCTGCTCGCAACGAGCGATTGCCGACGCGCCTCCACCGCCAGCGTGTCCCGGTCGATTTTTCGAAGGTACTCGTCCAACGCCTGGTTGATGATCCAGTTCTTGCCCTTCTTGAGATGCTTGGCGGTTCTCTCAAGACGGTCGCGAAGTTCGTTTGGAATTCGAATGCTGGAGATAGACGTTGCCATCTAGAATCGAATGTATCACAGCTGTAATACACATCGTCCCCGACCACCCATCTGCCGTCACCGTAACACACATGTAATAGCCTTCCGGGGGAGCGACCGAGTTCAGACCGACGCCGCCGCTTCATAAACCCGTTCCTCCAGCTCGTCGAGACCGCCGGCGAAGAAGTGGTCTTGCGCTTCGACCCAAAATAACTGCTTGGGCTCGGCGAAGCCGGCAAAGGCCGCTTCGAGCGAAGCTCGCGGGCCGTACTGGTCATTGGTGCTTTGGATAAAGATTTTCGGCGCGCGGCATTGCGCAAGATAATCGAAGCCATCGCGCCCGGTCGGAAAGCCCGCTGCCATCAGAAAGGCGGCATTAGCAGCCGGAAGCGCCTGTTTGAACCCCACAGAACAGCCCAGCCGCGTAATCACGCGCGCGCCGAACGAAAATCCCGCTAGAGCGTAGCCGGTATCTGGGAAGCGCGTACGCAACCACTGGAGTGCCGCGCGTGCGTCCTCCACTTCTCCGATGGAATTGGCGTGCAAGCCCTCGCTCGCCCCCACGCCGCGGAAATTGAAGCGCAGCACGGCGATGCCGGCGCGCCGCAGGCCGCGCGCCATGCGGTAAACCACCTTGTTATGCATCGTGCCGCCGAATAAGGGGTGTGGATGGCAAAGCACCGCACAAAGCCGCAGCCCGTCGAGCGAACCACTCGAGTCTTCAGGCTCTTCGAGTAACGCTTCCAGCCTGCCCGCCGGGCCAGGCAGGAAAAGGCTCTCGATCCGCCGCGCCATAACCGCGCGTCAGTTGGTGCGGTAATTGGTGAACTGCATGTCGATGCCGAAATCGCTGTCGCGCAGTAGCTTGATTACCGCTTGCAGCACGTCGCGATCGCGGCCCGATACGCGCACGAAATCGCCCTGAATCGAAGCCTGCACTTTGAGCTTGCTGTCCTTGATTTTCTTGACGATCTCGCGAGCCTTCTCGATGGAGATTCCCTGCTGGAGCGTGATCTCCTGCCGGACGCTCGATCCCGCGGCGGGGATGATTTCGCCGTAGCTCAAGCCTTTCAGCGGCACGTGGCGCTTCACCAGCTTGGACTCCAGAATATCGATGACGGCTTTCAGCTTGAACTCGTCCTGGCTGGCCAGCGTAATCTTGTGGTCCTTCTCGTTCAACTCGATATTGGAATGGGAGTCCTTCAGATCGAAGCGCTGCAAGATCTCCTTCAACGCCTGCTGCACGGCGTTATGTACTTCCGGCATTTCAATTTTCGAGATTACATCAAAGGTATTGTCGGGCATGATCTATCGACCGTCGGGAGGGTCGAGGCTCGTTAGGTCGAGCCCCAGAAGAGAACTCGAACGGACGCGCACAGGGGTCACGCGGCGCACAATTTCCGTGTTCGGCACAGTGGCTTGCGTTACGGCGGCCGGCGGTGCTGCCGGCGCAGGTGCTTCCGCTTTGTTTGAAACGGAACACGGCGCGGCTGGCGCTTCCAGAGGGTGCGGCTCGGGACGTTGCTTGGCAGCCAGTGCGGCCACCACGCGCTGGCTGATCTCTTCCACCATATTGCCCATGGCCGCGTCCAGTGCCACGGTGACGGCTGCGCGGATCTGCTCGCAATCGACCAAGGCGATGAAAGGCGCGCTCTTGGATACTCCAAGGAGCTTTGGTTCTGCTCCCGCCGGCGAAACTTCCCGGCCCGAGCCCGAATGGTTTGAATGCGCGCGCGCCGCTGCTGCTTGCTCGGCCAGCGGCTTGACTGCCGCCAGCAGCGCACTCGCTTCGAAAGGCTTGCGAAGCGTGCTGTCCGCCTCCACCCGCTCCACCTGGGCCTCATCGAGGGCGTCCAGAACCCCGGCTGTAAGAATCACACGCACATGTTTATGGCGCGGGCTGATTTTCACGTAATAGCAGACATCGAATCCGTTGCGGCCCGGCATCACGGTATCGGCAACCACTACGTCCGGGTCAACATCATCCAGGCGGATCAGAGCCGATTCCGCCGTGCTTACGGTAACTACTTCGAACCCTTCGTCCGACAGGATTCGTTCGCCCATGCGCTGGGCGTGCGGACTATCGTCCACCAGAAGGATGCGGCTCATTGCTGAGGCGGTGTCGCGGCCGGCGTTGTAGCCGGTGTGGTCGTGGTGCCGGGCGTTGTAGCCGGTGTGGCAGTGGTATCAGGCGTGGTGTTGACCGCGGGCACTGTCTGTTTCTTGTTCTTCTTCTGCTTCGTCGGCTTAGCCACGTGGTTTGAAGGAAGCGGCTGCTGCCGCGCTGGCGTGGTGGCCGAATCGGTGGCGCCTGCCGCTCCCGTCGCCGCTAGTGCACCCTGTGCCGGTGGATTGGCGCGCGCATCCTGGCCCTGATCGAGCGCCGTCGTATTGGTTACCACGTTTGCCGAAACATCGGCGCTGACGCCGGTGGCACCAGGCGTAACACCCGGAGTCGCACCCGGGGCTGGCACGCTAACCGGCACTGTGGGCTGGAACGTCGTCATGTTGGGCGTACCGCTCTTGGCTGCCATCCTGACATCCGGATGCGAGCCGAACGCCCCGAGAGTTCGGCCTGGAACCCCTTTCTTCTGACGGTTCTCGAGATCGTACTTCATCCTCTCGAGCGCGGCCTGGTCCGCCGGAGGAACGGGCCGGTTCATGGCTTCGAGTTTTTGCTTGGCCTGGTCCACATGGGCGCTCAAGGGGTAATCCTTAACGATCTTTGAGTAAGCGGCAGCTTCGTCGTTCTCAAAGCGATCGCCCATGCGGTGATACGCATCCGCCAGATCCCAAAGCGCCTGGTCCGACTGGCTGAATAACGGATATTGGTCGCTGACCGCCCGCAGGCGGTTCGCCGCCGCCGGAAAACTGCCGCGCTGGTGATAGAACTCTCCCACGCGATACTCCGCCTGAGCCAGGACCTCCTGGATATTTCGTAGCTTCTGCTCGGTCTCTTTGGCGAACTTGCTGTTCGGGAACTGCTTCAAAAGCTGCTGGCACTCCTCCTGCGCGCGCAAGGCATGATTCGTGTCGCGATCCGGTTTGTCCATCTGTTTGTAATGGATGTCGCAGACTTTCTCCTGCGCTTCCGCGGATTCCTCCATCTGCGGATAGAAGAGAATGAAATCCTTATACTCGGCCTCGGCCTGCGCCAGACCGTGCGCGCCGCCCTCGCGGTACCAGCTGTCGGCAATTGCCAATTTAGCCTTGGCGAGGTATTCGCTGGTGTCGTAGGTGTTGATCAGGGTCTGCAACGTCAGACGAGCGATTTCGTAGCGGCTGTGCTCGACATCGTGGATGGCCTTGTCGAACAGTACTTTGTCCGGCTGCTGCGTGTCTTTTGTTATGGGGTTTTCATAAGGGTGGCGCTTGATACCGCACGCCGTGAATAGAAGGACAGAAGCGAGAAGCCAGGAGCCAGAAGCCAGAAGCCAAGCCCCGCCAGCAACTTCTGTCTTCTGGCTTCCGAGTTCTGAATTCTTAATTCTATGAATGTGCATGATTCCACCCGAACTTTCTATCAAACTCGTATGGCCAGCGCATGCGCCGCGATCTCGCGCATGTGGACAACGGTGGCCGCCGCGTCGGCACTGTGAAAAACGGCCGACCCTGTGACGATCCAGTCACAGCCGGCACGCACCACGCTCTCCAGGTTGTCGAGATGCACGCCGCCGTCAATTTCGATCAGGAAGTTTAACCTCTTCTGCCGGCGCATCTCGCGCAATTGTCCGACCTTCTCCAGGACATAGGGAATGAGTTCCTGGCCCCCGAAACCCGGATTGACGCTCATCAGGAGCACGTAATCCGCCACTCCCAGAACATCGGACAGGACCGAAACCGGGGTCGCCGGATTCAAAACCACCCCCGCCATGACTCCTTCGTTGCGGATGAGATGTAAAACACCATCCAAATGCCGGCAGGCCTCCTGATGAACGGAGATGGAATTGGCTCCCGCCCGCACAAACTCCGGAATGTAGCGTTCCGGATGTTCGATCATCAAGTGACAATCCAAATGGGCCTTCGTGGCTTTGCGGATCGACTCAACCACCGGCGGCCCGATGGTGATGTTGGGCACGAAGTGGCCGTCCATCACATCCAGGTGCAGCATGGTGGCTCCGCCGCGCTCCACCGCGCCGATTTCCTCGGCCAGCCGGGCAAAGTCCGCGGAAAGAATTGAAGGAACAATTTCAACCATTTGCGGATCTCCACAATTTTATCACGGCAGCGAAAAAGCCGTCTCCCGGATCGCGGCCGGGCAGCCGCTGGACACACTCTTTCACCACGGGGGAAGGCAGCGGAGAGATCACGCCCTCGTTCTCTTCCGTTTCGAGCGAGCAGGTCGAATACACCAGGCGGCCTCCGGGGGCGAGCGCCTCCAGAGCCCGGGCCAACAGTTCGGTTTGGCGGCGCTGGAAATCGCCCAGGTCCTCCGGGCGCAGGCGCCACTTGATCTCGGGATTCCGGCCCAAAGTGCCCGTGCCCGAGCAAGGGGCGTCCACCAGAATGCGGTCGAACTTTGAGCCAAACGGCAACGGGAGCGTGCCGTCCAGCACCACCAGAGGCAGCCCCAGGCTCTTCATTGGGGCAATACGGTTGAAGTACCGATCGCAGGCTATGATTCGCGCGCCCGATTCCATCGCCTGCGCTGTCTTATTGCCGGGAGCCGCACAGAGGTCCAGAAAGCGCAGTCCCGGCTCAAGCCGCAGAAGCGGTACGATCGATTGCGAGCCGATATCCTGGATACGCGGGCCCGCGGGCGTGAGCCTTACGTATTCCTCTGGCTCGGCAAGCGCCGCGCCGGCGATTGCGGCCGCCGCTTCCCCGCCGTATTGCCGTTCCCAACGCGCCAGCAGCCACTCAGGGCACGAGAGCTCCACTTCACGGTTGGGCCATGCCACCGCGGCTCGATCCACTCTGCGCAAAACGGCGTTGACCAATCCCGCGGCGGACGTCTTCCTGGCCTGCTTCACAAGCTCGACGCTTTCCGCCACAGCGGCATGCGCCGGGATCCGCTCGAGGTAGCGCAACTGATAGATCCCCATGCGCAGAGCCGTGCGCACTTCCCGATCGAGCTTCCGCGCGCGTGCGGCATAGTGTTCGATCAGAAAGTCGAGTTGCGCGCGAAACCGCAGCACGCCGAACACGATCTGTGAGGCGAGGCCGGCATCGCGCGGATCAAGCGCCGCGGCCCGCAGCAGATCGGAGGCATAGCCGCCCGATTCGATTTTCAGCAAGATGTCGAAAGCCGCGCGGCGGGCAGGGGCAGGCATGTCTCATAGTCTGACAAACGTTGTGCGGGCGCTTGTGTCGAGGTCTCGTATCGACCGTTTCTTTCGGTCGAAGGCTCGATCTCATCAACGGGCGTTTTCGTCCATGTTGGCCTCGCTTGTCGCACAGATTCGTCGACCCACGCCCGATGACTCACGTTGACCTGCACGCAGGAGTCGGCCCGAGAATAACAGACGGGCAGTCGAATCGGCGTGTCAGGATCTGGGCGAACAGCATCCTCCGAACTCGCGGGTTTTAATGAATCCGCGGTACGCGACGAGTATCTTTAGTTCTGGTCGCCGACTCCCTCGACCAGGAGTGCCTCATGTCTCGAACTTTCCGCTGCCCGCCGAACCATGTACTTGTTCTTTTCCAGTTGGCAGCGCTCTTGACGCCGCTACGAGCGCAAACTTCCACCGACCTGAACGAGCAAGTCGCAGAACTCCGCGCTTTAGTTAATCGGCTTCAGGCGCGCGTCGCCGACCTGGAAACGCGCCTTGCGGCGAGTACAGTTCCCGAAAAGCAGGCATTCCCGGCAGCCGGCCCGGCATCGCCTCCGGCCTCGCCTCCGGCCTCGCCTCCTCCACCGGTGCCGGAGCCGATTTCGGTGGCAGGCACAACCATCAATTTCCTGTTCGACGGATACTACGGCTACAACTTCAACGCTCCCATCGGCCGCGTTAACCGGCTCCGGGCGTACGACGTGAGCAGCAACAGCTTCAGTATCAACCAGGCCGGACTGGTTCTGGAGAACGCGCCGGACCCCGACAGAGGTAAACGATTCGGCGCACGCCTGGACCTGCAGTGGGGGCAAGCCACCCAAACCCTGCAAGGCAACACGGCGAACGAACCGCGTCCCGAGATTTATCGCAACCTCTTTCAGGCGTATGGCACCTTCATCGTTCCTCTGGGCAACGGCCTGAAGGTGGATTTCGGAAAATGGGCAAGCTCGCTCGGAATCGAAGGCAACTACACCCAAGACCAGATGAACTACTCGCGCTCCTACTGGTTCAACTTTTTACCCTTCTACCATATGGGCGTGCGGACGAACTACCAGTTTTCGGACCGTTTTGGAATCAACTATTGGGTGACCAACGGCACGCAGCAGACCGAGGCATTTAACGGATTTAAAGACCAGCTTGGCGGCGTGGTCGTGGAGCCTCGGAAGAATATCACCTGGAACATGAACTACTATTTTGGACAGGAGCATCCGGACACGATTTTTTTCCTCTACGTACCCGCGCCGGTACCGAACCCGCCAACGCAGCAAGGAATTCCATTCCTGCCGATTGACGGTGCACCCACAGGCAGACTGCACATCTTCGATAGCTATGCGACGTGGCATGCAACACGTACGCTTACCTTTGCACTGGAAGGCGATTACGTGATCGAGCGGCTTTACAAAGACTCGCCGCCCCAGCACGTGGATGGCGGCGCCGCCTACGCCCAGTACGAGTTCACAACTAAGTTGGCAATAGCGGGCCGAGCCGAATATTTTTCCGATCGAGGCGCCTTGTTTAGCGGGCTGAGCCAGGCACTCAAGGAGACGACATTTACCACGACCTACCGCTTCGCAGACCGCTTCATGGCGCGAACCGAATGGCGTTACGACTGGTCGAACCAGCCGTTTTTCTATACCAGCATGCTGGGCGTATTGCGCAAAAGCCAGCTCACGTCCACGCTGGGTCTCATCTGGTGGTACGGCGGCAAGCAAGGGCCGTGGTAAAGCGTCTGCGGTTAATCGGGCTCGGCTAATGCCGATGCCAAATCGGCCCGCAGGTTCCCAAACCTACCCACGCTCTCGTGCCAGGTTAGAACAGCACGTCGAAATCGGCCGTATAGCGACGGCCGTGCTGACCGACGAAGGCGCCGTAAGCCGGGTCGTCGATATTGGTGTGGATGGCTTCCGGGTTGAAATGATCGGTCAGGTTGAATCCGGCGACGGAAATCCGAATGGTGTACTTGGGGTTTACTTTGAAGTCCTTGGAAAGGCGCGCGTCGGCTGAGAAAAAGCTCGGGAAGCGGTTCTGATAGGGAGTCCCAACGTAGTTCTGAAGCGCGTCTGTAACGGCATACGGGAAGCCGGTGCGGTATTCCAGGACCGGCGCGATGCGGAACCCGTAAGGCAGTTTCAGACTACCCCAGACCAGAAAGCGATTGGGCAAATCGGTCGGAAGAGTGGAATAAAGATCGGGCCGCAGCAGGGGCCCCGGAAACGTCCCCAGGAAATTGGCGAAATCGTTCAAATTGCCCTGCGCGCTACTGCGCACATAGGAAAAGAACAACTGACTGGTTTCTTTAAGCCGCCAACTGGCCGTCACCTCGAACTGGCGGTACAGCGAACTTCCCGAGCCGGAAAGCTGATAAGCTCCTACGCCGGTAAGTGGGTCGGGGTCGATCTTATTCAGGATCACCAGGCCGGAGGATTCGTTCTGCATGTAGCCGGCCCGCAGCCGGAAAGAGCGATTAATGGGCTGCTCAACTTCCACGCGCCACGTGGCGCTGTGCGGCGAGAAATTCCCGGCAGCCTGGTCCTGAATGACGAGCGGGTAGCGCGTGCTCGCCTCGCCAATCATGTTCTGGAACAGGTAAGAGCCGCCCAACTGGTTGCCGAAACCGTCGAACATGGCAACGGAAGCGTTGGGATAATCGGCGAAGGAGTACACGTTCAGCGGCACGCGGTCGTAGAATAAGCCGAATCCCGCGCGAAAGGTAGTGCCGGCATTAGGAAACGGCGTCCAGGCTATGCCCGCGCGCGGCGCCACACGAAAGGATTCGGAAAGCTCCTGCGACTCCGTGCGGATACCGAGATCGACCGCAAAGCGCGGCGACACGATCCAGTGGTCCTGGCCAAAAACGGCGTACTCAGTGTCCATCGTGTTGTAGGGCCGGCCGCCGGAAAACGAAATCCGCTCGATAAGGCCGCCTGAGCCGTTTACCAGATCGATCGGAGATTCGCTCACCTGGCCGCGGTCGCCGCTGCCCGCGACGTAGGTTCCGACTTTGAAATTGTGGCTGCCCCAACGGTTCACTTGGGGGAAAGAATACGTCGAGGACCATGACGCGCGAGTTGCGACGCGACCCTGCTGTTCGAAATAATTGCCGCTGTTGCCCCACGGCGCCATGGTCAGCCCGAGCGGACCTTGCGGCCAGACGTTTGCATCGAAGCGCGTCAGCGAAAGCGTGTTTTCCCAGAGCGCGCTGCCCAATGTCAAGCGATCCGATAGCGTCGCGGTGTAGTTGTGCGTCGCGGCATCCGGCGAGGTCGGCTCGGGGCTCAGGAAGCTGATGTTCGCGAACTGGAGTTTCTGCGGCGCGATATGCAGCGAAGCGGTGACCAACTGGCGCGCCGAAGCGATCCAATCCAACTGGGCAAACGAGTTCAAACCTTCCTGCTTCTTCTGATTATTCGGCCATGCCAGCGTGTACACTTCGATCTTGCGTATCTCGTATTCAAAGCCTTCGGTGAAGTACAGTTTCCCGGGGATCAGCGGGCCGCCAAAATTCAGGCGCGGCGTCGCGTCCTTGATGCCCTGCATGTGGTAGCTGCGGATGCGGAAATCGGGAAATGGATCGTTCAATTCCCATTTCCACCGATCGCCGCCGCGCCGGGTCTCGACTGAAACCAGGCCCGCCGTGAACCGCCCGTATTGCGCCAGGAAAGGCGTTTGATAGACGCTCAGGTTTTCCACTACATCAACCGGCACCGTCAGCCCGAACTGGCCGGTAGCCGGATCGGTAACATCGGCCGAATTCACGATCAGCGAGCCGCGATGTTCACCGGCGCCGGAGATCTGCAGGCCCCCGGTGGTGGAACGGACCACGCCAGGAACCAGAGGCAGAACGTCCGCGACCGTCGCCGGCCGTTGTGGCAAGTCTCTGGCGAGTTGCGGCGTCACGGTACTGGGAGTGGACGCGCCCGCTTCGACCGGCGTCACTGTATCATGCACGTCGATCTGATCGTGCCGCGCGAGGGCGGGAATCAGCACCAACTCAATCGTGGCAGCCCCCGACTCTCCGACGTCGAATTCGCTCCGAACGGGCTCAGCGCCCTGCTTTGTTGCCAAAAGTGAATAATGTCCGGGTGTGAGCTGGGGAAGCGACACCAGGCCGTTCTCGCCGGTTTCGAATGACGCCACTACTTGCGTGCCTTGAGTAATTTGCACTGACACAGCTGCCGCTGGCTGGTTATTGGCATCGTGGGCCGAGACCGTCACCACGGTGTTGGCAAATGTAACAATTTGCCCTGACAAGATAATAGACACTGCGGCAAACCACACCACCTTGGGCATGTCAGGTTTTCCCGTTACATCATTCCAGATACACGACGGCGCGGCCTGGTTTCAGGATTATTCGCTAACTTCGAAGGTTGGACCGCTCTTGGCGGCCTCCTCATTGGTACGAGCAACCGTATTTCGGGCCAGCTCTACAAAGGGCTCGCCCTGCTCTTTGCGCAGCGCTACCGGCTTGCCGCTATCGCCTCCGATGCGTACTTCCGGATCGAGCGGCAACTCCGCCAGGAAATGCACGCGCATCTCTTTTGCCGTTCGGCGCCCGCCGCCATAGCTGAAAACATCGATTCGCTCGTGGCAATGCGGGCAGTTCATGAAGCTCATGTTTTCGACGATCCCGAGAATCGGAACTTTCACCTGATGGAACATGTGGACCGCTTTGCGCGCGTCCTCGAGAGAAACATCCGAGGGCGTGGTCACGACGATCGCCCCGGTGATCGGCGCAGTCTGAATGAGCGACAACTGCACGTCGCCGGTACCGGGGGGAAGATCGATCACCAGGTAATCGAGATCGCCCCAGTCGACGCCGCGCAGGAATTGCTGGATGACGCTATGCAGCATCGGCCCGCGCCACACCAGCGGCTTGTCGCCGGGATTCAGAAAACCCATGGACATTAGCTTGACCCCGAACTGCTCGAGCGGCTGGATGCGTTCGCCGTGCGCCATGGGGGTTCGGTTGATCCCCATCATGAGCGGAACGTTAGGGCCGTAAACGTCGGCATCCATGAGACCCGCCTTAAATCCGAGTGAGGTGAGCGCCACTGCCAGGTTCACGGAAACAGAGGTCTTGCCCACGCCTCCCTTCCCTGAGCCCACGGCGATCAAGTGTTTTACACCCGCAATAGGCAGCTTCGGCGGCATGGGCTGGTTAGCAGTCATCGCTTTACCATCCTAGCAACAGGCGCACGGCCGCTCAGAGGCAAGGCAAACATATCTATATGACGCCGCCTGTCTTACTTGCGTAGTGGCTTAGCGGACGAGCCGGTTCAAAAGGAAATCGACGACTGTGAGAAGAATCGATCCCGCCACGGCCGGCAGGCAACCAATAACGCGGAATCCTGGGACCAATGCAGACGCCAGCTTGAGCATCAGCCCGTTGATCAGGAAGTAGACAATGCCCAGGCTGAGGATGATGAATGGCAGCAGAACGATTTTCAGGATGAGGCCCACTGTGGCGGTGACCAAGCCGATGACGAATGCCGCAATCAGAGCGGCGCCAATCCCATCCACCTCGATGCCTGGCAGAATTTGGGCGACGATGAGTAGAGCGACACCGCTCAGCACCCAGTGGATGATCCAATACCGCACAGCTTCGATAATACAGGAATATCCAGCGCTACAACCGGTGTTATTCTGATCAAACCGAGGTTGGAACCAAGCATGCGACTCCTGATTCTTATCATTGTGCTGGCCGCGGGCGGTGCGGCCCAGTCTCAAAAGCTGCCGTCGGATATCGATCCTCAATCGTTCAGCCGGCTCCCGCTCCTCGAGCGCGATCAGCTCAGCGGCGAGGCGCTCCGGGTTTTCGATGCCGTGGCCGGCAAAGACGCGAATGGTAAGGACCGCTCCACGCCGCCCCTGGGGCCGGTAGCCACTTCCTTATATAGTCCCGGTGTCGCGGAGCCGATGAACAAGCTGAACTTATACCTGCGCAATACCGTCGTCGGCCCGGCCATGTTCCAGATTTGCGCCTTGATCGCCGCCCGCGAGTTCAACGAGAACTACGAATGGACCGCGCACGAAGCCGGCGCCAAACGCGCCATGGTGGACGCAAAGACCATCGACGCCATTCGTTTCAATCGCGGGCTTGAGGGCCTCCCCGAGAAAGACGCGCTGGTGATTCGCTTCGGGCGGGGGCTGCTTCGGGAACACGCGGTGAGCCCGGAACTGTACGCCAAGGTAGTCGAGGCCTTCGGAAAACAGGGCATGTTCGAGCTGACCTCGGTAATCGCCGATTACGCCATGGCCGCCATTATGCTGCGCGCCGTGGACCAGCACGTGCCCAACGGGACCAGCGAACTGCCTCTCATCGCGCGCTGACTCTTGTGGCTTTACACCGTCACCAGTTCCGGCTTCTTCTCCTCAGTTGTGCTCGCTTTTAGCGCCGCGGCATACCGTGCCAGCCGGTCGGCGACCGTCCGGTGCAGGCTGCCTTCCGGATAGGTTCCGGCCCTGTCAGCGACGCCCGCCGACAATCCCGTGAGCAGTTCGAGAGCTTCGTCCACCTCAGAGGCCACCCAAATATGAAACAGGCCTGCGGTGGCGGCTTCCACCACGTCGTCGCGCAGCATCAGATGGCGGCGGTTCGCCGCCGGAATCAGCACGCCCTGCGATCCCGTGAGTCCTCTGGCGCGGCACAGATCGAAAAAGCCCTCGATCTTCTGAGTCACTCCGCCCACCGGCTGCACCTGGCCGTGCTGGTTGACCGATCCGGTCACCGCGATATCCTGGCGCAGCGGCGCATCCGCCATCGCCGAGAGGAGTACGCACAACTCCGCCAGCGACGCGCTGTCGCCGTCCACCAGATTGTATGACTGTTCGAATACCAGGCTGGCGGAAACCGTCAGCGGTCCCGCCGGCTCGTACTTATTCAAAAGATAACCGCTGAGGATCAGAACGCCTTTGCCGTGGATGGGGCCGCTCAACTCCACTTCGCGCTCGATGCTGACGACCCCGCGCCGCCCCGCCGCCACCGTGGCTGTGAGCCGCGTGGGAACTCCGAAGCTGTAGTCGCCCAGGCTCAGAACAGCAAGGCCGTTGATCCGGCCCACGGCCCGGCCCGATGTTTCCACCAGAAGTGTGCCTTTGAGCAAAGCTTCCTGCAGGTGTTCCTCCATCAGGTTCTGCCGGAACCGGCGCGCGTCTTCGGCCGCCCGCACGTCCTTTGCGGTGACCGCCGTGTGTGAGTTCCGTCCACCGAGATGTGCGGCTTCGCCGACCAGATCCGCAACGTCGCCAAAGCGCGTCGAAAGATGGTCCTGGTCCTCCACCGCGCGGGAGCCATACTCGATGACTCGCGCCACGGCCGATGAATCGAACGGCAGCGTGTTTCCCAGCCGCGCAATCGTATTGACAAACCGCGCGTAAGCTTGCTCCGATTCCGGGTTGCGGGGCATCCGCGTCGTGAAGTCGGCTTTCACCTTGAACAGTTTTTGAAAGTCTTCGTCATAGGTATCGAGCAGATAATACAGCGCGGGGCTGCCGATCAGAACCACTTTGACATTGAGAGGAACCGGTTGGGGATCGAGGGTCACCGTACTGACCAGGCTGAGCTGCGTGCCCAGTTCCTCAATACGCAGGACGCCGTTTTTGAGCGCGCGCTTTAACCCATCCCAGGCGAAAGGATTCATCAGGCATTCGCGGGCCGGTACGATCAGATATCCGCCAGTGGCCCTGTGCAGCGCACCCGGTTTGATCATCGTATGATCGGTGACCACGCCGGTCCAGGTGGCCTGGTGTTCGATGCGCCCTATGAGATTGTGGTAAGTCGGATTTGTCTCGATGACGACCGGCGCTCCTTTAAGCCCGCCATTATTGACCAGCACGTTGACCTGATAACGCACCAGCGGTTTCTCGCCGGCTTGCACCAGCGGCGCCAGGGCTGGGGGCGTTTCCTGCTCTTTCCCTTTGCGGAACTCATCGGCATGGGCGGTAACGTCGGCCTGGACCGCGGCGAGATAATCCAGAACAGCCGGCAGGTCGCAATAACGGGCGCGAAGATCCTCAATCACGTGACGTGTGGCATACACAGCGGTGTCCGTATCCAGCGCGCGCAGAGCATCGCGGATCCCTTTCTCCAGTTCGCGGACCGAGCGCAGCCGTTCCTCGATTTCATGCTGGAGCCGGTCGCGCGCCCGCGCGAACTTTTCCCGCTCTTCGGCCGTCAGGCGTTCCAGGTCCTCGTCGCATAGCAGTTTCTCACCAACCGCCGGCGCCAGCATCAGCCCTCCTGGCCCTTTCAGCAACTTGAAACCGCTCTCCGTGGCATGGCGATCGATCTGCGTCAGTTTTTCACGGCGCTGTTCTTCGAGCTGCTGGAGCACCTGGTCGCGGCGGTTGGTGTATTCCTCGGTTTCGAAGGCTTTCGGGATCGCCGCTTGCAGTTCCTCCAGTGAAGCGTCCATATCGTGCTTGAACTGCACTGCGCGCCCGGCTGGCAGGCTCAGGGGTAATGGCCGCCGCGCATCGGCGAAATTGTAGACGTAACAAAGGTCCGGCGGCGGAGGTTGCGTTTGCCCGTATTGCTCGAGATAGTCTTTGATCAGAGTGGTTCTGCCGGACCCTGGCTGGCCCAAGGCGAATAAGTTGAAACCCGGGCTGCCCATGCGCGTGCCGAATTCCAGGGCCGCCACCGCGCGCGGCTGACCCAAAACTTCGCTTAGCAGCGGCAAGCCCGCTGTGGTCTCGAATCCCAGACTGCCAGGGTCGCAAGCCCGCCGCAATTCCGTTGCGGCCAGCTCGAATGCACGTTCCATACCGACTCCATTCTAACCGTATTTCAGGTTCTAAATTCTTATATGACAGACGCTTCCATCTTCCAAGCGCTTCCTCCTGGTTGCGGCCGGCGGTTTTCGTCACCGGCGCCTCCCGGTCTCGTGCTAATCAGTATGCGAAAATAGACCCGGACGTCCGGAAACGAATAACGCATTCTCGACAAGACCGTGAACATCACCGAGCTCTTCATACGCCGACCCGTCATGACGACTCTCGTAATGAGCGGCATCGTGTTGTTCGGCGTCAACGCCTATCGCG
>CAZKVF010000334.1:0-5430 GCA_964556085.1 uncultured Solibacteraceae bacterium
TGTAACAGACGAACTCGACAAAACCGGGGAGTTGCGGCAGGGGCTTTTTCGTGGATACATTGTAACGTATGAAAATATTGCTGACCACAGCCGTATCCCTGTTTGCCGCCTTACCCTTGGTTAATGCGGCGCCCGATCAAGTGGAACGTGGGAAGTATCTGGTGGAGGAAGTGGCGAAATGCCAGGATTGCCACACACCGCGCGGCGCGGATGGCCAGCTTGACCACGAGAAGTGGTTGAAGGGCACGGTACTCGATTTCCAGCCCATGCAGCCCGTGAAGGAGTGGCACAAGACTTCACCCGACCTGACGCCTGGGAGCCGGTTGTGGCAGCGATGGGGCGAGAAGGGCATCACCGAATTTCTGAAGACGGGGCTCGGTCCAAGCGGCCACAACGCCGATCCACCCATGCCCACGTACAAGCTGAAAGCGGAAGACGCCGAGGCGATGGTCCAGTATTTGAAGAGCCTCAAGTAATAGCCGGCGCTCTAGCCCGAGGCGCTCTTCACCTTCAAAAGAAAACGAACCGTGACATAACCCATCACCAGGATGGCTACCGCCAAAGTTCCGTACAGCAATTGGGGATAGCGTTCGCTCCAGGGCTTGACGGGTGGCGGTGGCGAGCGATATCCGGGATTACCGGCCGGCGCGAGCAGCGTGGCACGAACCTCCGGCTGCGGCGCTTCACGTGCCAGGACCGCGGCGAGATCGTAAGACGGCGCTTTTGCATCGGGGTTGCCGGTAAAAAGGTAAGGCTGCCCGGCGCCAGCGGCCAGAGCGAACTTCAGTAGGCGCACAGTTGCCTCGACCGCCACGCGCTTGACCGGAATTGGCTTGTCATCGCCATTGAAGATTCGCAGCCGCAGGAATCGTTCGTGGCGTTCGCCGAAGGTCAAGCCGGTTGAGGGTTCACTCGCGGTTTGAAAAATGGTTCCAGTGGCGGCGAAGCGCCAGTCCTTGCCATCCTTACTGGTCTCGAGCTCGGCTGCCCGGTAGTAATGGGAGCCCGATTCCAGACGCACGCGATCGTAGGGCACACCGGCCTGCTTCAGATCGATCAGCAGAAGGCTGGATTTCGTTTCCGGATCTTCGCTGCGCTGCGGCACGACGGTGTCCATGACATCGCGCTCTGCCTGGAGTTCGTTACGGTAAGCCGCCCAGACCTGGCGGACGGCATCGGTCTTCATCCACCCATACACGGTCACGCGTACGTAACGCATGGTTGAGGCGGGATAATCCACCGCCAGCACGGCCATATGCCGGTCGCCCTGCGAGAAATCGAAGATGTAGCCGTCCTGGCGCGCGATGGACCAGGAGCGCCCGTCCTCACCGGTCTCGATCCGGACCTTTTGCTTGAAGTTGGTCTCGCTGGTGGAGAGCCGAATCCGGCTGTGTTTAAAATGGGAGCCCAGATCGAGCGTCAACTGAAGCCCGCGTCCCGGCGCCACCGACTGGTTGATCACCGGCGGCGCGATCTCCCGGAATTCGACAGCGCCTCTGCGAGCGTCGATCATGTAAGGGATTTCTTCGCCTCCGCGCACAACGCGCAAATCGCCCAGTTCGGCGCGCGATTGCACGTAGATTTCGCGCGTGAGTTTCACGGCAGCAATGCCGATGGATCCTTCCGGAACCTGGATGGCCGACTGAGCCTGCCACCGCGTGGTGTCCAGCGCCTGAATGGCTGGGACTGAAAACAGCACCAGGCTAAGAAGGCACTTTGTCATCTTTCCACCAGGCTTCAATTTTTTCCCTGTAGCGCGAATAGAGATACGACGTGATGAGCAGCAGCGCGCCCAAGATGGCGAACGCGGCAATCCGGTAAATGCGAACCAGCAGCCACACGTCGTAAAGATACAATTTCGCGACTACTAGGCCGATGAGTCCCAGTCCCAGGACGCGGTTGATCAGCGTTCGTGTTAGAACGCCAGCCGCAATCAGTACGAGAGCGTAGACGGCCATCAGGATCGAAATCGACGTGCTCTCGAGATTCGACAGGTTTTGGGGAGTGGCGTTGCGCTCGGCCCATCCCGTCACTTCGAGCATCAGGCCCCATATCAGGACTACGTGCCCGGCGATGTAGGTGGCCAGTGCACGGGCGCCGGCGCCAAGCCAGCGTGCTGACGCCCAGAGCGCTACGGCGGCGACGAGAAAGGTCATAAACCGTCCGTTCCACAGAGCACGGTAGGCCGGCTGGGAGTAGATCCAGGAATCGAGTGTCCAGAGGCGAATGAACACCAGAGCGAAAATGCACAGCGCTGCGATGATGAGGTGTTCGCTTCGCGCGCGCCTGCCGATCCACGTGAGCGCCGCGGCTTCGACGGCCCAGCCGATGGTGATGCGATAACCGGTGAACTGGATGGGAGCTGCCAGGGTGATCAAAGTGATCGCGACGCCTAGAGAAAGCAGCACGGACCGGGTGTCGCGGTTTTCCGCCGGCAAATGGCGCCACAGTTCCATGCTCATCGCGAGGTACAGTCCGGCAAGAGCTACTGTAAACAGGCCGAGGTAGGCGCGATTGTCCGTCACCAGAAGGTTGTAGGCGGCGGCATAGTAGGCCGCAGCATTGAGTGCCAGCACCAGAAATTCCGGGCTCCGCAATTCGGCTTTGCGCACCAGCACGCGCCACGGCGGCCAGGCGTAAAACAACAGGAACGCAACGGTAAGAAATGGAAGGGCCGTACCGGCGGCCACGGTTCCGTTGAACGAACGATACCAGATTACGTAAAGCGTCCAGAATGCCGCGAGAGCAACGGGAGCGAGCGCCGCGTTCTTACGGATGTCGGCTGCAACCAGCCCGGCCGCGGCAACCGCAGTGGTGGTTGTCAGGTAGGCAGCCGGCTTGGCATCCCAAATACCGGCCAGCGCAGTGGTGACCAGCACCTGCGAGGCAATTGCGATGGCGGCGTGTCCGGCCAGGAATATTGAATAGAACAGCAACGCAAAAACCGTCGCCACGATTTGTTTTTCGGCGGTATAGTGCGTGGCGCCCCAGATCGCGTAGAGGACCACTGTGGCGGCGAAAGCCAGGAACTCGAACTGCAGCCATTTGCGCGCGCGCGCCAGCGCGAGCGCGCCGAGATCCAGCAAGAAAACGTAGCTGAAGAAAATTGCGGGCCGGTCCTCGCCGGTGCTGAGCAACACCGGCGTGAGGTATCCGCCGATGAGCCCAAGGGCGGCGATCGCGGGTGCCTCATAACGTAACGCGAGCGCGCCTGAAAGCGCCGTGGTCAGCGTCATCAATGCAAAAGGGGCGCTTTGCGGCAGCAGGTGATAGAAGGCGAAGGACGCGTAGAAGGAAAGATACAGGATGGCGATGCCCATGCCGGAAATTGCCTGCGCGTAGGTTTGGTGGCCGCGGCGCCAGATGGAATCACCGGCGACAATGCAGGCGAGCCCGGCCAGGATACCGAGGACGATGCGCCCGGTTTCACCGATCCATTGATTGTCGACGGCGTACTTGAATATGAACGCGACGCAGAAGATCAGGGTGACGGCGCCGATGCGACTGATCCATGTGAGGCCGACTTGAGTTTCAAATTCGCGTGGGCGGTCGGAGGGGGGTGCGAGCGGCTGCACGGGCGCGGCCGGCGGAGGTGCGGGTGGAGGTGCGGGTGGCTCGGTTATAGAAGAAGTCTCGGTTACCACCGGAGGAGGCGCAGGTTCCGGCTGGCGCACGCGCTCCACAGGGGGCGCGGCTTCACCGATCCCCAACGCTGTTTCGATTCGTGCGATGCGGCGCTCGGTCTGCTCATGGCGTTGGAGCAGGCGCACGATGGCCTCGCTCAGCGCGTCCATGCGCTCTTGTTCTTCGGATTGCACTATTCAGGGAAGGTTATCACGAAGGGATCAAGGAAAGCGCTGTGTCCGTGGTTCGTGACATCACTGGGGAGTTGGCTTTTCGGCCACTACCCCCGCGTACGGCGGCGCTTCTCGGGGAAGCCGACGGGCTGCGTCCCAATCCATTTGCACTCTGCTCACTTCTTGTGAAGGTCAATTGTGGCCCGGAGGCCCTTACCGCGCTCATATAGCCCTACACAACCTCGGCTTGGTTCAGCGACGTAATAACGTCCGAGAACGTCCAGTGCGGGAGTGTCGCTGACGATCAGTTCTCCTGTGTAAAGTTCGGCAGCCACGGTCCGTTGGGGACTGTCGATCCTGTCCTGGCCAGTGAGTCGCACGATCGCGAAACTGGGGTCTGTGGCGGGGAACAACTCGCCAGCCGGCAGGACCGGCTTCGATAGCAACCGCCCTGAAGGAAATTCCAGCAGATCGGCGGTCACATGCCCATTTTTTGCATAGAACAGGTCCGAAACCAGGAGCCGGTCCGGCGCCAGAAAGGTGAAGAACCGCCGTCGGTCTGGGTTTTCGTCCAATGGATGAGTGACGGCGCTCGCCGCCAGAACATCCAAGTGGTCTTTTAGCGGTACCGGCTTCCCGACGCGCAAATCCCACACGACTGCTCTGGCGCTCCACCATTCCTTTGGCGTTAGGTCGATGTCTGGTAGCCGCTTTATGATGAGGTGCTCTTGCAAAGTGGCGATGACGTAGCGGCTGCCTGGCGAGAACGCCATCCTCACCGATAGTCCCGGATCAGACGACACAACGTTCGGTTCCGACCGTAATTCGACGCTGGCTCCGTTCCAACCGTAGTCGTGACTATCGAACCCATCCTTCCGGAGGATCGTGCTCCCCGAATTAGTATCGATCAGCCAGAGCGTGCCGAACAGGTCGTGGCACGCGAAGCTACGGCTATCCGGGGAGAGCTGTTCTGGGCCACACGCATGACTTGGTAACTCACGCGAGTCCGTACGAGTGCCACCGGCTATGCTCCAGTACTCCACGCGAGTAACGGACTTGCAGAACTTGATCTGGTCCGCATCCGCCCGTGTGCCTCCCCTGAGGAATGTGACGTGCTGCGATTCGGGTGTGAATTGAACATCTGTGACGTCTTGCGACGGAATCCTGAACAGGACGGCTAAGGGAGTCACGGTCAGCACGGTGATCTCGGAAGCATCCTGCGCCAAGATGTAGCGGCCATCGGGACTGAAGTGAAGTTTGCGGATCGCGTCGGTTTTCAGCGGTTGGGTCCCCCAACTCAAGGCCGGGGTGAGGAGCGCGAGCACAGCGATCTTATGCCGGGCGCGGGCCGTCTGCATGACTCCAGCATGTCACGGCCAGACAGTCGACGCTAGGGCCCGGAAACCGCGGGACGGCCGTGTATCTGCACCTGTCCCAGCGCAGTCTGCACTTTCACGCCACCCGAGCCATATGTCCGTTTATAGTCCATCATCCAGTCGCGGTCGAAACGTTTCCGAGAACCTCGCCTGGCCCCTGGCTAAAAAAAATCGCCCAACTTGAGTAACCATTGACTGGCTGCCCAGTCCTAGGCTTTAGGAGACTTCCGTGAACTCGTTGCTGAACGATGTCCGCT
>CAZKVF010000335.1:0-5984 GCA_964556085.1 uncultured Solibacteraceae bacterium
GGCGGCTGGGGTAGTTTAGGCTGTTCGGACGGGGAGATCGGCGGAAGCTGGTCTCGCAAGCTATACCAGATGACCCGTTGCGTGTTGGGACGGATCTCGCGATCGTACAAGGGCGTCTCGTCGGGCAGCAGGTAGGGTCCGACTGCTATCCAAGCCACCGCGGACGCATGAAGACAAAGAGAAGCTGTGAAGGAAAAGCTCCGGCGCAATCGCCGCTTTTCAGTGCGGAGAGACAGCTCCATGCGCTAAATCTCCACGTGCTTGCCACCATAACCATTGGTAGGGGCGAGCGCCCTCAGCCTTTCGATGGCTCGCTGCCGTGGAATATATTGCTCCAGGAAATTGTTCAGCTCCCGCAGGCGTCCGGTTTCGGAGCGCTGACGCAGGAGGGTGCTGAGAAAGTTCAGGTCAGGAATGGCCGGCGCCAGTTGGAAGCTGAGCTGCGGGTCTTTGTCATCCGGTTCGGCGATCTCCTTGGCAGCGCCAAGTTGACGCAAGGCCTGGTAATGCGACAGGACCTGTTGTTTCAGTTCTTGCGGCGGGGGGCGGTAATCGTCGTCTTCGAAGAATTGCACTTCCGCCTGGAGATACTCCTTATCCTCGTTGAGCGAAAGAATTTCGAAGCGCCGGCGTCCCCGAGTCACGATGTCCATGCGGCCGTCGGCGTGCAGTTCGGTAAGTTTTTCCACGATGACGGTGCAGCCTGCATTTACGATGCCTTCTTCGCGGGCAAGCACTACGCCGAACTCGGAGTTTTCGCGAATGGCAGTGCCGACCATGTCCTTGTAGCGTTCCTCGAAAATGTGCAACGGCAGCGGCGTGCCGGGAAAGATTACGACGTGCAACGGGAACAGAGGGATGAGCCGCGACGACATGATACCATTATGGCGTTTTCACTGAATAGCCGCTATTGTAGTTAACTTCCGCCAAGCGGACATGCGCATCGAAGGTAACGTCGTCCTGATAACCGGCGCGTCGCAGGGGATAGGAGCAGCATGCGCGAGCGAGTTTGCGCGCGCTGGAGCCAGTCTCTCTCTGACCGCGCGCTCCGAGGAAGGGCTAAAGAAAGCAGCGCCCTCGGAGGCGCTCGTCACTGCGGGTGATGTCACCAGCGACTCCGACCGGCGCCGCATCGTGGACCGGACTCTGGAGAGATTCGGTAAGATCGACATCCTGATCAACAACGCAGGTGCGGGATTATACATGCCGTCCTGGAACGCGCCTGTGGAGGAAGCACGCTGGCTGATGGAGCTGAATTTCTTCGCGGTGCTCGCATTAACCCAACTGGTCGTGCCGCAGATGCGCGCAAGGCGGGACGGCATGATTGTCAATGTGAGTTCGGTTGCGGGGAAAGTGCCGCTCCCTTGGATGACGCTGTACAGCGCGTCCAAGTATGCTCTCGGAGCGTTGACGGAGGGGCTTGGCATGGAGTTGCGGCGCGACGGCATCCGGGCGATGACGGTGTGCCCGGGGTACGTCAAGACAGCATTTCAGGAAAACGCGCATGGCGGCAGAGTGCCGGAGGGCGTGTCGCGGACACGCCGTTTCGCGATCACGGCCGAAGAATGCGCACGCGCCATCCGCCGCGGAATCGAGCGGGATGCCCGGACGGTGGTGACTCCGTGGGCGGCCTGGCTGTTGGTTGTGGCGATGCGCGTAGCGCCCGGACTGGTAACAGCGCAAATGGCCGCCATGACCCGAAGCGCTTAGGACATCGATGATGAATTTGAAGCTCAAGCGCACGCCGGGCATCTACCTGGTGGGGTTCATGGGTTCAGGCAAATCGACGATCGGGCGTGTGCTGGCCCATCGGCTCGGCTGGAGCTTCTTTGACATGGATCACGAGATAGAGGCTGCCGAGGGCGCTACGATTCGCGAGATCTTCGAGACTCGCGGGGAGCCGGAATTCCGGCGCATCGAAACAGCGATTCTCACGCGGCACGTTGCGTGGATCGAGCAGGGGCGGCCATCGGTGCTGGCGCTCGGCGGGGGTGCTTTTGCGCGGGAGGGAAACCGCGCATTAGTCGGAGACCGCGGGGTCAGCGTCTGGCTGGATTGCCCGTTCGAGATTGTGGAGCGGCGCGCGTCAGAGACGGCTCACCGGCCGCTTTCACTGAACCCTGAGCAGTTCGCCGCTCTGTACGAGGAGCGGGTGGAAGCTTACCGGCTGGCGGATATCCACATTCCGATCACGGGCGATGACCCAGATCCCGTAGTGGAGTCGATCCTGATGCATCCGCTTCTCCAATGAGCCTGCGCGTGCTGCGCCGACAGGCGCTTTCGATTTTTCGCGCGGCCGTAGCCGCGGCAGACCCGGGGGGCGCTGTCCGGCGGCATCTGGAGCGGCTCGATACCTCGAACTACCGAAATATCTATGTCGTCGGGGCGGGGAAGGCCGGCGCATCCATGGCGGCGGCGGTGGAGCGCATATTTGGGAAGCGCATCACGGGCGGCCTGGTCAACGTGAAGTATGGCCACGTGGCCAAGCTGCGGCGTATCGAACTGAACGAGTGCGGCCATCCCGTTCCGGATGATCGCGGGGTAGCCGGGGCAGAGCGCATCGCGAAGATAGCTGAACAGGCCGGCCGGGATGACCTGGTGCTTTGCCTGATTTCGGGCGGCGCCTCGGCGTTGTTGCCGCTGCCTGCGCCTTCCATTTCGCTGGAAGAGAAGCAGGAGGTCACGCGGCTGCTGTTGGCATGCGGCGCGGATATACACGAGTTCAACGCGGTCAGAAAGCATTTGTCACAAATTAAGGGAGGGCAGTTGGCGCGACTCGCATGGCCGGCGCGAGTGGAAGCGCTTCTGCTCTCGGATGTAATCGGAGACGATCCGGGCGTGATCGGATCGGGGCCAGCCGCGCCGGATGCGAGCACGTTTGTGGACGTGGCTCATGTCGCGGAGAAATACGGGATTGCCGGGCGGTTGCCGGGTACGGTGAAGCGCCGGCTGGAGCAGGGGCGGCGTGGAGAGATCCCCGAGACACCGAAGCCGGGTGATGCCATATTCCGGCGGGTGAGGAACACGGTGATTGGCAGCAACCGGTTGGCTCTGGCTGCGGCAGCGAGGTACGCGCGAGCACAGGGATTTCGGACTTTGGTGCTCTCGAGTGAGATTCAGGGCGAGACGCGGGAGATCGCAAGAATGCATGGCGCGATCGCCCGGGAAATCGCGCTTCGCGGGCAGCCGGTCCGGCCGCCGGCCTGCATCATCTCTGGCGGTGAGACTACGGTTACCTTGCGTGGAAGCGGATTGGGAGGACGGAACCAGGAGTTCGTACTGGCTGCGGCGCTTGAGATCGCCGGGCTGCAGGAAACGGTAGTGTTGAGCGCGGGAACGGACGGCACGGACGGCCCGACAGATGCTGCCGGAGCAATTGCTGATGGAAGCACGGTAGCGCGCAATCCTGAGGGGGCGGCATATTTGAATGCGAATGATTCGTATCACTACTTCGAGGGCTTGGGTGACCTGGTAAAGACTGGGCCGACGCTGACGAACGTGATGGACGTAAGCGTGATGTTGGTGGGAGGAATTTAAGCCGGCTACAAATTGAAGGCGGCGCGGTAAAGGAAGCGGTCGGCAGGCGGAAGCGCCTGCCCCACCAAACACCGCCGGCGGTATCAGGGCTAGTTGGCAGCATCGAGGAAGCTGTTGATGTCGGATTCTTTGAGGTTCGGCTGGCCGGGGGCGACATTGTTGAGCTTGCCGTCGCGCATCCATTGTTCCAAGCGGCCGACCAGGTCGAACAAGTGGTCGAAAGAATCGACGATGAACAGGAGCGGTTGGTAGTGATCGATTTCGAATGGTTGATTGATGACCCACTCCATTTGGATCGGGTAGCGCTGCACTTCGGGAGAGTCTACGGCGTGCTCGAGTTCGCCATAGGAACTGAGTAGACCGCTGCCATATGCGCGGATTCCGCGGTGCTCCCGCATGAGTCCGAATTCGACGGTGAACCAGAAGAAGCGGGCCATAGCCTTGATGACGCTGGAAAGGCGCTGTGCGCGTTCACGAGAATCGCGGATTTCCCGAGCCATTTCGGCAGCGGTATGCGCGCAGTCGCCGAAGCGCACGAGGGTGTTGGCGAAGGCGGGTTCGGTATGCATGGGGACGTGGCCGGCGAGGTCGTGGAAGATATCCGGTTCGGGGAGGTAGTCGAGGCGGTCCGGCCTGCGGATGGTGATGGTGGTGGGGAACTCGCGGCGGCGGAGGCAATCGAAAAAGAGGTAAGGCGGGACATAACCGCTGACGGGTTTGGCCTGGAAGCCGGTGAGGGGCCGGAGGCGCTGGTTCACCTCGTCGACGCGCGGCACGCGGTCCAAGGGCAGGTGAAGCGCCTGGATACCGGTCAGGAAACGGTCATTGGCGTAGAGTTCCCAGCGCGGCTGGATACGCTCGTGGAGACGCCGCCAGGATTCGTGGTTTTCCGGGGAATACAGGTCGTAAATCTGGGTGATAAAGAGTTGCCCGCGGTGGCTGGCTTCTTCGACAAACGGGGCATGACCGGTGGTGAGTCCCGAAGGCGCGGCAGTCTGCTGCATGGCAAACCCCTCCTACTGCTGATTCAAAGGTAGCACTGGAGGGTTGAGATAACAACCTCTAAATGGTGGTGCTATGCCAAAAATCGTACGGTACCGCTCCCTCACGGTCGCAGCTCAGAAAGGGCGGCAGGGCAGAAGCCCTGCCCCACAATTACTTACGCGGCGGCGCGGGCAGGCAGTTCCTTGACGATTTCGGAGACGAACCCTTTGGCATCACCGAAGAGCATCAGGGTCCTGTCCATGTAATAAAGGTCGTTGTCAATGCCGGCAAAGCCGGGGTTCATGGAGCGTTTGATAACCATTACTGTGTGTGCTTTATCCACGTCGAGGATCGGCATGCCATAGATGGGGCTAGTCTTATCGGTGCGCGCCTTGGGATTGGTAACATCGTTCGCGCCAATCACCAGAGCCACATCGGTTTGCGGGAAGTCGCCGTTGATTTCGTCCATTTCGACGAGGCGGTCGTAGGGGATATCGGCCTCGGCCAAAAGCACGTTCATATGCCCCGGCATGCGGCCAGCGACGGGATGGATACCGAACTTCACATCCACGCCGCGACGCATCAGGTTGTCATAAAGCTCACGGATTTTGTGCTGGGCCTGGGCCACGGCGAGACCATAGCCGGGCACGATGATGACGGAGGAAGCAGATTCCAGAATCTGAGCAGCTTCTTCAGGGCTGGCGCTGCGATAGGGGCGTTGCTCCACTTTTTGGCTGGAGGCCTGAACCTGGCCGAAAGCGCCGAACAGGACGTTGGTGAACGAGCGGTTCATCGCTTTGCACATGATGATAGAGAGGATGAGGCCCGAAGATCCGTCGAGGGCGCCAGCGACCACGAGGAGGTTATTGCTGAGGACGAAGCCCATGGCGCAGGCGGAGAGGCCGGCGTAAGAGTTGAGGATGGCGATGACGGTCGGCATGTCTGCGCCGCCAATCGGGATGATCAGGAGCACGCCGAACACGAGGGCGAGAGCCGCGAAGATGGGAAACAGGAAAGTATCGGTGGGAACGAAAATCAGGCGGACACCAATACCCGCCGCTATGGCGAACAGCAGAAAATTGACGGTATTCTGGTTGCGGTAGGTGATGGGGCGCTGCGGCAGCACTTCCTGCAATTTGCCCATCGCCATCAAGCTGCCCGTGAAGGTGAGGAAGCCGAGGAGGGTTTCGATAATCAGCGCGACCATGATAAAGCCGCGCAATGCGGTATCGGCCTGGGGTTGCCGCTGATAAAACTCGGCTGTGCCGACGAGGGCGGCCGCGAGCGCGCCGCACGCGTGGGAGAGGGCAGTTCGCTGGGGGACGGCGGTCATCGGCATGATATAGGCGATGGGAATGCCGACTGCGGTTCCGATGACGATGGCGGTTATGATCCACTCGAGGTTATAGATCGGCTGCGCCTTGATGAAGGCGGCGGTGACCGCCACCAACATACCGAGCATG
>CAZKVF010000336.1:0-5933 GCA_964556085.1 uncultured Solibacteraceae bacterium
AAAGGCGCGCGCGCGGGCCGCCTCATTAAGCGGAATGCCGGTGTAGTCGCCCAGTTCGGGCCCGGCCAGGCGGTCCGGAAAATCCTCGTGCAGCTTGTTCTGCCACACTCCCGCGAGGCTCACTTGAGCCGATAGCGGCGCACCCGCCAGCAGGGCAAGAAGCAGCAGGCAGACACCTGCCTGGGATGACAGATGGAATCGGTCCATAGATATAACTCCCACGGGGCCGGTGCGCCGTCGGTGACCATTGCATTTCGGGCAGCGGCCCAACGTACTTTTATACCTGACAGAAGAGCGGTTTGTCGAACGAGAGGTTCCGGGCGCGCTCTGAGCACTCCCGCTGCTAAACTGAGGCCGTGCCCCGCCTCTACAGCCGTGCTGAGATCCTCGAGCAGCGCACCGAGTGGAAGCGTGAAGGCAAGACCGTGGTCTTTACAAACGGCTGCTACGACCTGCTGCATCCCGGGCACGTCCGGCTGCTAGAGCAGGCCCGCTCGGCAGGCGATGTCCTGATCGTGGGATTGAATTCGGACGCCAGCGTGCGGCGCGCCAAAGGTCCCGCCAGGCCCCTTACTCCCGAAGGCGAGCGTGCCGAAGTTTTGGTGTCGCTCGAGTCGGTCGATGCCGTCGTGATTTTCGAGGAAGACACGCCTCGCGCATTGATCGCGGAGCTTCTTCCGGATGTTCTGGTCAAAGGCGCCGATTGGGCGCATTTCATTGCAGGCCGGGAAGAAGTGGAAGCGGCGGGCGGCCGCGTACTCACCATCGCTCTAGAGCCTGGCTATTCCACCACTGCCATAATAGAAAAGATACTCTCTCACCGAACTTGATCCACCCTGCGGTTCGCGACCTGTTTCTCGACCTGGCGAAGCATCCGGGCTTTCAGGATGCGATTCGCCACGCCGGTGCTACATCGGCGGCAAGCTCCCGGAATGGCGGCAAGGCTTCGCTTTCCGGGCTGACGACGGCCGCCAAGGCACTATATGCGGTGCTCCTCTGGCATCATGCCAACCGCCCTGTACTCATCGTGACGGACGGCAATAAACAGGCGGAAGCTCTTTCCGAGCTCGTCGCGACTTTCTTTTCGCTTCTCGCGGACGGGCGCAACAACCCGCAGCTCTTGCCGGCATTGGACGTGCTGCCCCTGCAAAACCTCTCGCCCCACGCAGAAATTCTGGAGCAGCGCGCCGTCGGACTCTGGCGTCTCGCCACCGAGCACGTGCCCATTACGGTTCTTCCCGTGCCGGCCGCGTTGCAGCGCATCGCGCCGGGCGAATATTACCGGCAGCTCGCGTTACGGCTCCACGTCGGCGATGAAATACCCCTCGAAGATGTCCTGGCGCACCTGGAGAGCATTGGCTATGAGCGCCGCGAGCCTGTGGAGATGGTGGGCGAGTATTCGGTCCGCGGCGGCATCCTCGACGTGTTTTCACCAGAAGCGCCCCGCCCGGTGCGCATCGACTTGTTCGGCGATCTGGTGGAATCCATCCGCCGCTTCGATGTCGAATCCCAGCGGTCGGTGTTGAAGATCGAAGAATGCACTCTGCTACCTCTAACCGAGTACCAAAAGTCGCGCGCGCTTCTGAGCGAGCTCAACGAAGTGATGGATGGAGCCGGGCCGGCAGGGGAGCCATTTCCAGGCTGGGAACTGCTCACCGGAATGGTGCGGCCGCAAACGTCTTCGCTATTCTCGCTGCTTGCAAACCCGGTGATTCTCTGGGACGAGCCTGAACAGGTGAGTGGCGCAGCGGAGCGTTTCTGGAAACGGCTCGAGCAGATCGAGCGCACTCCGGCCTTCGATCCCGAGAGACTCTACTTCCGTTGGGAGGATCTGAAAAACCAGGTCCAAGGCGCAGCCCAGTTGGACATCCGGGAACTCGATCTTGATTGGAATGGCGAATCCCGTTTCCATATCCCCACGCGACCCGCCATGACCTTTCACGGGAACATGCAGGTAGCCATCGCAGAAGCCCGAAACCTGGTGGAATCGGGACAGCGCGTGGCCTTTTTTGCCGGCACCACGGGCGAGGTCGAGCGCCTGGCCGATATCCTCAATGAATACGGCCTGACCTATCAGCTCGGTCTGGAACAGGCCGATTCCACGCCCGCTTATCTTGCCGAGCGCGCCTACATGGCGGGGACGGTCGCGAGCGTTTACCTGGTCAAGGGGCTGGTCCGCCACGGCTCATCCTTTCACGATTCGGGGCTGGTGGTGTTCGGCTCCGAAGACCTGTTCGACGCATCCGAGATGGTGGCCCGCGCGCCATCCTCCAAATCCCCGCTGGCAGCCTTTTCCGCCGATCTGGTCGACCTCAAGCCGGGCGATTACGTGGTTCATGCCGAACACGGCATCGCGCAGTATCTCGGGCTTCGTGAGATCGCGCAAGGCGAAGCCAAAGGTGATTACATGTTGCTTGAGTACGCCGGCGGGGCCAAGCTCTACGTGCCGCTCGCCCGCATGGACCTGATCGAGCGCTTCCGTGGCGCGGGAGAAGCCAAGCCCGTGCTCGATCGCATGGGCGGTGCCACCTGGACGCGCACCAAGACCCGCATCAAGGCCAAAATGCGCGACATGGCCGACGAACTGCTCAAACTGTACGCCGCGCGCAAAATGGCCGAGGGCTTTTCCTTCTCGCCCGACAGCAACTGGCAGCGGGAATTCGAAGACGCCTTCGAGTTCACCGAGACCCGTGACCAGCTCACCGCCATCAAAGAAATCAAGCGCGACATGGAGAACCCGCAGCCCATGGACCGGCTGCTGTGCGGAGACGTGGGCTTCGGCAAGACCGAGGTCGTGATGCGCGCCGCGTTCAAAGCCCTCGGCGATGGCAAACAGGTCGCAGTGCTGGCGCCTACTACGGTGCTCGCCTTCCAGCACTTCGAAACCTTCAAGCGGCGGTTCCAGCCCTTCCCGGTGCGCGTCGAAATGTTCAGCCGGTTCCGCTCTCCCAAAGAGCTGAAGGCGGCGCTGGCCGACTTGGGCGAAGGCAAGGTGGATGTCGCCATCGGCACGCATCGCCTGCTCTCCCAGGACGTGGCCTTCCGCGACCTTGGCCTGGTAATCGTGGACGAGGAGCAGCGCTTCGGCGTGAAACACAAAGAGCGCCTGAAGCACCTTAAGCAAACCGTGGACGTGATCTGCATGAGCGCCACGCCCATTCCGCGCACCCTCCATATGTCGCTGCTGGGCATGCGCGACATGTCGGTGATCGAAACGCCGCCGAAAGACCGCCTCGCGATTCACACCGTAGTGGCGCCGTTCCATCCCAACCTGATCCGTTCCGCCGTCGAGCTGGAACTGGGCCGCGGAGGGCAGGTCTACTTCCTGCACAACCGCATCGACTCCATCTGGCAGCGTGCCGCCATGATCCAGGAACTCGCGCCGCAGGCCCGCATCGGCGTGGGTCATGGCCAGATGGGCGAAGCTGATTTGGAAAAGACCATGCTGCAATTCATGCAGCACGAGTTCGACATCCTGGTTTGTACCACCATCATCGAAAACGGCCTCGATATTCCCCTGGCGAATACCATGCTGGTGGAGAATGCCGAACGCTACGGCCTTTCGGAGCTGTATCAGCTGCGCGGCCGCGTAGGCCGCTCGAACCGCCGCGCGTACGCCTATCTCTTGGTGCCGCAGGATACGGAACTTAGCGAAGTAGCTCGCAAGCGCCTGGCAGCACTCAAGGAGTTCAGCGATCTGGGCGCGGGCTTCAAAATCGCCGCGCTCGATCTCGAAATGCGCGGCGCCGGCAACCTGCTCGGCGGCGAGCAGCACGGCCACATCAACACCGTGGGCTTCGACACCTACGTGCGCCTGCTCGACGAGACCGTGCGCGAACTGAAGGGCGAGGAGGTCGTGCCCGAGATCCACTCCGCGCTCAACCTTGGGTTGGATATCCGCATTCCAGCCGATTACATCGCCGACGAGAACCAGCGTCTGCGCGCTTACCGGCAGATTGCCAACGCAAACGACGCAACCACCCGCGAACGCGCCGAGAAAGAGCTGGAGGATCGCTACGGAAAGGTGCCGGACGCGGTCAGCAATCTGATCCAGTATTCCGCGCTAAAGACGCAGGCCGAGCAAATCGGCATCGAGGTGATCGACCGCCGCAACCACCTGCTCAACGTGAAATTCCACGCCAAGACCCGTGTCGATCCGGTGCGGCTGATGAATATTGTCAGCGGCACTCATGGTGCCCAGTTCACGCCCGCGGGCGTCCTGATACTGCCCCTCGATGGCCAGACGGATGCCGGTTCTATTCTGCGCTTCCTTGCAGAAAAACTGGAGGAATTGCGGCCTGTGGAAGGGCCTAGCGTGCTGCGGTAAACGGGGGCAGCCCTTCTGGTCGGCGGATTGGGTGGGGCAGGCGCTTAGCTCCATCTATCGTTCTAGACAGCTCAGATCTGTTTAGTAGGCTGAGAGTTAAGCCTTCTCCTTGTCTAGACGGGCTCCTCCAATGGCCCGTCTCCTTGCGTTTCACCCGGCCGTGTGCCCCCCTGTTCACCTAACGGCGTCTGGTGGGTCTGAGTGCGCCAGCGGTGCCTCCAATGACAGCACCGGCGCCTGCGCCTCGGCCGCCACCGAGGATAGCCCCTGCGGCAGCGCCACCCGCTGCTCCTATAGCGGTATTTCTGGGTTCTGCCCAAACAGTTTCGGCCTGGAAAACAGGTTTCCAGAAAAGTGAAATGCCTGGGCCAAATGGGCGACTCGTCGATCACCAGAAGTAGATCGCGCCCATCTGAAAAAACCAGAGAAGGATCCGGCGGGTGTGCCGCAAGGTCCTTCGGATTCCGCACTCCAGCTTGTTCCAGCGCAGCGTCCAGCTTGGCCTGCATCTCGACCGAGGACTGCCGTTAGAATTCCATCACGATAGCGACCTTGGACTGGAAATAATAATACGCGGCTCGGGTTGCCATCCCCGCCTCTTCGGGTCCGCTCTCGCTCTCTAGAAGACAAACGGGATGAAGGCCTTCGTGCGCCTCTTGTAGCCCGTATATTGGTCGGGGAAGTGTTCCAGCATGAGGCCTTCTTCGGTCCGCGCGCTATACACACAGTAGATCGTCATCCCCACGAAGACCGCCAGCCAAATCCGGCCGGCCACAAGGGCCGATCCTAATATGGCCAACAGCATTCCCGTGTAAATGGGATGGCGTATGTAGCGGTACGGGCCGGCGGTCACCAGGTCGTGGCCCTCCTTAAAGGTCATCGGCATTCCCCAATTTCTGCCCAGATTGAATCTGGCCCACACTGCAAGGGCAAACCCCCCGAAGCAGAGAATAAGGCCCGCGGCAGCCTCGATCGGATTGATGGCAGCCGGCGGCTGAGCCTGGAACCATGTGCGGGTCCCCGAGTAACGGGCGAGCGCTACAATGATGGCGGCCGCCAGGATTCGGGCGCCCGCTTCCCATCGCAACGATTTGGGGCGGACGTTCCTTTTTACTCCGATGGCGGAAATCCACCAGTACGCCATAAACATCAACCAGCCGATTGAGACCACAGTACGAACTTGCATAATTAACGCCTGCCCGGCCCGGAAGTGAACCCTTTCCAAGGTTACGCAAGCTGCCGGCGCAAAGTTCCGGCCGACGCATTTTGTAGAAGCGAATCGGTCGCTTGCTGCAGGTGCCCGCAATCCAACTCCGAACCCGCACCCGGCCCAGCTTACCCTTCCCCGAGGTGGCGCCTCCCCTACAGATCTCGCAACCGTTCTCGAACGTTCGGTCCCGCACGAACGAGGAACTTTTTGGAGTGAGGATGTTTCCTGATCGGCAGCGCCGCGCATCTAAATAGAAGGTGTTCGCAACCATGAAGTCGAAACGAATTCTCAAAGCAATCGCCGCTTTGTCATTGGGTCTAACTTTCGCTTCCATAACCTGGGCCGCCGGTGCCGCAAGGGACGTCGGCAGCGGGGCCGCCGACATTGGTAAGGGAA